>CACHPL010000013.1 GCA_902581795.1 uncultured Pelagibacteraceae bacterium | reverse complement strand
AACATTTCCTTCCAAAGATGTTCCGGTTCCAAATGGGACGACTGGAACCTTATGTTCGTTACAAAGTTTTAAAATTTTAGAAACCTCATCGTTAGTTTCAGGAAAAACTACGGCTTTTGATAATACTGGATCATAGGTATCCTCACCTCTAGCATAATTTGTTCTCGTAGAGACTGAAGTAGAAAATCTACCATTAAAAATCTTTTTTAATTCTGATTGAATTTGATCATTCATTTTTTCTATAATGTTATTAAATTATATAGAAAAAATATACCTAAATTAACCAAGCATCTTTTTGATTTTTTCTAGAGCTTGTGAGATATTATCGCTAGAGGCAGCAAAACTAAATCTAACATAGTCAATAGATGTCTTTCCAAAAGCGGTACCAGGCACAATTGCTACCCCAGCTTCATGCATACATTTTTTTGCAAATTCAGCACCATTCATTCCTGTTCCAATAACTTTTGGAAAAGCATAAAATGCTCCTCCTGGTAAACTACATTCTACACCTGGCAAATTATTCAAGCCTTCGTGTATGAGTTTTCTTCTAATTGAAAATTTTCTCATCATTTCATTAATAGAGTCGTCAGGACCGTCTAAAGCTGCTATTCCTGCAAACTGAGCAGCTGCATTTACACATGATACGCTGTTAATTAATAACTTATTTACATGTTCAACTAAATTTTGTGGCCAGAAACTCCATCCCAATCTCCAACCTGTCATTGAATAAGCTTTACTCCAACCCTCAAGAACGATCAGTCTTTCCCTCAATTCTGGATAGTTAAAAAATGTTGGCATCTCTTTTCCATCAAATATTTGTCTACTATAAATTTCATCACTTAAAATTGTAACATGCGGATGCTTCTTAAGCCCTTCAGCTAATACATCAATATCTGATTTTTCAACAAAACTACCTGTTGGATTATTCGGATTTATTAAAATTAACAGTCTAGTCTTGTCTGTTATTAAAGATAAGACTTTTTCCGGATTAAATTTTAAATTTTTGTCTTCGGTAAGGTCGTATGGAACTGCGGTAGAACCGGTAAAATTAATCATAGACTCATAAATTGGAAATGCAGGAGTAGGGTGAATAATTTCAACACCTGGCTCACCAAAGCATTGAATTGCATAACTCATAGTTGGCTTTCCACCTGGCATTATTATTATTCTTTCTGGATCTATATCTTGACTGTAAAGTTTTTTAATTTTTCTAGATACTGATTGTCTGCATTCAAGAATTCCGTTTGATAAAACATAACCGTGGTGACCATCATCTAGAGCTTTTTTTGCTGCGTCAACAATATGCTTTGGTGTTTTAAAATCAGGCTGGCCTAATCCTAAATGTATCATAGGCTTTCCGGCAGCTTCTAACTTTTTTGCCTCTGCAAGAACACTAAAAGCAGTTTCTGTTCCTAACCTGTTTAAACTTTTGGCTAACTTCATAATTATCTATACGCTATTTTAGTTTTATTTAATTCCTTAATAGATTTACACCCCATTAATATCATGTCGCGCCTAATTTCATCATGCATTCTTTGCAACATAGCTTCGACCCCCCTTTGACCAGCGGCTCCTAATGCAAACAAGTATCCTTTTCCAAAACTACATGCTGTTGCTCCTAAAGACAATGCCTTAAGTACATGAGTCCCTCTTCTTATACCTCCATCTAAAATTATTTCAATTTTTCCACCAACAGCTTCTGCTATATCTTGTAGTTGATCAAACGGTGCTCTTGATCCATCTAATTGTCTTCCACCATGATTGGAGAGCATGATAGCGCTTGCTCCGATATCGACTGCTCTTTTGGCATCTTCGATTGACATGACTCCTTTTAAAGCAAATGGACCGCCCCACCTTTTAATACAGTACTCTGCATCCTTCCAGCTCATTGCAGGATCATATTGTTCATTTATATATTCCATTACACCTTTGGCAATTGAAGATCCTTTCTTGGTTAAGTGGGAAACATTTGCTAATTGAAATTTTTCATGTGTAAGATAATTTATTGCCCATATTGGATGTGCAGCAAAACTCATTAAACTTTTTAATGTTAATCTTGGTGGTGTAGTAAATCCCCATCTATGATCTTTTTCACGGTTACCAGCTACTATTGTATCTACAGTAAGACACATTGCATTAAAACCTGATCTTTTACATCGGTCAATTAAATTATCGGTCAAACCTTTTGTTTTGTGTATGTATATTTGAAACATTTTTGGCCCTCCAGATACATTTGAAATCTCTTCGATTGAAGTGGTTGCCATAGTGGACATACTATAAAATGTATCA
>CACHPL010000012.1 GCA_902581795.1 uncultured Pelagibacteraceae bacterium | reverse complement strand
AAATATATTATTATTCATAATATAAAAAGTATATTAATTGTCTCTTATGTCTAACACTAAATTATTTCAAGATTTTTATGAGGTTCCTAACTTAAAATTTGACATTTCTAGACTTCAAAACGAACTTGGAAAAATTTTAAAAAAATCAAAATACCAAACTTTAGGCATTACAAATTTTCATGCTATACCAATGAATCAAATTCCTGGTGATGAAGACTCAGTTAAAGGTCATAATGTAAGAGGAGTTTACTGGACAAAACCAGATGCTTCAGGAAAAGAGGTAATGAGAGACAAACCAATTGATGAGTCTAAATATACTGAAATTAGAAGTGAGTTTAAAAATACTTATTTTGAGAAAGTTTACAAAATTTTAAGATCTAAATTTAAACTCGGTAGAGTCAGAATTTTATTAAAAGAACCTAGATCAACTTTAAGCTGGCACAAAGATCCCGAGCCTAGACTTCACATACCTATTATTACTAACCCTGGATGCAAAATGGTTATCGAAGATGTTGCTAAACACATGCCGGCTACTGGCAACGTGTGGATTACAAATAACACAAGATACCACAATTTTTTTAATGGTGGTGAACAAAATAGAATTCATATTGTAGCTTGTTTATTAGAAAATAGATTTAATTAATTTGAAGCTGTTATTTAAAAAAATATCTATATCTTCTGATCACGCTGGTTTTAAATTAAAAGAAATAATAAAACAAAACCTAAAAAAAAAGAAAATCATTATAAAGGATCTAGGTCCCAAAACAGATAAATCTGTTGACTATCCTGACTTCGCCAAAAGATTAGCTAGAAACGTAGCTTTCAAAAAAAGCAATATTGGTATACTAGTTTGCGGATCGGGCACTGGAATGGCCATGTCAGCAAATAAAATCAAAAAAATAAGAGCTGCAGTTTGCTATAATAAGTCTTCTACCAGTTTGTCTAGAAAGCATAATAATGCTAATATAATTGCCTTAGGATCAAGATTAACTAAAAAATCAACTGCCTTAAAATTAGTTAATATTTTTCTTAGTACAAAATTCGAAGGTGGGAGACACCTTAGAAGAGTTAAAAAAGTATAGAGAGTTTATTTATTATGTCTAAAATTAAGAGCGATATAAATGGAAGTTATCAGGATTATTTTGATAAAGATTTATCATCTAGAGATCCGGATTTATATAAATCAATTCAACTTGAACTTCAAAGACAACAGCAGCATATAGAACTAATTGCTTCAGAAAATATTGTTTCAAAAGCAGTTTTAGATGCCCAAGGATCAATTCTAACTAATAAGTATGCAGAAGGTTATCCTGGAAAAAGATATTATGGAGGATGTGAATTTGTTGATAAGGCAGAGGAGTTGGCTTTAGATAGAGTTAAAAAATTATTTAATAGTAAGTTTGCAAATGTGCAACCACATTCAGGAGCGCAAGCAAACGGAGCTGTATATCTTGCTCTACTAAATCCTGGAGACACTATACTTGGTATGAGTTTAAACTCAGGGGGACACTTAACCCATGGTGCAAAAGTTTCCTTATCTGGTAAGTGGCTTAAAGCTTTTCATTACGAAGTTGATAAAGAAACAGGTCTGATTGATTATGATCAAATTAAAAAATTAGCTTTAGAACATAATCCAAAAATATTAATAGCTGGAGGTAGTGCATATTCTAGAATAATTGATTTTAAAAAATTTAGAGAAATTGCTGACAGCGTCAAAGCTTATCTAATGGTAGATATGGCACACTTTTCTGGATTAGTTGCAGGCAAAGGATATCCAAACCCTATTGAATACGCTGATGTTGTTACATCAACAACTCATAAAGTTTTAAGAGGCGGACGAGGCGGAATTATTTTAACAAACAGAGAGGATCTAATTAAAAAATTCAACTCTGCTGTATTTCCTGGATATCAAGGCGGGCCATTGATGCATGTGATAGCGGCCAAAGCTGCTGCATTTCATGAAGCATTACAACCTAGTTTTAGAGATTACATAAAATCTGTACTCGCCAATGCAAAAATTTTATCAGAAACACTTAAAAATAATGGTTTTAAGATTTTTTCGGGTGGAACAGATACTCATTTAATGCTTGTAGATTTGAGGCCATTTAATGTAACAGGTAAGGCTGCTGAAATAAGTTTATGTAAGGCAAATATAACTTGCAATAAAAATGGCATTCCATTTGATACTGAAAAAATGACTGTAACATCGGGAATTAGACTTGGATCTCAGGCAGCCACAACTAGAGGGTTTGGATTAAATGAATTTAAAAAAATTGGAGATTTAATTACTAAAGTAATTACAGGTTTATCCCAAAGCCCTGATGATAATAGCAAAACCGAGTCCGAAGTTAGAAAAGAAGTAATTGAACTTTGCTCAAAATTTCCTATATATAGTCATTTGTTTAAAAACTAATTTATGCTTTGTCCTTTTTGTAAAGAAAAAGATACTTCAGTTGTTGACTCACGTCCAGCTGAAGATGGAACCGCAATAAGAAGAAGAAGACTTTGTACTTGTAATGGCGGGCAAAGATTTACTACTTTTGAAAGAGTACAATTCAGAGAACTTACTGTATTAAAAAAAAATGGAAGAAGATCAGAATTCGATAGAGAAAAATTAGCCAAATCCCTTTTTACAGCCTTAAAAAAAAGACCCATTGATCCTTCAACAACAGAAAAAGTTGTAACAAAAATTTCTAGAGAGCTTGAGGAAATGGGTCAATCAGAAATTCCATCTAGTCTTATAGGAAAAAAAGTAATGGAAGCATTAAAAGAGCTAGATAAAATTGCCTACATTAGATTTGCTTCTGTATATACTAACTTTAAAGAAATCGGTGAATTTGGAGAATACATCGATGAATTGGGCGGTAAATCTAAAGATTAATTCTTCAAGAACGATCTTTAAACTTGAAACATTAAATGATTAAAAATCATAACAATTATTCAGAAAAAAAATTTATGGAATTAGCATTCAAAAGAGCCAATGAACATCTAGGGTCCACGAAAGAAAATCCCTCTGTAGGTTGCGTTGTTGTGAAAAATAACTCAGTTATATCATCAGGTGTGACATCGATTAAAGGAAGACCGCATGCCGAAGTCAACGCTTTGAAGACTAATAAAAACTTTAAAGACTCAACAATGTATATTACTCTTGAACCTTGCGTGCATTACGGAGTTACAAATCCATGTGTAAATCAAATTATAAAAAAAAAGGTTAAAAAAGTTTATTATCCAATAATTGATGAAGACAAACGTACACAAAATAAAGCTAAAAATATCTTAAAGAATAAAAAAATTGATGTTAAAATCGGAATATTAAAAGATAAAGCTAAAATTTTTTACAAAAGTTATTTTTTATCAAAAAAGAAAAACCTACTTCCTTTTGTAGATGCCAAAATCGCCATTTCAAAAGATTGCTTTTCTGTAGATAGAAAAAAAAAGTGGATTACCAATAAATTATCAAGATCAAGAGTTCATTTTTTAAGATCTCAGTATGACTGTATATTAAGCACATACAAAAGTATTAATGTTGACAATTCTT
>CACHPL010000011.1 GCA_902581795.1 uncultured Pelagibacteraceae bacterium | reverse complement strand
AAAAGTCCGGTGATATATATTTGGATAAATATAGCGGTTGGTATTCAGTATCAGATGAAGCTTATTACGATGAAGATGAGATTTTAGATGAAAACGGAGTAAAAAAATCCAAAATCTCCGGTTCTAAGGTTGAGTGGGTTGAGGAGGAGTCTTATTTTTTTAAACTTTCTTCATGGGGCACAAAACTATTAGAGTTTTATAAAAAAAATCCCAAATTCATACTTCCCACAGCTAGAAGAAACGAGGTAATTAACTTTGTTCAGAAAGGATTAAAAGACCTATCTGTTAGCAGAACATCTTTTACATGGGGAATTCCAGTACCAAGTAACAACAAACATATAATTTATGTTTGGTTAGACGCTTTAACAAATTATATAAGTGCTTTAAATTTTCCAAACACTGAAAATAAATTGTACAAAGAATTTTGGCCTGCTGATTTACACATTATAGGTAAAGATATATTGAGGTTTCATGCTATATATTGGCCTGCTTTTTTACTGGCAGCAAAACTTCATCCTCCAAAAAGAGTTTATGGACATGGGTGGATACTATCAGAAGATAAAAAAATGTCTAAATCATTAGGAAATATATTGGATCCTATAGAAATAATTAAAAACTATGGAGTAGATCAACTAAGATATTACCTAATTAAAGAAGTATCGTTAGGATACGACGGAAGTATATCTTTAGAAAACTTAAAAAACTGTATAAATAATGACTTAGCAAATAACTTTGGAAATTTATGCCAAAGAGTATTTTCTTTTATTGAAAAAAATTGCAATTCTAAAATTCCAGCTCCTGATAAGCTTGATGAAAGAGACAAGCAATTAATAAGTAATTTAATCGATAAATTACCTTCTTTAAAAATCATGATGGATAATCAAGAACTAAACCAATATATTAAGGAAGTTATTAATTTTTCTTTTGATTCTAATAAATATTTTAACGATTTAGAACCTTGGAAACTCAAAAAAACTAACCCTGCAAGAATGAATACAGTCTTATATTGTATTTTGAATCAAATTAAATCTATTGGTGTGCTGCTTTATCCAATTATACCCCAATCAATTGAAAAAATATTTGAAACTTTAAGTTTAAAAAAAGAAGATATTTTATTAAAAAATATAGAGAATAATAAAATACCAAAACCTGGTAACACCATAAATATGAGTAAAATCTTATTTAAAAAAATAGAAAATGATAGTTGATTCACATTGTCACTTGGACTACGAGCCCTTGATAAATAATCTTACCGAAGTTCTAAATAGAGCTAAAAAAGCTGGGGTAGGATGTTTTCTCACCATATGTACCAAAGATGAGAGTTTTAATAAAATTATAGAGATCGTTAATAAAAATAATAATGTTTACGGAACATACGGAATACACCCGCATGAAGCAAAAAATTATAAAGATTTAAGCGCTGAAAATATTAAAAACAAATCAATATCAAATGACAAAATCATAGGTATTGGTGAAAGTGGATTAGATTTTTACTATAACCACTCCGACAAAAGTCAACAAATTGGTTGTTTTTTAAAGCATATTGAAGCAAGTCAAGTAACATCCAAAGCACTAGTTGTTCATACAAGAAATGCAGAAAAAGATACTTTGGACATTTTGCGAAGTGAAATAAAAAATAAAAGATTTAATGTTTTAATGCACTGCTTTACCGGAAGTAAAGAATTTGCACATAAACTTCTAGATTTAGGCTGTTATTTTTCAGCAAGTGGAATTATAACATTTAAAAAAACTAATGATTTAAGGGATACCTTTTTTTCAATACCGAATGATAGAATTTTGATTGAAACAGACTCACCATATTTATCACCTGATCCTATGAGAGGAAAAGTAAATGAGCCCTGTAATATAGTTCATACTCTTAAATTTATGTCAAAAATAAAAAACGAAACTGAAGAAACTGTTAAAAAATTTACTACAAAAAACTTTTTTAAATTATTTAAATTAGAAAATCATAATGAGTAAAGTTTATCATTCGCTATATAACTACTTTAATATTTTACACAAAAAAATTAAGTTTAAAAAAAATTATTATTCTTTTGGCGGAATTGATATAATTGTTGATTATATTTTTAAAGACAAAAAAAATGGAAGATATATAGATGTTGGATGTCAACACCCGGTATCAAATAATAATACTTATTTACTTAATAAAAAAGGTTGGAGAGGTATTAATATAGACTTAGATAACGAAAATATAAAACTTTTTAATTATGCTAGGAGTGGTGATTTTAATTTTAATGGCGCTATATCTTCCAAAGAAGAAAAGCGAGATTTGTTTTTTTATCATGATAAATCACCAATAAATACTCTTGATAAAAAAGTTAGTGAACACAGAAAGGCAAAAGTAAAAGAAGTTAAGCAAATCAAAACTACCACTTTAAATTCAGTTATTGAAAAATCTTTTTTTAAAAATGATAAGTTTGACTTTTTAAGCATTGATGTAGAGGGTTTAGAACTTGAAGTTCTAAAGGGCTTTGATTTAAAAAAATATTCACCAACTGTTATAGTGATTGAGTATCTAGATTTATCCACTAAAATGCTAGAAATAAAAAATTTAAATATTGATAATGTGTTAAATTCCGAACTATATAGATTTATGAAAATTAATAATTATTCTTTTGTTAATTGGCTACATGCTGATTTAGTTTTTTTTAACAATGCATTTAGGGATAAACAGTAAAATGGATTTTTATAAAAAAGCTGTTGTAATTTTTTTATTAGTAGTTTTTTCTTTTATACTGATGATAAAGCTTGTAGAGCCAGTTATTGAAAATCAACTTTCTAACATTTTTGCTGACAAGAAAGTTTCAAAAAAACTCTCTAAAGAATTAATTAATTCGACCGAAGATTTTACACCTGAAAAAAGGGAGTTTTATAAAAATATAATAAAAAAACTTTACATCAAATGGAAACCTTTAATAGACGAGGCAATAACAGAAGGGCAGAAAGAGATCGACTCAAAGAATTAATTGATGCTTAATAAAAATTTTTTCTATCAAAATAAATTTTTATTTGGAATATTAATATTAATTATTTTTTCATTTCTAATATCTTTCGATGTATATGTGCATGTTTACGATGGTCACCATCACGGATTGATATTTTCAAATGCAATTGATTTGCTTGAGGGAAAAAAACCATACAAAGAAATTTGGATACAATATGGATTTCTTACAACATTTTTACATTCATTAATAATAAATATTTTTGGAAATAAATTATTATATATTAATATTTTTACAATCGTTGTCTATATAACAAGTGTTTTATTTATCTCTCTAACAGTTAAAAAACTAACTAACAATTTTTATGCTTTTATTACTTTTTTTATAATAATTTGTAACCATCCTATTCCATGGCTACCTTGGGCCAACTATATTTCCTTATTATTTTTAACTATTGCAATTTATTTACTTCAATTTAAATTAAATAAATTTCAATATTTAGCTGGAATTTTTTTAGGGTTGGTTTGTTTATCAAGAGAAAATTACTTTTTTTTTATATTTCCATTTATTTTGATATTATTTGTTTTGCCATTCTTAAATAAAGGATCAAAAGCTTTATCTTATAGGATTGCTTTCAATGTTTTTTTTGGATTTTTAATACCTTTATTTATTTTTTTT
>CACHPL010000010.1 GCA_902581795.1 uncultured Pelagibacteraceae bacterium | reverse complement strand
AATAAAACAAGATCAATTTTAAAACTTGTAGGCAATTATGTTTTTAATAATTTGAAATCCAATAAAGTTTTAATTAATCCACCTGAAGGTGCATTTTATTTAATGCCCGAGTTTTTAAATTCTAAATTTAGAAGCTCTGCAGAAATGTGTGATGATATAATCAATAAAACTGGTGTTGCTCTTTTACCTGGTTCAGATTTTGGTTTTAATTCAAAAAAAATGCTAGCAAGGCTCAGTTACACTGATTTTGAAGGAGATTTTTTTCTGAAAAACATTAGTAGTGGTAAAAAACTAGATGATGATCTTGTTAAAAAATATGCTCCAAATGTTGTGGAGGGAACTCATAAATTAGTTGAGTGGTCAAAAACACTGTAGATTCATAATAAAAATAAACGTCCAAATTAAGTTATTTAGTTTTACAATACCCTTAGCGTATTGATACGATTTATTTAATTATACAATTAAGACAAGGGGGAAAAATGAAGAGAATAATCTCTACTATCTCGGCTATAGCAATGTTATTTGCATTATCTTTACCGATGATGTCGGTAGCAAAAGCTGCTGAGTTTTTTACAATTGGAACAGGTGGACCAACTGGAGTTTATTTCCAAACTGGTAACGCCATTTGTAAAATGTTGCACAAACAAGCGATAAGTGCTGAGCACGGAAGAAAAAAAGGTACAGCTAAAGCTTATAGATGTACTGCACCTTCAACAGGTGGTTCTAACTACAATATTGGACAAATTAAAGATGGTGAGTTTCAATTTGGTGTTGCTCAGTCAGACTGGCAGTTCCATGCTTATAACGGTTCAAGCAAATGGGAAGGAAAGCAGTTTAGCGATTTAAGAGCTGTATTTTCTGTTCACAATGAACCTTTCCAAATTTGGGCTAGTAAAAAATCTAAAATTAAAGATTTCAAAGGCTTAAAAGGAAAAACAGTTAACATTGGTAACCCAGGTTCTGGTCAAAGAGGAACTATGGAAGAATTAATGAAAGCTATGGGAGCAGATATGAGTATGTTCAAAGCAACTACAGAACTTACTTCATCTGAACAAGTAAAAGCTCTTTGCGATGGAAAAATAGATGCATTCGGATATTCAGTAGGATTTCCAAATGGTGCTATGGAGCAGGCAGCAACTTGTAAAGCAAAAGCAAGCCCGATTAATTTGACTGGCGCACCAGTTCAAGGTTTAATTGACGGAGCTGACTATTATGCTAAAGCTGTAATACCAGCAGGTACTTACTCAAATCAGAAAAAAGATGCTACAACATTCGGTGTAAAAGCTACTGTTGTAACAAGTGCTAATGTTTCTGAAGAACTTGTATACTTAGTAACAAAAGCGGTAATGGAAAACTTTGATGATTTCAGAGCTCAACACCCAGCTTTTGGACCACTGGAAAAGAAAAATATGATAGCTGATGGTTTATCAGCTCCACTACATCCAGGTGCAGTTAAGTATTATAAAGAAGCTGGATTAATGTAATCTTAATACATAATTAAATTAAAAAGGCCCAATATTTATTGGGCCTTTTTTTTTATAATAATGTATCTTAATTAAAATGAATCAAAACGTTAAGAATAAGATTAAAGACAAAATTCAAGAAGATATTTCACCAACTCGAAATTTAACAGGAATTCATTTAAAAATAGTTTTTGGCATCGCTATTCTCTGGACATTCTTCCAACTTTGGTATGCTTCTCCATTTCCTTTTTGGTTTAATTTTGGAATGTTTAAAGGTTTACCAGCAAGAGCCATTCACTTAGGCTTTGCTTTAACCCTAGCTTTTTTGATTTTTCCAACAGTAAGAGGAAAAAAAATTTCAGTAATTGATGTCCTAATAAGTATAGTTGCCGCGTTTTGTTGTTTATATATTTATTTTTTTTATGACGACTTAGTAAATAGAGGAGGAATACTTTTAGTAAAAGAAATGTTCGGTTTCAAAGTTCCAGTGGAACTTATTATAGGGGCAATTGGTATTGTAATTCTTTTAGAAGCCACAAGACGGGCAATTGGTTTACCTTTAGTTATTATCGCAGTTTGTTTTCTACTATTCTCTTATTTTGGCAAATATGCTCCAGATATAATCTCTCACGGTGGTCTTTCTGTAAAAAGATTGGTTGGTTTTCAATGGTTTGATCAAGAGGCAATTTTCGGAATACCAATAGGAGTATCGGTAGACTTCATATTTTTATTCGTTTTATTTGGGGCCCTATTAGAAACTGCTGGTGGAGGAAAATATTTTTTAGATTTAGCTTTTGCAATGGTTGGTAAAATGCGAGGAGGTCCAGCTAAGGCTGCAATATTAGGATCTGGAATGACAGGTATGATCTCAGGTTCATCAATTGCAAACACTGTCACGACTGGAACTTTCACAATTCCAATTATGAAAAAAACTGGTTTCTCCCAGGAAAAAGCAGGAGCTATCGAAGTTTCGTCTTCAGTTAATGGTCAAATAATGCCTCCAGTAATGGGAGCCGCTGCTTTTGTAATGGCTAGTTTCATTGGAGTAACTTATTTTGAAGTTGTTAAGCACGCTTTTTTACCAGCTATTATTTCGTATATTGCTTTATTTTATATATCTCATTTAGAGGCTCTTAAATTAGGTCTTAAAGGTATGGATGACGCTGATGTTCCACATCTTAAGAAAACCTTTTTATCAGGATTACATTTTTTAATACCAATTTTTGTTTTAATTTTTTTACTTGTTTATATGAGATATACCGCTGGGTTTTCAATTTTTTATGCTACTCTTTCTTTGGTCTTAGTAAATTTAGTAAACCGTATTATTAAAAATCCAGATTTTAAAACTGGCTTGATTGATTGGTACAATCAAACAATTATTGGTCTTCAAAAAGGCGCAATCAATATGGTAGCTGTTGGAATTGCGATTGCTACTGCCGGTATAATAGTAGGAGCGGTTGGTTCTACAGGACTCAGTACTAACTTAATTATAGTTATAGAGACAATAGCTAGAGACAATGTAATAATATTAATACTACTTACCATTATACTTTGTTTGCTTTTAGGAATGGGTCTTCCAACTACTGCAAATTATGTTGTGGTAGCATCGCTTATGGCAACAGTCCTTGTTGATGTGGGAAATGCATCTGGCTTTATTTTTCCACTAATAGCAGTCCATTTATTTGTATTTTATTTTGGTTTGATGGCCGATGTAACACCACCAGTTGGATTAGCTTCTTACGCAGCTGCTGCTATTTCAGGCGGTGATCCTTTAAGAACTGGACTTCAAGCAATTTGGTATAGTTTAAGAACAGGAATTTTACCTATCGTATTTTTATTTAATCATGAACTTTTGTTAATCGGTGTAGATAGTTTTTGGCAGGCTTTAATTGTAATAGCTACTTCTTTAACGGGAATATTAATTTTTACTGCTGCTACTCAACAATGGTTTATAAATAAATTAAAGTGGTATGAAACTATTGCATTTTTAATTATTTCTTTATCATTTTTGGCTCCAGACTATGTTTTAAGTAAATTTTATCCAAAATTTAATGAACAAAAACTTTCAGCAGAAACTATTCAAAATCTCTCTTTTGATCCTGCCAAAGAAGTTCACATTAAAGTAACCAGGGTTTCTGAGTACGGAGAAAGATATAAGTTATTTGTTATTGATAAAAGAAAATTTGAAAAAGAATATAATTTAGAGGAATACGGTGTAACATTGATAGATCAAAACGATCAAGTTACTGTCGATAAATTAAACTGGAAAGGGGAGGCAAAAAAATCTGGAATGCAGATAGGTGATATTATAAGTAATTTTAAAATTGAAAATCCAGAAAGACCAAATAAAGCAATTGTTTATCCTTTCGCATTTTTTGGCTTATTAATATTTGGGTATTTAAATTATAGAAGAAAAAATATTTAATTTTATTTATTTATTTTTAAAATTTTCCAAACACCAGATGTGACTGCCACTATACCTTCAGCATTAATAATTTCGCATGTTAGAAAAACTAGTGTATTAGTTTTTTTTTGAACCTTAACCTTTGCTACTAATTTATCTCCAAGTTTAGCAGCAGATATAAACTTCATTTCTAAAGATATTGTTACACATCTTTTATTATCAGCTGATTGATGTGCTGCATTTCCCATTCCAGTATCTGCAATAAAAGTAAGAAATCCTCCATGTGCCATCCCAGCAGTATTGAGATGTATTTCTTTAACTTCGGTTTCGTACTCAAAAGTAGCGCTATCTATTTTTTTACCTTTAAGTCCACCTACTTGTTTTGCGTAGCCTGAATTAGTTTCGTCCATATCTTCTTTTATCATACAAAGGAGCCAGTTGTGAAAAAATAACAGCTGATAAAATAATTATAATTCCCATGATTTTATATTCGTTGAGGTATTGGTTTAATATTATCCATGCAGCTACTGATCCAAATACACCTTCTAAAGAAAAAATAATTGCAGCTGGGGCAGGAGAAATATTTTGTAAAGCTAGAATTTGAAGCATAAAAGCAATTCCACTAGATAAAACTCCTGCATAAAGTAATTCAGCTGCTTCTAACGATAAAACTTTTAATGAGACATATTCGTAAGCAAACATCGGAATAGAAGAAAATATTGCAGCAGTAAGACATTGAAAAGAAGCAATAGTAATCGGAAAATTGAAAACTTTTAAAAATTTAGAAATATAAACAATATGAAAAGCCCAGAAAAAAGCACCAATTACTACAAGAGTGTCACCAAACCTTACTCTAAGATTACCCAATTCACTAAGAAGAAAACCACCGATCAAACACATCATTACTGATGGCCAAATAGATTTATGAATTCTTTTTGAAAAAAGAAAAAAAGCAATTATTGGAACTATAACTACATACAAAACTGTAAAGACCGCTGAGTTTGCTACATCAGTATAAATTAGAGAAATCTGCTGTAAAATATTTCCTCCAGCTAATAAAAAACCTAAAAAAAACATATAACCTACAACAAATTTATAATTTAATTTTGTCTCTTTGATTTTTTTAAACTCAAAAATAAAAAAAAATGGTAGTAGTGCTAAGAAGCCTAAAATTAAACGAGCCGCAGAGAATGTCCAAGGACCAATATAATCCATTCCCATATCTTGGGCCACAAAAGCTGTACCCCAAAGAAAAGAGCATCCGACCGCACAAATTAATGAAAATAGTTTTTTATCCATTTAAACTGCAAGCTTGAATGCAAAATCTTTACCTAGACTTTTAGATAAGTGTACACAAAATCTTGCGCCTTCAGCACCATCAATTACTCTGTGATCATAAGATAGAGATATTGGAAGCATCTTTCTCACAATAAATTGACCGTTAACTTTTTTAATTTTATCAAAAGTTTTACCAACACCTAAAATAGCTACTTCTGGAGGATTTATAATTGGTGTGAA
>CACHPL010000009.1 GCA_902581795.1 uncultured Pelagibacteraceae bacterium | reverse complement strand
TCTAAGTTTATTGTCGATGTAAAATCTACTGGATTATATTTAAAAGACAAAATTCTTAAGAAAAATAATTGTGAGACAATATATTGGAAGACTGGACACTCCCATATAAAAAGGAAAGTAAATAAAGAAAGAGCGCTAGCTGGTTTTGAAAAAAGCGGACATTTCTTTTTTAACAAACCTATTGGCTATGGTTACGATGATGGCATTAATTCTGCAATTCAAATCTGTCACTTATTAAATAATCAAAATGAAAAAATGAGTTCAATAATTGATGGTCTTCCAAAAACCTTTCAATCTCCAACAATGGCTCCTTTTTGTAAAGATGAAGAAAAATATAAAATTGTGGAAGACTTAGTGAAAGTAGTTGAGGAGATTAAAATCAAAAATATTAAGGTTGATAACCAGCTAATCAAAGAAATTTTGACAGTAAATGGTGTTAGGTTTGTTCTCGAAGACGGTTCGTGGGGATTAATAAGAGCATCTTCGAATAAACCATCTTTAGTTGTTGTTACAGAAAGCACCTCGTCGGATACTGGAAAGAAAAAAATATTTAATTTTATAGATGATTTACTTCAAAAAACTGGAAAAATTGGCGAATATGATCAAAAGATCTAAAGATTAAAATATTCGTACAAAAATCTACTTGCTATTATAATTAAAAAAAATCCAAACAATTTTGCTATAATTTCTCTTTTAATTTTGTGGACCGCTGTAGCCCCGACCTTTGCCATAGCAATAGTTATTGGAATAAATACTAAAAAAGCAGGTATATTTATAAATCCTGCACTCAAAGGTATGTCTGTTTTAATCAATATTCCTGAGACTAAAAATCCCAAGCATCCAAATACAGATATCAAAAAACCAATAGAAGCTGCGCTTCCTATTGCTTTATTTATTGTAAAGCCCACAAACTTTAGTATTGGCACATTCATAATTGCGCCTCCAATGCCCATCAAAGATGACACGAAACCAACGATAAAACCAAGAAAAGTTCTTTGCAATAAACTAAATTTTAATTTAATTTTTGTTTTGTCTTTTAGAAGAATTAAATTTAGAGCCAATAGATATATAATTATGCTAAAAAACAAAACTAGCGATTTTGTATGCATTGATGCTGCAAAAAAACTTCCAATAATAACTCCAACAACTACAAATATTCCATAGGTTCTTACTACACTAAAATCTACTGCTTTATGTTTGTAATGTGTATAAACAGACATGATAGCTGTTGGAACAATTATGGCGAATGAAGTACCAACTGCTAAATGCATTATAAAAGATTTATCAATTCCAATAGTTCCAAAAATATAAAAAAGACAAGGAACGGTAATTATACCGCCCCCAATACCGAAAAATCCTGCAAAAAAACCTGCTACTATAGCTGTGAATGCCATTATAAATAAAAAAAATATAATTTGATTTGTTCCAAAGGTTTCAATCATGAGGCAGCTTGATTGGCCTTTTCGTTATTTTGAGCAATCTGCATAATATGATTTACTTTTTGAAAATCTGAGTCTCTCGCCATCATATTATCACTTAAAAATCTTTTCCATTTATTTGCTCCCTTTTGACCATGATATAATCCTACGGCGTGTCTCATAATTTGATTTACTCTTATTCCTTTTTTCACTTCCTCTTTCACATATTCAACTAATTTTTCTGCTACCTCTGCTCTCGAAGGAACATTGTTGTTATTAAAAATTTTATCTTCGATATCAGCCAAAAAATAAGGATTTTGATAAATAGCTCTCCCAATCATCACTCCATCGCAATTTTCCAAATGATTTTTAATTTCCTCAGAATTTGTTATTCCGCCATTAATTATAATTTCAAGATCATCATTTGATTTTTTTATTTTATAAACTAAAGGATAATTAAGTTTTGGAATTTTTAAATTTTCTTTTGGTGTGAGACCTTTCAAAATAGCTTTACGCGCATGTAAAATTATTGTTTTGCATCCTGCATTAGATATTTTATTTATAAATGAATTCAGATACTCATAATTTTCTACATCGTCAAACCCTATCCTAGTTTTTGCAGTAACTGGAATTTTACAAGAATTTATCATTTTATTTATACATTCAGCTACCAGCTGGGGTTCTTTGATGAGGCATGCACCAAATTTATTTTTTTGAACTTTTTTACTAGGGCATCCTAAATTTATATTTATCTCATCATAGCCCATGTTCTCGGCTATTTTGCAAACTTCAGATAATTCTTTTTTATCAGAGCCACCAACCTGTAATGCTAGAGGTTTTTCAATTTTATTAAATCCTAAAATTTTTTTTCTATCACCGTGAATAGCAGACTTGGTGGCCACCATCTCGGTATAAAGCATCACGTTTTTACTCAATAATCGAAGAAAGTACCTTTCGTGTCGATCCGTACAATCCATCATGGGAGCTACACAAATTTTTCTATTAATCGTCAATTATTTGTTTTCTTCTTCTTTTAATTCTTCGGTTAGTTTAAGTGGAGAGGCTTCATCTTTCTTTTTTTCAGTATTTTCCTCTGTTTGAGTAGCTGCTTGCGCAGGGATTTTTCTTGTTCTTTTAGATGGCAATATAGCTATACCACTTTTAGAAACTTCGCCTTTGTATTGTTTCTCAAATTCATCATTGGAAATTTCTTCCACCTCTTGTTCTTCAACAATTTCATCTGGTTCTTTTCTCAATCTATTAATAGAATCGCCTTTTAATTCTTTAACATCCAATTTTCCATCTGCAATTTCTCTAAGAGCTATTACAGTTTTTTTATCATTGTCCTCATCTACAAGCATTTGAGAACCTGAATTTAGTTGCATTGTTCTTTCTTTTGCCAACAGAACTAAATCATATTGATTGTCTACTTTTTCTAAACAGTCTTCTACAGTGATACGAGCCATAAGGGTCAGCAATAATTAATTAAAAGACTCGATAAAATCAAGTTTTTTTTTGCATAATAGGCTTATATAAATTCCAAAAAATTAGGATAATAACTAAAGAAATTCCAATGTAAATTGAACATAAAACAGCAATAGCTTCAATTGAATACCCTAGATCAATCAAATAACCAAAAACAGCTGTTGCTAACGCTGTAGAAAAAACCATAAGAGATCCTGTTAAAGCCCTTATAGAACCAAGAAAATTAACGCCATATATTTCTGCCCACAAAGATGATAACAATACATTTGTTATCCCATTTGTCATACCTAATAGCCCCATGAATATAAAAGCAGAATATGGGTGATCAAAAAAAATTAAAATCATTAAACTTAAAAGCATTGGTATATTTACGTAAGGCAAAATTTTCCTACTAGTAAATCTATCTACTAAGAAACCTGATAAAAAAAGCGTGAGAACAGTAGATATGGAATAAAACATAAAAGCCTGAGCTATTGCATATTCGCTCCAACCTTTTGACTCTATTATAAATGATTGATTTATAACAATTCCTGTTATTATAAACGGACAGGCCAAAGTAGATGGAAGAAGTGAGTAAAATTTAAAATCTTTTAAAACTTCTCTTCTTGTCCAGCTTTTTGTAGATAGTAAATTTTTTTTGTATTTTTCCTTTCCTTTTTCTCTAGAAAAAATATTAATATCTTTTACTGTGATGTATGAAAATATTGGAAGAATAATCAAAACTACTATTCCGATTTGCATCCAAATATCCCTCCAATTCATAAAGGAAAGTAAAAATACTATTAAAATAGGTAATACGAATTCTCCTAATGACATTCCAAACCATGTAAAACTCAAAGCTTTACCTCTTGCTCTAAAAAAATATCTTGAAATAGTTGTTGTTGCTGTATGAGCCATTAAACCCTGTCCTGCCAATCTTAAAAGAAAAATTCCAATCAACAATAAAGTTATTCCGTTAACAAAAGAAAAGAAAATAGTTGCAAAAAAAAGCAGGGTTACAACTAAAATGGAATAGTTAATCAACTTTAATTCATCAATCTTCTTTCCTATCCAAATTAATGTAAAGCTGCTACATAAAGTAGCTATACCGTAGATACTTCCAAATTCAGCATTGCTAATGTTTAGTTCGTTTCTAATTTCTGAGTTAAATAAGCCTATAAAAAAACTTTGGCCGATACATGAAAAGAAAGTAAAAACAAAACCAAAAATAATTATTTTGAAATTTGATCTGATAATATCTATAATCATTAAATGTCTTTAAAAGTTTCTTTCATTGGTCTTGGAGTAATGGGTTATCCTATGGCTGGACATATATCAAAAGCTGGTCACAAAGTAACTGTTTATAATAGGACGATATCAAAAGCTGAGAAATGGGTAAAAGAGCATAAGGGCCAAATATCAAAAACTCCTATGGAAGCTGCCAAAGAATCAGATTTTATATTTACTTGTGTTGGAAATGACAATGATCTTAGAGAAGTAACTCTTGGTAAAGAGGGCTTGTTCAAAACTGCAAAAAAAGATTGTGTCTATATCGATAATACTACTGCATCTGCAGAAATTGCCAGAGAGCTTTATAAAAAAGCAAAAAGCGCTGGATTTAATTTTTTGGATGCTCCAGTATCAGGTGGTCAAGCAGGTGCTGAGAACGGAGCATTAACTGTTATGATAGGTGGAGATGAAGAAGCCTACAAAAAATCTTCTCCGATTATTGATTGCTACAGTAAAAAAATGAAATTATTGGGTCCAGCAGGTAATGGTCAATTAGCTAAAATGGTAAATCAAATTTGTATTGCCGGGGTAGTTCAAGGTTTGTCAGAAGCAATTAATTTTGGATTGAATGCAAAATTGAAAATGGAGGATGTAATTGAAACTATTTCTAAAGGTGCTGCACAGTCCTGGCAAATGGAAAATAGATTTAAGACGATGATAGATGATAAATTTGATTACGGATTTGCGGTAGATTGGATGAGAAAAGATTTAAAAATCGCTATGGATGAAGCTAAACGAAATAATTCACCGTTACCAATAACAAAAATTATTGATGAATATTATGAAGAGGTACAAAAAATGGGCGGAAATAGATGGGATACCTCAAGTTTAATTAAAAGATTTAGAAAATAAGCTGTGCCTGAAGAAGTAAGCTATTACGAAAATTTTGAAGAAATCGAAAAAAAAGTTTGGGCTCTTTTAAATAATGCGGTTAAAGATCGTAGCTCAGAATTTAGAACACCAGTTTTCATATGTGGAGATGACAAAGATTTAGATGGGAGAGTTGTTGTTTTAAGAAAAGCAGAGTCAGAGAAAAGTTTTCTTCAGTTTCACAGTGACATAAGATCATCAAAAATTGAAAAAATTAAAAAAAATCCTAATTGTGCAATCTTATTTTATGGTAAAGAAGAAAAAATTCAACTACGTCTTAAAGTTAATTGTGAGATAAACTATAAAAATGAAATAACCAAAACATCATGGGAAAAAACTGGGCATGTAAGTAGAAAATGCTATTTAGTAACCAGCGGTCCGGGGACAGTTTCTGAAAAACCAACATCTGGATTAGTTGGTAAATTTAATGATTTTGATTTTACCAAAGAGGAAAGTGAACAAGGTTATAAAAACTTTTGCGTTATCAAGTGTAAAATTGAAAGTATTGAGTGGCTATATTTAGCTGCAAAAGGTCATCGAAGAGCTTTGATTAATCTTAATGGAAATAAAAAATTTAGCTGGTTAGTGCCTTAATTTATTTTTTATATTTCTTTGAATTACTAACATAATGGGAGGCATTTTCCTTGATCATCTTAATTTCGTCGTCAGTGATTTTTCTAATTATTCTTCCAGGACTTCCAACTACCAAGGATTGATCAGGAATAGTTTTATTTTCAGTAATCAAACTATTTGCTCCTATAATACAATTTTTTCCAATATTCGCATTATTAAGAATTGTGCTGCCTATACCGATCAGAGTATCGTCTCCTATTTTACAACCATGTAACATCACCATATGGCCAATGGTAACGCCCCTTCCAATATGCAGTGGATAACCTGGATCAGTGTGAAGAACACTTCCGTCTTGAATATTTGAATTCTCACCTAAAATTATTGGCTCCACATCTCCTCTTAAAACAGCATTGAACCAAACACTAGAATTTTTTTGTAATTTAACCTTACCAATAATGTTGGCATTCGAAGCAACCCAGGCATCAGAATCAACTTCTGGCACATTTTTTTCGAAGTCATAAATCATAATTTTATGTATAATACATTATGGTTTTAACTAAAACACCTATCTGCAACTTTGGAGAAAAAGCTAAATCTTTCAAATTAAAAGGAATTGATGGAAAAATTCACAAACTGGAAGATCACTTGGGAAAAAAAGGAACATTAATAATGTTTATATGTAATCATTGTCCTTACGTTAAGGCGGTAATAGAGGACATTGTTAATGATTGTAAACAATTAGAGCGTGATGGATTGAAAACTTTAGCGATAATGTCAAATGACACTAAAGAATATCCTGAAGACTCATTTGAAAATATGATTAATTTTAGTAAAGAGCATAAATTTACTTTTCCTTATCTTATTGATGATACTCAAGAAATTGCAAAAAACTATGGGGCTGTATGTACTCCGGATTTTTTTGGCTATAATTACAAACAAGAATTACAATATAGGGGGAGAATTAGAGAGCTTAAAAATTTGAAACCAATTAGAAATTCAGAAAGTGATCTTTTGAAAGCCATGAGTTTAATTATCAACACAGGTAATGGACCTAAAAATCAAATTCCAAGTATGGGATGTAATATTAAGTGGGCTAAGTAATGTTCGTCATATCTACTAGAAGTTTTCCTCCAGAAGTTGGTGGAATGCAAAATTTAATGGGTGGCCTTGCAAATGCTTTGACAGATCATGGGCCAGTAAAGGTTTTTGCTGACAAGTCAGAAAAATTTGAAAACTATGATAAAATATCAAAACTTGATATTGAAAGATTTGGTGGAATAAAATTATTTAGAAAATACAGAAAAGCAAATAGAATTCTAGAATTTATCAAAGATAACAAAAATATTAGGTCAATTTTTTTTGATCACTGGAAAAGTTTGGAAAAAGTAAATTCGGAAATAATTGAAAATATACAATCTTTTTGTTTAATACATTCAAAAGAAATTAATCATGTGAAAGGTTCTAGTATAAATAAAAGAATATTAAGTTCGGTTTCTAAAATAAAATATGTAATTGCTAATTCAAATTTTACAAAAAATTTGGGTATTGAGATGGGAATTCCTAAAGAAAAAATCTATGTGATACATCCTGGTTGTGATATACCATTAGAAATTGAAACACCTTTTCAAAATAGGGCAGATAATATTTTTAAAGACTCTTTTCCCAAAATAGTAACTGTGGCAAGACTTGATAGAAGAAAAAATCATCAGAATATTTTAATGTGTATTAGAAATTTAAAGGAAAAATTTCCTAATATTAAATATATTAGTATCGGAGATGGTGAAGAAAAAAATAATTTAATTAAACTAGTAAAAGAATTAAAAATTGAAAACGAAGTTACATTCTTATTTGAAGCAGATCAAAAATTTAAAAACGCCATAATTAAAAGTTCAAACCTTTTTTTAATGCCCTCAATAGCATATAAAAGATCAGTTGAAGGTTTTGGAATATCTTTCATAGAAGCCGCAAGCTATGGTGTTGGGTCAATCGGAGGTGAACATGGCGGCGCTTCAGACGCAATAATTAATCAAAAAACTGGTCTTTTGTGCGATGGTAAAGAAATAAATTCAATTTATAAAAGTATATTAAAATTTTTTGAAAATGATAACTATAAAAAATTTGGCTTGAATGCTTTAGAATTCTCTAAAAACTTTAATTGGAAAACAATAGTAAAAAAATATTTAAGCTTAATTTAAATTCTCTTTGATTTTTTTAAAAACTTCTGCGGCATTAAGATTTTTCAAAGAGTCAACTTTTATTGATTTAAAGTTTTCTGTTTCAATACTCACTTTTTCTGGACTTGTATGACTACCAAATAACACTAGCCCTTTTTTATTTAAATGTGCACTTATGTGTGCTGGCCCCGTGTCGTTAGACACAACATAGCTGCTCCCATTAATAAGACTGATTAATTCACTTATATTTAATGAAGAGTTTTGATTTAGAATAATATTTGCCTTGTAATTTTTTGCCTCAATAATTTCACCAGGTCCAGGTGCAATAGCGATATTATATTGAGGTCCATATTCTCGAGTTATAATTTCAATAAGGTCGTTAAAGTATGGCCATTTTTTATTAATTAGTTTAGGTGAGCAAAAGGGAAAAATTAAAATATATTTACCATCAAAATTTTGATTGATTATATTTTTAATGTCAACAATTGACCAATTTAAATCTGGTTTTTTTGTAAATGCTGTGTCTGATAAACCTGCCCTTTTTAACTGTAATTTCATTCTATCTAAAACGGGAAGTTTTTTTTCATCTAATAAATCCTCTTTTGAAATAAAAGAATTACTATCAGACCAAAATATATCTTTTTTAAAAATAAATTTCTTATAAAACTTAGTTCTTGAAGAATTTTGTAAGTCAAAAACTTTATTAAAAGAAAACCTGCTAAGCATCTTTTTTAAATTTCTTAAGTAAAAAAGATTCCATCTAGGTAGCCTCTTATCAATTAATACGCCGTCTAAATACGGGCATGACGACATGAAGTTTAAATAAGGCGGAGTTGTTAATAAAAATATTTTTTCATCTTTAAAACTTCTTCTAATATCCTTTATAGCGCCATTTGCTTGGATTAAGTCTCCAAGCGAGCCATGTTTAATAATCAATATGTTTGACATTGATACAATACAACTGCATATATTTTTTATATAATAAAGTCTATTATCTTATAATGGCTAAAAAATGAATAAAATTTATATAGAAACTTCAATTGGTGAATTAATCGATAAAATTACTATACTTGAAATTAAAAAAGAAAAAATTTCAGATAAAAATAGTTTGGAATTAATTAATAAAGAATATTCGTCCTTACTTGATACAATGAAAAAAAATGTACAAATTAGTAATGATATAAAAAAACTTTGGGATGAGCTTAAAACTTTAAATCTTAAATTATGGGAGATTGAGGATGAAAAAAGGTTATCTGAAAAAAATAAAAAATTTGATCAGAAATTTATTGAGCTCTCTAGAAATGTTTACAAGCGTAACGATGAAAGAGCGCAGATTAAATCAAAGATAAACCAATTAACGAATTCAAATATTAGAGAAATTAAGAAATATACAAATTATTAATTCAAATATTTACTTTTTGGATGAAGACGCAAAGTTCCATCTGCAATCAAAGCTGGGTATAAAAATTTCTGATATCTTAAAATTACCAAAACTTTCATCTAAAACTTTTATCCAGTTTTTAATTTGTTTTGGTTTTTTATCTTGGCAACCTACCTGTGCTGTGATCGCCCCACCCTTTCTTAAAATTCTCTTTAAACCTTTCATATTTCTTTTCGCGAGATCTATACAATATTGGTCATCATTTAGATCCACGTAAATTTGATCATACTTTAAGTCTTCCACAGATTTAATACTTTTAAAAGCATCTCCCCAGTAAGTATTAACCTTGTTGCTTTTTTTAACTCTCGAGGTAATTTTTGGCAAATATTTATAACTAAGTTCAACAACTTGTGGGTCTAATTCAAACCAGTCTATATAATTAAAATTGTTTTGCAGACATTCTCTGACTACTCCCCCATCACCTCCACCAATAACTGCCACATTGCCTTTTCTTTTACACAAATCCATTCCGGACTTAACAAATGTTGAGCTATAAAGTCTTTCATCTTTTTCAGCTACTTGAAGTTCGTTATCAATAAACAGTGCGTTTCCATATTCTTCTAGGTTTAAAATTTCTAATTTTTGGCCAACTTTTGAAACTAATTTTTCTAAAATTTCATTTACTACATAATATTTTTTTTGACCAGCAGTGCTATAGATATCATCTTTTAAAGCTGTACTACTTCTGTCAAAATTTTTCATCACAACCCTTCTATGATCAATTTCTTTTTTTAAAATAGTTAATGCTACTCTTGGAGAAATTTTACCACATGTGAAAAAATCAAAACTCACAACACCTCTCTCTGGAAAAGTATGAAAGCTCATATGGCTCTCAGATAATAAAGCCACTGATGTAAAACCTTGTGGTTCAAATTTATGGCTGGAGATTTTAAGTAATTCAACTTTTGCTTTTTTTGAAATTTTATAAAAAATTTTTTCGTAAAACTCGGGTGTATATTCTTTTTTTACACCTAGAAAATCTAAAGTGATATGTTCACCAACTTTTAACATAAAAAACTATCCTTTTTTATAATTTTTCATTTTTACCAAAACAATTTTCATTTCATTTTTTGAAAGTATTTTTGGTATTCCAATTCTTAGTGCATTTATATATTGATGGCAAATATTTTCTACTTCTTGCGCTAGCTCAAAAGCACTTTCTAAATTTTTTCCAAAAGCTATTTGCCCATGATTTGAAATTAAACACGCAGACCTTTTTTTAAGTGCGGACAAAATATTTTTAGATAAATTTCTTGTACCAAAAGTAGCATATTTAGCGCATTTTATGTCATTTCCTCCAGCTACCCCAACCATGTAATGAAAAGCCGGAATAGATTTGTTATGGGTAGATACTGCTGTAGCACACGTAGAATGTGCATGAACAATTGCCTGTGCATCTTTTTTATTCACATAAATATCTTGATGAAAACGCCATTCTGATGACGGCTTTCCTTTTTTTTTATCGAATCGACCTTTAAGAGAAACAAAAATAATATCTTTTGTTTTTAATGATGAATATTTGGTCCCTGAGGGAGTAATATAAAACCCATTAATATTTTTTTCTTTTGCTCTTACAGAAACGTTGCCTGATCTTAAAGTTGATAGATTAGTAATATTAAGTTTTTTTGCGTATTTTATAACCTGGGCTCTTAATTTTTTCATTTATACAAACTTTTTAGTCCTTCGCTCGATGCCTCACAAACTCCTTTTTCGGTTATTAAACCTGTAATATATTTAGCGGGTGTAATATCAAATGCTAAATTCATAGCTTTGCTTTTTTTTGGATAAATTAAAACTTTTGTTAAATTGTTATTTTTATCTAGACCTTCAATATGCGATAATTCTTCTGAATTTCTTTGTTCTATGGGAATATCTTTAAAATTTTTTAAATTCCAATCAATTGTTGAACTTGGCAAAGCGACATAAAAAGGGACTTTATTATCGTAAGCAGCTAGAGCTTTGAGATAAGTTCCAATCTTGTTTACAACATCTCCTGTCGATAAAGTTCTGTCTGTTCCAGTAATGCACATATCCACCTCACCTCTTTGCATTAAAATTCCTCCGGTGTTATCAGTAATTATTGTATTAGATATACCTTCTTCATTTAGTTCGTATGATGTTAAATTAGCTCCCTGGTTTCTTGGTCTAGTTTCGTCTACCCAAACATGAACTTTAACTCCTTTTTTATGAGCATGATAGATTGGGGAAGTAGCGGTGCCCCAATCAATAGTCGCAAGCCATCCTGCGTTGCAATGAGTTAGAATGTTTACTGTATCTTTTTTCTTTTTATAAATTTCTTCAATTATTTTTAGCCCATTCAAACCAATATTTTTGCAAAAACCCATGTCTTCCTCACAAATTGCTCTTGCTTCATTGATTGCTATATTCAAAATTTCTTTACTATTTACTCCTGATAATTTTTTCATCATTCTATCCACCGCCCATTTTAAATTGATAGCTGTTGGCCTTGATTTAATTAAATCCTCACTGGATTTCTTAAGAAAAGATTGATCGTTTCTTTCAATTATAGACAGAACTAATCCGTAAGCAGCGGTAGCTCCTATTAATGGTGCACCCCTTACTTCCATTGTTTTAATTGCATTAATTGAGTCTTTAATGGTTTTTAAATCTTTAATTATAAATTGATGAGGAAGTTTTGTTTGGTCTATTATTTTAACAATATTATTCTCAAACCAAATTGTTCTAGATTCTTTTCCATTGATATGCATTATTATTTCAAAACTCTTCCTGCAATATGTTTTAACTTTTTTATTGTTTTTTTAGTTCTTAGCTTTGGATCTGTAATAATAGCTGTATCTAAACAATTGTTTGTTGGATCTTTATCAACTGAGAAATTTGTAAAAGTTTTAACAACTTCTTTGACCATATTTTGTGCATTCGCAGCATTTTGTTGCAAAGTTTTTATAACCATTGCAACATCAACTTCATCATGATCAGAGTGCCAACAGTCATAATCTGTAACCATTGCAACTGTACAATATCTTAATTCTGCTTCTCTCGCTAATTTAGCTTCGGGCATATTTGTCATGCCTATAACATCAGCTTTCCATGATCTGTATAAATTTGATTCTGCTAAAGTTGAAAACTGCGGTCCTTCCATAACTATATAGGTTCCGCCCATTTGATAATTTATATTTAATTTTTTTAGTGCAGCTTCACAACATTTACCCAAACCTTCACTTGTAGGCTTTGCCATTGAAACGTGTGCTACTATCTCTTCATCAAAAAATGTTTTTACTCTGGAGAAAGTTCTATCAATAAACTGATCAACTATTACAAAAGTTCCAGGGCTTAAGTTTTCTTTTAAAGAGCCAACTGCTGATACCGATATAATATCTGTAACACCTTGTTGTTTCATTGCGTCAATATTTGCTCTGAAATTTATATTGGTTGGACTTATTTTATGGCCTCTAGAATGTCGTGGAATGAAACTTATGTCAT
>CACHPL010000008.1 GCA_902581795.1 uncultured Pelagibacteraceae bacterium | reverse complement strand
AGGATCATATTCAATTCTCTCTACTGTTGCATTTACATCAATTTTATTTCTAAAAAAATCTATTATCCGAAATCTTTTTTTATGACCAGCGCCTTTAGCTCTAGAGGTAATTCTGCCAAGATTGTTTCTTCCCCCTGATGAAATTTTTCCTTTGGTAAGGGATTTAAAAGGAGAGCCTTTCCAAATATTTTTCTTATCAACAATTACAGTGCCTCTAGTAGATTTTGTGTATGGTTTAAATGTTTTTAGGCTCATATTTTTTTTAAACTCCTGTAGCTAAGTCTATTGTTTGTCCTTTTTTTAAAGTTACGACTGCTTTCTTAAAACCTTTTTTAATTCCTATTTTGCCTCTTATAATTTTTGTTTTTGATTTTTTTTTGATTGTATTAACTTTTATAACATTGACTTTAAAGATTTTTTCAATATTTTTTTTAATACTATGTTTTGATGCATTCAAATGGACTTTAAATACTATTTTGTTTTGTTCTGATAAAGTTGTAGCCTTTTCAGTTATAATTGGAGATTTTATTGAGTCTAAATAATTAATCTTTTTCATTTATTAGCCTATTTTGAATACTTTTAATTGAGCTTGCAGTGAACAAAACGTTTTTAAATTTAAATAGATCGTAAATATTAGTACCTTCATCGTTTATTAGTTTGAGGTCTCTAATATTTCTAACCGATTTGATTATATTTTTTTGTGTAGCTTTATCAGAAACTATAAGAACGTTATTAATTTTATTTTTTTGTAAAAAATTATTGAATATTTTTGTTTTTTTAATCTCTGTTTTTATATCCTGAAGAATAAATAATTCTTTATTTGTGTTCTTCTTAGAGATTGATTGTGCTAATGCAATTTTTCTTACTTTTTTGTTGATTTTTTTAACTTTATAATTATCACCCTTAGGACCATGTGCAACACCACCGCCAACAAAGAGCGGAGCTTTTCTGCTAGCATGCCTTGCCCCACCAGTTCCTTTTTGTGCATAGATTTTCTTGGTTGATCCTATCACTTCATTTCTTTGTTTTGTTTTGGCCAATCTTCTTTTAGAATGATTTAACTGCCAATCAATAACATATTTAATCAATTTATTATTAAATTTAATACCAACTAGACTATCTGAAACTGTCATTGTTTCATTTTTTTTTCCGTCTATGTCTAAAATTTTTAAATTCATATTATTTTTTCTTACTTTCCTGTTTTGATATGTCAGATTTTGGTTTTGTCTCTTTTTTTGAGGCAGCTTTTGGTGTTTCCTTTTTACTAGTCATTTTTTTAATTTCTTCTTCTTTATCCTTTATAGTTTTTTTATTAATTAATTTTACGGATTTTCTTAAATAAACAATGCTATTTTTTGAACCAGGTATTGATCCCTTCACGTATATTAAATCATTTTCTAAATCTGATTTAATAATTTCTAAATTTAAAACTGTTCTAAATTTAGATCCCATATGGCCAGCCATTTTCTTTCCTTTAAAAACTTTTCCAGGATCCTGCCTTTGTCCAGTTGATCCATGTGATCTGTGTGAAACAGACACACCGTGAGTAGCTCTCAAACCTGCAAAATTATATTTTTTCATTACCCCTGCAAAGCCTTTACCTATAGTTTTTGACCTGACATCAATAAATTTTACATCTTTAAAAAGCTCTAATCCTATTTCGCTACCGACTTTGTAATCCTCGATCTTTTCTACCCTAAATTCCTTTAGGATTTTTTTTGGTTCAGTATTTTTTTTAGCAAAAAAACCCTTCATTTGTTTGTTTAGTTTTGAATTTTTAATTTTTAAGAAACCAAGTCTAACAGCTGAATAACCATTCTTCTGTCTGCTGTATACGTCTATTACTCTTCCTTTTTCAACTTTTAGGACTGTTACGGGTACAGAAACCCCTGAGTTAAAAAACTCTCTCGTCATACCAATTTTTTTACCTACTAATCCTACTGTCATTTTATATTTTTATCTCTATATCAACACCTGAAGCTAAATCTAATTTCATTAACGCTTCTACAGTTTGAGGTGTCGGTTCAACAATATCTATTAGCCTCTTATGAGTCCTTGTTTCAAATTGTTCTCTGCTTTTTTTATCAATATGGGGAGACCTTAAAACTGTAAATTTTTCTATTCTTGTAGGTAGAGGTATTGGCCCTTTCACTTGAGCTCCAGTTCTCTTAGCTGTGTTTACAATCTCTTGGGTTGAGATGTCTAAAATTTTGTTGTCATATGCTCGTAAATGTATTCTTATATTTTGTCTATCCATTTTTATGCCATTTTCTTTGTTACTTCGTCTTGAACATTTTGCGGAACTTTTTCATAGTGATCAAAAAACATTGAGTACTGAGCTCTGCCTTGTGACATTGATCTTAAATTATTTATATATCCAAACATATTTGCTAAAGGAACCATTGCACTAATTACTGTTGCATTTCCCCTTTTATCTGTAGTTGAAACTTGTCCTCTTCTACTATTTAAATCACCAATAACATCGCCCATGTAGTCTTCTGGAGTTATAACTTCAACTCTCATTATTGGTTCAAGAAGTTTAAGAGTTGCCTTAGTACAAGCTTCTCTAAAACAATATCTTGATGCAATTTCAAAAGCTAAAACGCTTGAATCAACGTCATGATGTAAACCATCGACTATAGTGACTTTATAATCTATTAGCGGAAATCCAGCCAAAATTCCATTATCTGCAACACTTTCTATTCCTTTTTCAACCCCAGGAATAAATTCTTTTGGTATCGCTCCTCCTTTAATCTTGTTTTCTACCTCCCTGCCTTTTCCAGGTTCTAACGGCTCAACAGTAAGTTCTACTTTTGCAAATTGTCCAGCACCACCGCTTTGTTTTTTATGTATATAAACATTTGATATCGATTTTAGTATTGTCTCTCTGTAAGCTACTTGTGGTGCTCCTATATTAGCCTCAACTTTAAATTCTCGTTTCATTCTGTCTACGATAATATCTAGGTGCAATTCTCCCATACCTTTTATAATTGTTTGACCTGACTCTTCGTCTGAAGATACTCTAAAGGACGGATCCTCTTTTGCTAATCTTCCTAATGCTTCACCCATTTTTTCTTGGTCACCCTTTGTTTTTGGTTCTACTGCAATTTCAATAACTGGATCAGGAAATTCCATAGGTTCTAAAATAACTGGTTTTTCCTCGTCAGATAATGTGTGTCCCGTGATTGTATATTTAAGGCCTGCTAACGCAACAATGTCTCCGGTATTTGCCTCTTTTACATCTTCTCTACTATTAGCGTGCATTAATAGCATTCTACCAACCCTTTCTTCTTTATCTCTTGATGTATTATAAATTCCAGTTCCAGACCTAAGGGTGCCCGAGTAAATTCTGATAAAAGTCAAGGAGCCCACGAAGGGATCATTTGCAACTTTAAATGCTAAAGCTGAAAAAGGCTCGTTGTCGTCAAATTTTCTCTCAACTTCGTCTTTGGAATTTGGTTTTGTTCCTTTGATTGAATTAATGTCTTTAGGGCTAGGTAAGAAATCTACAACAGCATCTAGAAGTGGTTGAACACCTTTGTTTTTGAAAGCTGAACCGGTTAAAACTGGCACAAAATCAAACTTTAAACATCCCTTACGTACGCAGGCGATTATATCTTTCTCAGAAACTTCTTTTCCATTTAAATAATCGTCCATTAATTTTTCATCTTGTTCTACTGCTGTTTCTATTAATTCTTTTCTATATTTTTCCGCCTGTTCTTTTAAATCAGCCGGAATGTCTACATATTCAAATTCTGCTCCAAGTTCTTCATCTTTCCATAAAACCGCTTTCATTTTAACTAAATCTACAACACCTTTTAAGGAAGCTTCCATACCAACAGGAATTTGCATTACAAGAGGTTTTGCGCCAAGTCTATCCTTGATCATTTCAACACAATTAAAAAAATCTGCTCCTGTCCTGTCCAATTTATTTACAAAACAGATTCTTGGTACCTTATATTTATCAGCTTGTCTCCAAACCGTTTCGGATTGAGGTTCAACACCTGCTACTCCATCAAATACTGCAACGGCTCCGTCCAATACCTTTAATGATCTCTCTACTTCAATTGTAAAATCTACGTGGCCAGGCGTATCAATAATATTAATTCTGTGTTCTCTCCAAAAGCACGTTGTTGCAGCCGATGTAATTGTTATACCTCTCTCTTGCTCTTGTTCCATCCAGTCCATTGTTGCAGCTCCATCATGAACTTCCCCTATTTTATGACTTTTTCCTGTGTAGTATAAAATTCTTTCAGTGGTAGTTGTTTTTCCAGCATCAATGTGTGCCATGATACCTATGTTTCTATATTTTTCTAATGTATGAGATCTAGGCATTTTTTTACCATCTAAAATGTGCAAAAGCTTTATTTGACTCCGCCATCTTATGTGTGTCTTCCTTTTTTTTAACTGCTGAACCTTTGTTTTGAGATGCATCCATAATTTCGTAATATAATTTTTCTGACATCGATTTGTTTTTTCTTTTCCTTGAAGCATCTAGTAGCCATCTCAATGCTAAAGCTTGTGATCTGTTTGATTTTACCTCTACTGGAACTTGGTAAGTAGCACCTCCAACTCTTCTTGATCTAACCTCTAAATTAGGTCTAACGTTACTTACCGCTGAATTAAATATTTTAAGGGGATCATCATTTTTTTCTTTCATCTTATCCAATGCACTATAAAGAATTTTTTCAGCTGTAGAACGTTTACCATCATACATAATTGAGTTTATAAATTTAGAAACAACCTCCGATCTGTATTTTGGATCTGAATATTTTTTTCTTTTTGGTGCTTTTCTTTTTCTAGACATGGATTAATTTATTTTGGTTTTTTTGCCCCGTATAATGAACGTCTTTTTTTTCTTGATGTAACACCCTGAGCATCTAGGTTTCCTCGAAGAATGTGATACCTAACTCCAGGTAAGTCTTTTACTCTTCCGCCTCGTATCAAAACAACAGAGTGCTCTTGTAAATTGTGGCCCTCACCAGGAATATATGCTGTTACTTCAAAACCATTGGATAACCTCACTCTTGCGACTTTCCTTAAAGCGGAATTAGGTTTTTTAGGAGTAGTTGTATAAACTTTGATACAAACACCTCTTTTGATCGGTTGTTTTTCTAGGGCTGGAACCTTGTTTCTTGATAAAGGTTTCACCCTTGGCTTTCTTAGCAGCTGATTAATAGTCGGCATAATTTTTATTTTTGATAAATTAAAAGAAGTTAATAGGTTTTATTCTAATTTTTAGTTATTGTTTAAGGTCAATATTAACCTTACTTTTAACTATCAAAATTGCGCTAAACTACCATTGAAGAAGCAAAAGTCAACGTATAATAGGGTAAAAAAACTTTAATTTATCTTACCTTTTTGCTTATGATTGGGGTTTTGATTCTTGATTTTCAGGTGTTTGTTTTTCTAACTCAGCAATTCTAATTTTATCTTCTTCTTTTGCTTTGTTATCTAGCTGGTTTTTAGAAAATCCAGTGCCAGCTGGTATTAATCTTCCAACTATTACGTTTTCTTTAAGCCCTTCAAGATTATCTGTCTTGCCTCTGATTGCCGCATCGGTCAATACTCTAGTTGTCTCTTGGAAAGATGCTGCTGAAATAAATGAATTTGTTTGTAATGAGGCTTTTGTAATTCCAAGAAGAACTCTTTCGCCCGAGGCTGGTTTTTTCTTTTCTTGAACAAGTTTTTCATTAATTTCATCTAATTTAATTCTATCAATTAGCTCACCATTGAGAAGATGTGAGTCACCAGAATTCTTGATTTCCACTTTTTTTAACATTTGCCTAACTATAGTTTCTATATGTTTATCGTTAATTACGACTCCCTGCATTCTATAAACTTCTTGTACTTCGCTAACAAAATACTCAGTGAGTGCTTCAACGCCTAAAATTCTTAAAATATCGTGTGGAGCCGGGCTGCCATCTAGCAAATATTCACCTTTTTTAATTTTTTCTCCTTCATTAAAATTAATGTGTTTGCCTTTTGGTATTAAGTAGTTTGATGACTCGTCATTCGCCGTCACGATAGAAACCTTTTGCTTTCCTCTTATCTCTTTACCAAATTTAATCGTTCCATCATTTTCTGCTATTATAGCTCCATCTTTAGGTTTTCTTGCTTCAAATAATTCCGCAACTCTCGGTAAACCACCTGTGATATCTTTTGTTTTAGAGGTTTCTTTTGGTAATCTTGCAAGTACATCTCCTGCTGAAATACTTTGACCATCTTTTACCGATAAAATTGAATCTGGAACCAAATAGTATCTTGCTTCATTTCCATCAGCTTTTTTTATAACTTCACCCTCTTTATTTCTTAAAGTAATTCTAGGTTTAAGATCTGAATTTTTTGACTGTGATCTCCAATCAATAACAGATTTTGAAGATATTCCTGTTGCGTCGTCTAATGTTTCTGCTAATGAAACACCGTCTACTAAATCCATATAATTAACTACACCATTTTTTTCAGCAATAACAGGAAGTGTATAAGGGTCCCATTCTGAGATCTTTTTTCCTTTTTTAATTTTATCATCATGTTCAAAAAATAGTTTAGCTCCGTAAGGAATTTTATATAAAGCTAGTTGTCTTCCATTTTCATCTTCTAAAGAAAGCTGAGTATTTCTGCCCATAACTATAATGTTGTTTCTAGAGTCACGTATTAAATTTTTATTACTAATTTTTAAAATTCCATCTGTTAATGAAATAACCGATGACTCCTCTTTTATTTGAGCTGTTCCTCCAACGTGAAACGTTCTCATCGTTAATTGTGTACCAGGCTCACCAATAGATTGAGCGGCAATCATACCTATAGCTTCTCCTACACTAACCAATTTTCCTCTAGATAAATCACGACCGTAAGACATTGCGCATACACCTTGTTTTGATCCACAAGTGATTACTGAGAAAACTTGAATGGATTTAACACCAGCAGCATCTATTCTTTCACAGATTTTTTCATCTATCATACTTTTCTTTTTGACTATGATTTCTCCATCTATTGGATTTTTTACATCCTCAGCTGCTACTCTTCCTAAAACTCTCTCCGATAAACTTACTAAAACATTACCACCTTCGATTATTTCTGATAATTTAATTGATGATCCAGATTTACAATCACATTCTTTTTTTGTAATTTGAAGATCCTGAGCAACATCGCAAAGTCTTCTTGTTAAATATCCTGAGTTAGCAGTTTTTAAGGCAGTGTCTGCTAAACCTTTTCTAGCACCGTGGGTTGAGTTAAAATATTCTAAAACAGTCAATCCCTCTTTAAAATTTGAAATAATTGGTGTTTCAATAATTTCACCAGATGGTTTCGCTATCAAACCTCTCATACCGGCCAATTGTTTCATTTGTGCTGAAGATCCTCTTGCACCAGAGTCTGCCATCATAAATACCGAATTAGTTTCAATTCTACCATTTGGATATATCTTTTCAGCAGAAGCAATCTCTTTCATCATTTCGTTAGCAATTGAATCTGTGCATTTTGACCAAATATCTACAACTTTATTATATTTTTCACCTCTTGTTATGAGGCCGTCTTGATATTGTTTCTCGTAATCTTTGATTTGTTTTTTTGTGTCACTAACCAATTTTTCTTTAGTCTTAGGGATTATCAAGTCATTTTTACCAAAAGAAATTCCTGCCCTAAAAGCATGCTTAAAACCTAAGTCTTTTATTTTGTCACAAAAAATAACGGTTTGTTTTTGTCCGCAATATCGATACACAGTGTCTATAATCTCCGAAACTGCCTTCTTTGTTAATACCCTGTTTACAAGAGAAAATTTAATTTTATGATGTTTGGGTAGGGTTTCTGACAACAAAAACCTTCCAGCGGTACTTTCGTATTTTTCAACAATCTTATTTCCTTTATCATTTATGGTTTCAAATTGTGATATAATTTTTGAGTGTATACTAATATCTTTTTTCTCTACAGCGCTAATAATTTCATCAACATCTGTAAAAATACCCAAAGGTTTTTCTTCCGTATTTTTTGATTGAGATAAGTAATATATACCCAAAACTATATCCTGACTTGGTACAATTATTGGTTTTCCGTTAGATGGACTTAAAATATTATTTGTCGACATCATTAATACACGAGCCTCAAGTTGAGCTTCTAAACTTAAAGGAATATGCACGGCCATTTGATCACCATCAAAATCAGCATTAAATGCTGCACAAACTAATGGGTGTAATTCAATTGCGTTACCTTCAATTAATTTTGCTTCAAATGCCTGTACACCCAACCTGTGTAAAGTTGGTGCCCGATTTAAAAGAACTGGATGTTCTCTAATGATATGCTCCAAAGCATCCCAAACTTCTGGTTTTTGTTTTTCAACCATTCTTTTTGCTTGTTTAATAGTTGTAGCCAAACCTAATTTATCTAGTCTCGCGTATAAAAAAGGTTTAAATAATTCAAGTGCCATTTTTTTTGGCAATCCACATTGATGAAGTTTAAGTTCCGGGCCAACTACAATTACAGATCTTCCAGAATAGTCCACTCTCTTACCTAAAAGATTTTGTCTAAATCTTCCTTGCTTGCCTTTTAGCATTTCTGCTAAAGATTTGAGTGGTCGTTTACCCGTTCCAGTTATAACTCTGCCTCTTCTTCCATTATCAAACAGTGCATCTACTGACTCTTGCAGCATCCTCTTTTCGTTTCTAACTATTATATCTGGAGCTTTTAAATCCAATAGTCTTTTTAATCTATTATTTCTATTTATTACTCTTCTGTATAAATCATTTAGATCTGAGGTAGCAAATCTTCCACCATCTAAAGGAACGAGTGGTCTAAGTTCTGGAGGAATTACAGGTACCGTGGTCAATATCATCCACTCAGGTTTGTTTCCAGAATCCAAGAATGACTCTATAAGTTTTAATCTCTTTAAAGTTCTTTCTTCTGTTACTTTTGATTTAATACTTTTTAATGACTCTCTTAACTTTTCTTTTTCTTTTTTTAAATCTATATTTAAAAGTATTTCTCTTACAGCTTCAGCCCCTATTCCTGCAGTGAAACCATCTTCACCATATTTCTCTTGTGCTTTAATATATTCGTCTTCAGTAAGTAGCTGTCCTTTTTTTAATTCTGTAAGTCCTGGCTCTATTACAAGAAAACTTTCAAAATACAAAACTTTTTCTACTTCTTTAAGTTTCATATCGATTGCTAAAGATATTCTACTAGGTAAAGATTTTAAAAACCAAATATGCGCTACGGGACAAGCAAGATCAATATGGCCCATTCTTTCTCTTCTCACATTAGACTTAGTTACTTCCACTCCACATTTTTCACAAATTATTCCTCTAAATTTCATTCTTTTGTATTTTCCACATAAACATTCGTAGTCCTTTACAGGTCCAAAAATTCTTGCACAAAACAGTCCATCTTTCTCAGGTCTAAAAGTTCTATAATTAATTGTCTCAGGTTTTTTAATTTCACCATATGACCATGATTTTATTTTATCAGGACTCGCCAATGTAATTTTTATATGTTCAAAATTCTTTTCAGATACAGATTGGCTTGTTTCTTTTGTTAATTTGTTTGGTGTGTTTCTCATAATTTAATTTAGTTCAATATTTAGGCCTAATGCTCTTATCTCTTTAATTAGAACGTTAAATGACTCTGGAATTCCTGATTCAAAACTATCATCGCCTTTAACTATAGTTTCATAAACTTTAGTCCTTCCAGCAACGTCATCAGATTTTACAGTCAATATTTCTTGTAAAGTATATGATGCTCCGTACGCTTCTAATGCCCAAACTTCCATTTCTCCAAATCTCTGTCCACCGAGTTGCGCCTTACCACCTAGGGGCTGCTGAGTCACCAAGCTATATGGTCCGGTTGATCTAGCATGTATTTTATCTTCTACTAAATGATGAAGTTTCAACATATAAATTATTCCTACTGTGACAGGTCTATCAAATTTTTCACCTGTTCTTCCATCCCAAAGATTAGTCTGACCAGAATCTGGTAATTTTGCTAGTTCTAACATTTTTGTAATATCGTTTGTTGACGCTCCATCAAAAACTGGAGTTGATACAGGAACCCCATTTGAAAGATTATTACACAACTCGCTAAAATCTTTTTTATCTAATTCTTTGATAACTTTAAATGTTTTTTCGCCATAAACTGAATTTAAAGATTCTTTTAAAAATTTATCATTACCATCTTTAATATATTTGTTTAAAAGTTGTTTAATTTTTTCTCCCAATTCAGAGCAAGACCAGCCTAGGTGAGTTTCTAAAATTTGCCCCACATTCATTCGGCTTGGTACACCTAAAGGATTTAAAACTATATCCACAGGTTTGCCACTTTCCATATATGGCATATCTTCTACTGGAACGATTTTACTTATTACACCTTTGTTTCCGTGCCTACCTGCCATTTTATCACCTGGCATCAGTCTTCGTTTTACAGCAACAAAAACTTTAACAACTTTCATGACCGTTGGTAATAAGTCGTCACCTTGTCTAATTTTTAAAACTTTATCCTCAAACCTAAGTTTAATATCTTCATTTGCACTATTATATTGATTTTTTAATTGCAAAACTTTATCGGCTATATTTTCATTTTTAAATTTTAATTTCCAGTAATCTTTTAGAGAAAGGTTTTCTAATTTGTCTTTCTCGATGACGTTCTCTTTTTTAATAAGACTATTTATTCTTAATTTAATATTTCTCTCTAAAATTTCTTCTTCTACTTTTTTATCTTCTTGTACTGACTCAATTTCTGATCTTTCAATTGCTATAGCCCTCTCGTCTTTTTCAACTCCATGCCTATTAAACACTCTAACATCAACAACTACACCTGAGCTTCCTGCGGGGAGTTTTAATGAGGTATCTCTAACGTCAGTTGCTTTTTCGCCAAATATAGATCTCAAAAGTTTTTCCTCAGGGCTGGATGCGGTTTCTCCCTTTGGAGTTACTTTGCCAACTAAAATATCACCTTGTTTGACTTCTGCTCCCACATAAACAACACCAGACTCGTCAAGATTTTTTAAACTTTCTTCACTAACATTGGGAATATCTCTAGTTATTTCTTCTGTGCCGAGTTTTGTATCTCTAGCCATTATTTCGTGTTCTTCAATGTGAATTGAAGTAAAAACATCATCTGTTACACATCTTTCTGAAATTAAAATAGAATCTTCAAAATTATATCCTTGCCAAGGCATAAAGGCTACAGTCACATTTTTACCTAGTGCTAGCTCACCTAGTTTTGTAGCAGGACCATCAGCAATAATATCTCCCTTTTGAATAATGTCTCCAACTTTTACTAGTGGTTTTTGATTTATACAGGTATTTTGATTAGATCTTTGAAATTTTAATAAATTATAAATATCAACGCCAGATTTGGATAAATCTTTTTCCTCAGTTGCCTTTACCACAATCCTTTTACCGTCAATTTTGTCAACAATACCGTGTCGTCTAGCGACAATTGTAACTCCAGAGTCCAATGCTACATCTCCTTCTATTCCTGTTCCTACTAGTGGGGATTCGGGTTTTAAAAGTGGAACTGCTTGACGCATCATGTTAGACCCCATTAAAGCTCTATTAGCGTCATCATTTTCTAAAAAAGGTATTAGAGAAGCAGCAACTGAAACTAACTGTTTTGGTGAGACATCAACGTAATCGATATTTTCTTTTCTGGATAAGATAAAATTTAAACCCTTTCTACATGAAACTAGTTCTTCCAAAAAACTACCATCAGGTCCAATTGGAGAATTAGCTTGCGCTATAGTAAATTTCTCTTCTTCAATAGCTGATAAATATTCAATTTTTTCAAGAACCTTTCCACTCAAAACTTTTTTATATGGACTTTCAATAAAACCGTACTTATTTACTTTGGAAAAAGTGGCCAAGCTATTAATTAATCCAATATTAGGTCCTTCGGGTGTTTCTATTGGGCATATTCTTCCATAATGGGTTGGATGGACATCCCTTACTTCGAAACCAGCTCTCTCACGAGTTAAACCACCTGGTCCTAGAGCCGAAACTCTTCTTTTGTGCGTAATCTCTGATAGAGGGTTAGTTTGATCCATAAATTGAGATAATTGAGAAGTCCCAAAAAAATCCTTAAATGAAGTCGTAATTGGTTTAGCATTTATTAAGTCTTGGGGCATTGCAGACTCTATCTCCAAAAAGGTAGACATTTTCTCTTTTATTGTTCTTTCCATTCTTAGGAGGCCTATCCTAAATTGGTTTTCTACAAGTTCACCAACTGATCTTACTCTTCTATTACCAAGGTGGTCTATGTCGTCTACTTCACCCTTTCCGTCCCTAAGATCCAGCATAAATTTAATAATCGCGATTATATCTTCAACAGTTAATACTCTTTTCGTATCAGGAGCCTTTAAATCTAATTTTGCATTAAGCTTTACTCTACCCACGTCAGATAAATCATAACGATCGCTATTAAAATATAGATTTTCAAAAACCTTTTCGGCAACTTCTAAAGTAGGAGGCTCTCCTGGTCTTAAAATTCTATAAATATCATTAAGAGCCTCTTCCTTGTTATTGTTTTTATCAATTTTGATAGTTTCGAATATATATGGTCCTCTTAATATTGTATCTACATTAGCTAATCTAAGAACTTTTACTTCAGAGGATTTAATTTTTTCAAGACTTTCATTGTCTATATCGTACCCAGATTTTAATATCTGTTCTCCGTTTTGATCGTCAATATTGTCTTTAGTATATTTTCCTAATAATTCTTCATCTGAAACAGTGATTTCTTCCAATCCTTTTTCTTTCAATTTTGCAGCAAGTACAAAATTTAATTTTTCTCCTTTTTTTAAAACAATTTTATCGTTTTTTTTATCTATCAAATTGAATGCTAACTTTATTGGTCTCTTATAATTATTAGGATCAAAATTTGTATACCAAGAATTAGATTTCTTATTAAAATTATAATTACTATAAGTATAAAAATTTTCTAAAATTTTTTCCCTTTTTAGACCTAATGCAAATAAAAAAGTTGTAATTGGTAACTTTTTTTTCCTATCAATTCTAAAATAAAGTATATCTTTCGGATCAAATTCAAAATCTAACCAAGATCCTCTTCCAGGGATTATTCTGCAGTTAAAGAGATGTTTACCACTAGCATGCGTTTTTCCTTTATCATGATCAAAAAAAACACCTGGACTTCTGTGCATTTGATTAACAACGACTCTTTCAACACCGTTAACAACAAAAGTTCCACTTTCTGTCATTAAAGGAAGATCACCCATAAAAACTTCTTGTTCCTTGGCTGATAAAATTTGCTTTGTATTTTTTTCCGGATCTATATCATATATGACCAGTCTAAGATTAGCTTTTATTGCTGCAGAATAAGTTAAGCTTCTTTGACGACACTCAGTTACATCAAACTTAGGTTTGCCTAAACTGTAAGAAATAAATTCTAAAGATGCTTTTTCTGAAGCATCGTGTATAGGAAAAATACTTTTGAAAACCCTTATAAGACCTTTGTCTTCGTTACTGAGAGCTTCTTTATTAGTCGATCCTGTTGATTTTAAAAATTGGTTATAAGAGTTTTTTTGAACTTCTATCAGGTTAGGTATAGATAGAGTTTCTTTTAGTTTCCCAAAGCTTTTTCTTATGCTTTTTTTTTCAGTAAAACTTAATTCCATTAAGTAAATATTATTATGGTACGACTAAAATTGAGATAGTACCGGTCTTATTTTAATTCTACTTTAGCTCCAGCAGCTTCTAATTTTTTCTTTGCTTCTTCAGCATCTTTTTTTGCGACACCTTTTTTAACTTCCTTTGGTGCTGCTTCAACTAAATCTTTTGCTTCTTTAAGTCCTAAACCTGTTATTGATCTGACTTCTTTAATAACATTAATTTTTTTATCACCCGCTGAAGCTAAAAATATTGTAAATTCACTTTTTTCTTCTACTGGTGCTGCTCCAGGCGCAGGTGCTGCCGCGGCAGGTGCTGCTGCTGTCACTCCCCATTTTTCTTCTAATTGTTTTGATAATTCTGCAGCTTCAACAACTGTAAGTTTTGATAATTCATCTATAATTTTATTTAAATCTGCCATTGGTCTTTAATAATTTTGATTAACCTTTTTTACTTTTCGCGTGCGCCAAAATAGCAATTTTTGAGCCAGGTGCAAGTAAAATACTTAAAATTTTTTGAGCAGGTGCGGACAAAATACCCACAATTTTAGCTCTTGCTTCATCTAATGTTGGTAATGTGGCTATTTGCGCAACATCTTTAGCCTCCAAAACCTTACCATCCATATATCCGGCTACGATTTTTAATGCTGAGTTACTTTTTGCGTATTTAGCTAATATTTTTGCTGACATTATTGGATCAGATGAAACAGCGGTGGCAGTTGGCCCACTAAAAAATTTATCAAGATCTTTGTATTTTGTTTCCTTTAGAGCAAGCTTTGTTATCCTATTTTTTGTTACTTTGAAAAATATTCCATTTTCTCTCATTTCATTTCTAATTTTATCAAGTTCATTAACTGTTAGACCTTGATAATGTGCTATCATAACTGCTTCATTGGATGAAAAAATTTTTTTCATCTCTTCAACATATGCAATCTTTTTTTGTTTGTTCATCATATTTAAATTTCCTTAAAATTTAATTTGAAAGAAGTACCCATTGTAGAAGAAAGATAAATTTTCTTTACATTCTCTGAATTAAAAATATTAGGCTTATCTTTCTTTAAAATTTCAAATAGCGATTTTACATTTTCTTTTAATTTTTCAGCTGCAAAAGTTTTTCTTCCAATAGAGATGCCTAGATTACCATCTTTGTCATTTTTGATTTCAACTAATTTATTTTTTACTTTATCTACAGATGTTTTTAAATCATCTGAAACCGTTCCTAATTTAGGATTGGGCATTAATCCTTTTGGTCCCAATATTTTTCCTAATTTTCCAATTTTAGGCATCATAGATGAGGTACAAATTAATTTATCAAATTTTATAACACCGGATGAAATCTGCTTCAATAAGTCATCTGATCCAACTACATCTGCACCACTTTTTTTTGCTTCAGATAATTTGTTGTCATCACATACTATCCCAACTCTTATTTTTTTTCCATTACCGTTAGGTAATTCTATTGCGGTCCTGAGGCTTGTGTCAGCTCCCTTGATTTTTTTTAAATTTATTTTCAATGATAAATCTATTGACTCAACAAATTTTACACTTGGGTTACTTTTAATCTCACTAATTATAGAATCTAAACCTGAAATTTTTTTCATTTTTGATTTTTCAAACAAAGATTTATATCTTTTAGATCTTTTTTTCATTTATTTTTTAACCTCTATTCCCATTGATCTAGCTGAACCACAGATTATTTTTGTTGCTTCTTTTAGATCATGTGCATTTAAATCTTTCATTTTTTCTTTAGCTATTGCTTCAGCTTGCTTCATTGTTATTGAGCCAGCAACCACTCTTCCTGGTTCATTCGAGCCACTTTTTAATTTTGCAGCTTCTCTAATGAAATGAGATGCTGGAGGTGATTTAATTATGAAATCAAATTTTTTATCTTTATATACAGTTATTACCACTGGTACCGGTTTACCCATGAATGCTTTTGTTTTTTCATTAAAAGCTTTGCAGAATTCCATTATATTAATACCTCTTTGTCCTAACGCGGGACCTACTGGAGGCGCGGGGTTTGCTTGGCCGCCTTTGATTTGTAATTTCACATATCCTGATATTTCTTTTGGCATTTACGATTTCTCCACTTGATGAAACTCTAAATCGACAGGGGTTGGTCTTCCAAAAATCGAAACAGAAACTTTTAATCTTGATTTATCTTCATCAATTTCTTCCACTAATCCATTAAACGAGGCAAAAGGACCGTCACAAACTTTTACTTTCTCACCTATCTCGAATGAAATACCAGAATTAGGATTTTCCTTACTTTCGTTCGCTTGATCGATAATCTTCTTTATTTCATTATCAGATACTGGCACAGGTTTTCCTTCCGGACCTAAGAAACCGCTTACTTTTTGTATATTTTTAATTTTATGATAAATGTTTTTATTTAAATCTAATTTAACCAAAACATAACCAGGAAAGTATTTTTTTTGTTTCTCTGATCTCTTACCCTTTTTAACCTCTGTAACTTTTTGTGTAGGAACCAAAATCTCTCCTAAACTTGAATTCAAGGAATTTTTATTCATTACATCCTTTATCGAATCTGCTACTTTATTTTCAAAACCAGAGTAAGCCTGAACAATATACCAATTCATATTAAAAATTTATGTTAAGTACAAAATTAAGTAAAAATTTCAAAATTTGATCCAAAAATAAGAAAAACACCGCAGCTAAACTTGCTAATACAAAAACCATTAATGCACCAGTAAGCACTTCTCTTTTAGTGGGCCAGGTTACTCGAAACGCTTCCTGTTTAACTTCTTGCAAAAATCTCAATGGGTTTTTCATAATCATTCGTTTGGCAGGAGCGGAGGGAATCGAACCCCCAACCTCCGGTTTTGGAGACCGGCGCTCTACCAATTGAGCTACACTCCTAGTAGCTTATTTTATAATTTTTGTTACCACACCAGCTCCAACTGTTTTTCCACCTTCTCTAATAGCAAAATTAAGTTTTTCACTCATAGCTATAGGAGTAATCAGCTTAACATTAAATTTTGCATCATCACCAGGCATTATCATTTCAGTTCCAGATGGAAGAGTAACCTCTCCAGTAACATCTGTGGTTCTAAAATAAAACTGCGGTCTATACTTCGTAAAAAATGGAGTATGTCTACCACCTTCTTCTTTTTTCAAAACATACGCCTGACATTCGAACTCAGTGTGAGGAGTTACTGAACCAGGTTTAGCTAAAACCTGTCCTCTTTCTATATCAGTTCTTTCAACACCTCTTAACAAGGCACCGATATTATCTCCAGCCTCACCTGTATCAAGAATTTTTCTAAACATCTCTACACCAGTGATAACTGTTTTTTTAGTATCTCTTATACCTACAATCTCCAATTCTTCTCCTGTTTTAACAACTCCTTGTTCAACTCTTCCAGTTGCAACTGTACCTCGACCAGAAATAGAGAAAACATCTTCTACTGGCATCAAAAAAGGTTTGTCTTTTGGTCTAGCTGGCTGAGGAATGGTCTCATCTATTGCTTTCATTAATTCCATTATGGCATTTTTTCCAGTTGCCTCATCTTTACCTTCAACGGCATTTAAAGCAGAACCTTTTATAATTGGTATCTTGTCTCCAGGAAATTTGTAAGAAGTTAAAAGTTCTCTTATTTCTGTTTCCACAAGATCAACAAGTTCTTTATCTTTGACTGTATCTATTTTATTTAAAAAAACAACAATCGCAGGTACTCCAACCTGACGTGCTAGAAGTATATGTTCTCTAGTTTGCGGCATTGGTCCGTCTGCAGCATTAACAACTAATATTGCGCCATCCATTTGTGCAGCACCTGTTATCATATTTTTCACATAATCAGCGTGACCAGGACAGTCTACATGGGCATAATGTCTTTTATCAGTTTCATACTCTACGTGAGCTGTTGAAATTGTAATTCCTCTTTCTTTTTCTTCAGGAGCTTTATCAATTTGGTCATAAGCAATAAATTCTGCTCCACCCTTTTCTGCTAAAATTTTTGTTATAGCAGCAGTTAAAGTTGTTTTACCGTGATCGACGTGCCCAATTGTTCCAATGTTACAATGGGGTTTATTTCTTTCAAATTTTTTCTTCTCAGCCATTTTTTTTCCTTTTGT
>CACHPL010000007.1 GCA_902581795.1 uncultured Pelagibacteraceae bacterium | reverse complement strand
CACTGATCCAGACAGAGAAGGAGAAGCTATTGCCTGGCATGTTAGAGAAATACTAGAAAGCAAAAAACTTTTAAAAGGAAAAAAAGTAGAAAGAGTTGTCTTTAATGAAATAACAAAAAAGGCTGTTACGAATGGAATTAACAATCCAAGAGAAATTGAATCGCTATTAGTTAATGCCTATATGGCTAGAAGAGCCTTAGATTATCTTGTTGGTTTTAATATTTCTCCAATTTTGTGGACTAAGTTACCAGGTTCAAAATCTGCAGGACGAGTTCAGTCTGTTGCTCTTAGGTTGATAACTGAACGTGAACATGAAATTGAACTTTTTAAACCTGAAGAATTTTGGACTATTGCTAGTAATTTTCAATATGATGATAAACTTATAAAATCTAAACTTTCTATCCTAGCAGGGCAAAAAGTAGAAAAGTTCTCCTTTAAAAAGAAAGCAGATTCTGAAAAAGCATTAAATGAAATTAAAAATAAAGTATATAAGATAGCTGACGTTTCTTCAAAAATTTATCGAAGAAACCCATTGCCGCCGTTTACCACATCAACATTGCAACAAACTGCTTCGGGAAAATTTGGTTTTGGCGCATCTAGAACAATGCAAATTGCGCAAAGACTTTATCAGGGGATAGATATCGAGGGTGATACTATTGGCCTTATTACATATATGAGAACTGATGGAACGCAGATTTCTAAAGAGGCAATATCTGATTTTAGAAAATTTATAAATAAAGAACATGGAAAAGAATATCTTCCAGATAATCCAAACAGTTATACAGGAAAAAAAGCAAAAAATGCTCAAGAGGCTCATGAGGCCATTAGGCCAACAGATGTAACTAGAAATCCATCTAAAATGAAAAAATATTTAAGCACTGATCAATCTAAACTTTATGAATTAATTTGGAATAGAGCTTTGTCTTCACAAATGAATCCTGCAGAATTTGATAGAAAGAGTATAACTATAGAATCCGAAGATAATAAAATTAGTTTTAAAGCAAATGGTTCTACAATTAAATTTGATGGATTTTTGAAAGTTTACAAGTTTGAGGAAAAAGATGAAGATTTAAAAAATATTTTACCCGATGTGAAATTGAATGATAAAGTTTCAATAAAAGAATTAATAGATGATCAGCATTTTACAGATCCACCACCAAGATACTCGGAAGCTAGTCTTGTTAAAAAAATGGAAGAATTGGGAATAGGACGTCCGTCCACTTACGCAAGTATAATATCCGTTTTATCAACTAGAAATTATGTTGAGTTGTTAAATAAACGATTTCATCCAACAGATAGAGGAAAGTTGCTATCTGCATTTCTTGAAAAATTATTTACAAAATATGTTGATTATAACTTTACAGCAGATTTAGAAAATCAATTAGATGAAATAACTAGTGGAAAAATTGATTGGATTAAAGTTTTGAATGGTTTTTGGAAGGATTTTTATTCTAATGTAGGAGAAGTTAAAGAAAAAAGAACTAGAGAAGTTTTAGATCTATTAAATGAAAGTTTAGGCGATCTTGTATTTGAAAGAGATCGCAATGATGCAATTGATAGAAAATGCAAGCTTTGTGAGACAGGAAAATTAAGTCTTAAAAATAGTTTTAGAGGTGGAGCTTTTATTGGATGCTCTAATTACCCTGAATGTAAATTTACTAGACCATTGTCAAAAGTAAAAGCATCTCAACAAGTTAATTTGGCCGAACCTAAACTGATTGGTAAAAATGATTTAGGTAAAGATATCTATCTAAAGAATGGAAGATTTGGACCATATCTTCAGTTTGAAATTGAACCTAATGAGATAATACAAAATAAAACGATAAAGTCTAAAAAGAAAAAAAATAATGATAATTTAAAAAACGTATCAATACCTAAAGGTCTCCCGATTGAAAATGTGGATTTAGAGAAAGCTAAATATTTGTGCTCTTTGCCTAAAATTATTGGAAAACATCCTGATTTAAATGAAGATATTACAATCAATGTTGGAAGATTTGGACCTTACTTAAAGTGTTCAAATAAATCTGCAAGAATTGAAAGTGTTGAGGAATTATTTACAATAGGTCTTAATAGGGCAATAACTTTAATCTCCGAAGCTAAACCAGGTAGAATATCGTCATCGGAAATAAAAAACCTGGGAGAACATCCGGACGATAAAAAGCCTGTTAAAATAATGAAAGGGCAGTATGGTCCCTATATTAAATATAAATCTCTTAACGCTACAATACCTGAGGATAAAGATCCTGCTGAAATCACCATGGAAGAAGCATTGATTCTTATTGAAAAAAGAAGAGAATACGATAGAAACAAAAAAAAAAGGAAAAAATGAAAAGAATTCTGTTAGTGACAATAATTTTATTACTATCAAGTTTTTATCTTCAAGCTGAAGATCAAAGAACTAAATGTACTGAAATTAAAGGAATGAAAGAAAAACTTAAATGTATAAAGGAAAAATATGAAAGTTTTAGAGAAAGTGTGCCCAAGTCTGGTAATCCTTTAAAAAAAGTTAATTAAAATAAATTAGATTGTAATGAGTATCGAAGATAGACTTAAAGAATTAAATATTAATTTACCAAAAGCACCAGATCCAGTCGGTGCCTACGTAGCCTCGAAAATTGTTAAAAATTTAATTTATATTTCAGGTCAACTTCCATTAGACTCTAAAGGAAATTTAATAAAAGGAAAAATCGGAAAAGAAATAAGTCTAGAACAAGGGAAGCAAGCTGCAGAGATTTGTGCTTTAAATCTTTTAGCCCAACTACAAAAAATTAGTGGAAGTTTAGATAAAGTCAAAGGTTGTATTAAAATAACTGGATATGTTAATTCGATAGATTCTTTTACAGATCAACCAAAAATTATCAATGGAGCTTCAGATTTAATTTCAAAAATCTTTGGAGACATAGGTAAACATACCCGCGCCGCTGTAAGTGTAAATTCCTTGCCATTGGGTGCTGCTGTTGAGATTGAGGGAATATTTGAGTTATAATTATTGTCTGCCCACGGAATAATATTTTATTTTTCTTTTTTTTAATTCAATTGGATTATAAAGATTTCTCATATCATAAATTTTAAAATTATTTTTTTTAACGACTTTCTTAAAATCAATAGATTTGAACTCGTCCCATTCGGTGTTAATAATAATTAAATCGGCACCCTCACAAGCTTTCGACAAAGTTCTTTCAAATTGAAGATTTTTATTTTTTTTAAATTCCTTTTTTGGACCAGATGGATCATGGTATTTAACTGTGGCACCTTTTTTTAATAAAAAGGGGATTAAAACAAGAGAAGATGACTCTCTCATATCGTCAGTATTTGCTTTAAAAGTTACCCCCAAAACACTGATTTTTTTGTTTTTAATTTTATTATTTAATATTTTACTTACTTTTTTAGTTAATAAAATTTTCCTATTTTGGTTAGATTTTATAACAGACTTTACAATAGACAAATTAATTCTAAATTTATCTGCAATTGAAACTAACCCTTTAGTGTCTTTTGGAAAACAAGATCCACCATAAGCCGGACCTGCTCTCAAGAATCTGCTTCCAATTCTAGCATCTGATCCCATTCCAACTGAAATATCTTCAACATTAATTCCTGCTGATTCACATAAATTAGCAATTTCATTTATAAATGTAATCTTAGTAGCTAAAAAAGCATTTGAAGCGTACTTGATTAATTCTGCACCCTTTCTAGATGTGCAGAAAAACTTCGCTCCTTTTTTAATAAGTGGTTCATATAAAAGTTCTATTTTTTTAAAAATCTTCTTATTGTTCGAACCTATAATGATTCTATCTGGATACTTAAAGTCTCTTATAGCTTCACCTTCTCTTAAAAATTCAGGATTAGATACAACATCAAATAAAGATTTCTTTACTTTTTTTCTTATAATTTTTTCTACCTGATCTCCTGTTGTCACAGGTACTGTTGATTTAGTAACTATAATTTTATAGCTATTTATGTATTTAGAAATTGATTTTGCAACACTGTAAACTTGTGAAAGATCAACTAAATTTGAACCTTTTTTAGTTGGTGTTCCAACACAAATAAAAATTATTTGTGACTCTTTTATTGCTTTTTCTAAATCATTTGTAAAATTTAATCTTTTTGCTCTTAAATTGTTTCTTATTAAATCATCTAATCCTGGTTCATAAATTGGAGAAATGGCATTTTTTAATTTATTTATTTTTATTGAATCTTTATCTACACAATAAACTTTATTTCCAAGATCTGCGAAACAAGTTCCACTAACCAAGCCAACGTATCCGGTACCTATCATACATATTCTCATAATAATTTTTTACAAATATTTTGAAATTGTTAGTCCGGAATTAATAAACCCTTCAAGTGTTCCGCAATCAATATATTTTCCTTTAAATATATTTCCATAAAATTTTTCATTTCTTTTAACCAAAGTTTTTATTGCATCTGTAATATGTACCTCACCACCTTTACCTTTTCCCTGATACTTTAAAACAGAAAGTATTTTTTTAGGTAAAATATATCTTCCAATTATGGCATAATTTGACGGGGCTTCACTTAATTTGGGTTTCTCTATTACTTCATTAATTAAAAAAGAATTTTTTGTTCTATTTTTAAATCCTAATATGCCCCACCTCTGCACTGTTTTTCTTTCTACTCTTTTAGTAGCTATAACTGAACCTTTGGTTTTCTTATGTAAAGCTATCATTTCCTTTGAACAATTTTTTTCTACAATTAAATCATCAGCTAATAACATTAAAAAATGTGTTCCTTTTAAATGCCTTTTACATTGTAATACCGCATGTCCTGTACCTTCAGGTTTGTTTTGATAAACGAATTTTATCATTTTTTGGTAACGTCGAATTTTTTGAAAAACTTTCTTAAGACGTTTGTCATTTTTTTTCTTTTTTATTATCTTTTTATAAAAACAGTCGTTGAAAAAATACTGTTTTATAGTAGGTCTATTTTTTGGCACTACGAAAATAAACTGTTTGATTCCTGCTTGAATACATTCGTCCAATATATATTCTAAATTTGGTTTTCCGTTTATTGGCAGTAATTCTTTTGGAATTACGCTTGACAGTGGCAATAATCTTGTACCTAATCCCGCTAATGGAATGATTGCTTGTTTGACCATTAAAACCTTTTACTAGCTAAATAAATATTTTACAAATGAAATTATTTACAAATAAAAAAAAGCTACAAAGAGAAATAAACAATATCAATAATATTAGTTTTGTTCCAACAATGGGAGCTTTACACAAAGGCCATCAAAGCCTCATAAAAAAGTCAGTAAAAGAATCAAAGAAGACACTTGTTAGCATTTTTGTAAATCCTAAACAATTCGATAACAAAAAAGACTTTAGTAACTACCCAAAAAGTTACTATGAAGATATTAAAATATTAAAAAAGCTTAGGGTTAATTATCTATATAAACCTAGTTATGCGGATATATACAAATTTAAGACAAAAAATAAAATATTTCTGCATAAATTCTCAAAAAGGTTATGTGGAAAATATAGAAAAGGACATTTTAAAGGCATGATAGATGTTGTGAATCGTCTGCTTGAAATAATTAAACCTAAAAAAATTTTACTTGGTAAAAAAGATTTTCAACAACTTATATTAATCAAGAAACATATTGAAAAGAACAAGATAAATACAAGGGTAATCTCTTGCAAAACTATACGTGATAAAGAATTTGTAGCCTATTCTTCAAGATTAAAAAGAATAAATAGTTATGAAAAAAAAATTCTTATTAAAATTTTAAAAGTTTTAAGAAATTATAAGAAAAATATAATTTCACAGAAAATTAAACATGATTTTCATATGATTAAAAATGAACTTCTATCCATAGGTGTAGATAAAGTTGACTATGTTGAGCTTGTTGATTTAAAAACTTTAAAAAAACCAAAAAAAAATAAATTTAATTTATTTTTTGCATTTTATATTGGTAAAATAAGATTTATTGATAATTTTTAATTGAGAAAAAAATAGGAACCAATCCCTAGAAAAGATAAAAATCCAATCACATCAGTTATTGTGGTAACAAAAACGCTTGAAGCTAGAGCTGGATCAACATTAAATTTTTTTAAAGATACTGGAACTAAAATACCAAACAAACCTGCCACTATCATATTTAATATCATTGCAACCGCTATAAGAATTGATAAATCTATTTGTTTAAACCAAAAATTTACAATGACTCCTGCTATGATTGCAAAGATTATCCCGTTTAAAATTCCGATCACAAATTCTTTTGTTACTATTTTTAAAAAATTTCCAGAATAAATTTCTTTCTTCGCAAGTGCCCTGATTGTAACAGCAAGTGTTTGCATACCTGCATTGCCCCCCATTGATGCAACGATTGGCATCAACACTGCTAGAGCTACTACTTTTTCTATATCCTCTTGAAAAAATCCGATAACAATTGACGCTATAATTGCGGTAAACAAATTAAGTAACAACCAACTAAATCTTCTTTTAGTTTTTTTAAAGATTCCGTCAGTAATTTCTTCGTCACCCACACCCGCTAATCTTAAAACATCTTCTTCAACTTCTTCCTGAACAACGGTTACAACATCATCTGCTGTTATCATTCCTATTAATTTGTTATCTTTGTTCACCACTCCAGCAGAGACAAGATTGTAATTCTCAAATGTGAGACCCACTTCTTCTTTATCCATGTTAACTGAAATCAAAACAGGTATTTCTCTCATAATTGAATTCATTTTAGAGTCTCTTGAGGTTCTTAAAACTCTAGATGATGGAACTGTTCCAATAGGTTTAAAATTTTTATCAACAACAAATATTTCTAAAAACTCCTCTGGTAATTCTTTATTCTCTCTTAGATAGTCGATTGTTTGACCAACGGTCCAATCACTTGGTACGGCGGTAAACTCTCTCTGCATTATTCTCGCTGCTGAGTCTTCTGGATAGCTTAATCCTTCCTCCAAAAGAAATCTATCTTGTGGTGATAATTTATTTAATACTTTTTTCTTTTTTTCGCCTTCTATTTTTTCTAATAGTTGGAGGGCATTATCAGATTCCAATTTATGTAAGATCTTAGCTACCGACTCTGGGGTAAGAAGAACGAGAACCTCAGACTGTAAGGACTCGTTTAATTCTACAAAAATTTCAGGCTCAATAGTAAAGGCTTCGATTTCTATTAACTTGTTTCTAGTATCGGTATCAAGATTTTCAATCAAATCAGCTACATCTGCTGCGTGTAGATCTTCTAAGGTTTGATTAATAAAAGCTACGTCTTTTGCTTTTATTTTTTCACTAAAAAGATTGATAAAATCTTTATTAAAATCTACATTTACTTTTTGCTTTCCAATTGATTTAACTAAACTCATAATTCACCAAGATGTTTTAATTTTTGAGACTTTTAGTTTATCTAATGATAAAATTCAATTTAAAATGGACATAGAATTCAAAATTAGTAAAAAACCGGTAAATTATAAAAAAGCACTGCTGATACTTGAGAAAAGAGTTGAAAAAGTAAAAAAAAACGGCAAAGAATTAATATGGTTTTTGGAACATCCAACAACTTATACAGCGGGAATTAGATCAAAAAGCGACGAAATATTAAATAAATCAATAAAAGTCATTAAGACAAACAGGGGAGGTAAAATTACAATACATAGTCCAGGGCAACAAATTGTTTACCTCGTTATAAATTTAAATAAAAGAAAAAAAGATATAAGAAATTTAGTTAGACAATTAGAAAACTCAATTATAGAATTTCTTAAACTTTATAACATAAAATCTTATGCTGACAGAAAAAATATTGGAATATGGGTTAATAGAAAAAAGATCGCCGCTATTGGAATAAAAGTGTCTCGCTGGGTTGCTTATCATGGATTTTCTATAAATATAAAAAATGATTTAAATTATTATAAAAATATTATTCCCTGTGGTTTAGATAATAATAAAATAACCTCATTTAAAAATGAAAAAAAAATCCCTGTGAATATCGAGGAAAATTTAAAAAAGATAATATTAAAATATCTTTCAAATGTTTAAAAATTTTTTTTTAAAAAGATTTGAAAGTGATCTCCGTATTTTGCTTCAAAATTATACATGACATCATTAATCATAAATTTAATTTTATAAGCATGTAGCATTATATTATCAATTTTATTTCTACGACTCATCCCAATTGAAGAATATTTATCATCGCCCACTATCGAATTTCCTATGTTATTTAATTGTTTTCTAAGTTGATGTTTTCTTCCTGTAATAGGTTTGAGTTCTAAAAAAGAATAATATTGATTACTTTTAATTATTTTAAGATATGAAATAGCTTTTTGGGTAACTCTTTTATTTTTTTCATACGTAACTAAATCATCCTTTAGTATATTTTTAACCTTTTTAACTTGACCGTATGTTATAGCTAAATAGGTTTTGTGAATCTTTCTTAATCTAAAGAGCGAGGTTAATAGTTGAGCATACTCTCGATTTTTAGCAATGATCATAACTCCTGAGGTCTCTTTATCAAGTCTATGAACTATAAAGGGCTTGCTGTGCTCAAAATATTTTGTGTTTTTAAGTATATCTATAATATTTTTGTATGATTTTGTACCTCCTTGCACTGGTATTCCACAAGGTTTGTTAATAACAATAAAATTTTCATTATTCTCTATAATGAACTTGCCATATTCCTCCTTTTCTTTAGTGGTTGGTTTGTATTTTATTTTTTTTGATTTATCACGAGGTTTTAAATTTTCAACACCATGTAATTCAATTATATCTTTTAATTGAACCCTGTATGATGTTTTTGTTTTTTTTTTGTTAATTTTTACTCTTTTTTTTCTTATTAGTTTTTCTAAAAGAGATTGAGGAATATTATAAATATTCTGCTTAAACCACCTATCAAATCGAGTGTTGTGATAGTCCTTGTCGACTATAAACTTTTTGATCATTCAAGACTAAATCTTATATTATTTAGTGGCAGATTTGGGAAGGTTTCCTTTATCTTTTTTTGATGTTTCAACTTTTTTAGGTTTATCGACTTTCCTTGCATTTATGTCTCTATCAACAAGCTCTATAACTGCCATTGGAGCATCATCGCCTGTTCTAAATCCTGCTTTTAATACTCTACAATATCCGCCATTTCTCTTAGAATATCTTTTAGACAAAATTTCAAAAACTTTTTTTACTGAACTTTTGTCTTGAAGTTTAGAAAAAAGATTTTTTTTATTATTTAGGTCTGCTTTTTTTCCAATTGTGATTACTTTATCTATTTTAGGTTTCAGTTCCTTAGCTTTAGGTAAGGTTGTGATAATCTGCTCATATTTAATGAGAGAATTAAGCATATTTTTAAACAGGGCTTTTCTATGTTCGCCTGTTTTATTTAATTTTCTATAAGCTAATTTATGTCTCATTTAATAGGTATTTTCTTCTAATTTTTTTGATAGCTCTGCGATGTTTTCTGGTGGCCAATTTGGTATTTCCATACCTAAGTATAGCGACATAGAGCTTAATACTTCTTTAATTTCATTAAGAGATTTTCTTCCAAAGTTAGGAGTTCGAAGCATTTCAGGTTCTGTTTTTTGAACTAAATCACCTATATAAATTATATTATCATTTTTTAAACAATTCATAGACCTCACAGAAAGCTCGAGTTCTTCAACTCTCTTTAATAAATTTTTATTAAATTCAGGCTCAGTTGAGGCTGGTTGTTTAGGAATTTCTTTAGGATCCTCAAAATTAACAAACATTGAAAGTTGGTCTTGAAATATTCTAGCAGCATAAGCTAAAGCATCTTCTGCAGGAACTGTTCCGTTAGTTTCAATATGCATCATGAGTTTATCATAATCTAAAGCATCACCTTCTCTTGTAGAGTCAATTTTATATGAAACTTTTTTAACAGGACTGAAAAGAGAGTCTATCGCTATTAATCCAAGCGGTGTATCCTCTGATTTATTTTTCTGAGCTAAAACATAACCTCTTCCATTGTTTACGATAAGTTCCATATGAAACTTTGTTTTCTCATCTAAATTACATATTGTTTGTTCAGGATTTAAAATTTCAACATTTGTAACTAAAGTGATATCTTTAGCCTTAACTTCTTTTGGTCCTACAGCATCAAGAATCAATTTTTTTGACCCTTCAGACGAACATTTGATAGCTAAATTTTTTACATTTAATACTATGTCAGTTACATCTTCTCTAACACCTTTAATAGAAGAAAATTCGTGAAGTACTCCATCGATTTGAATTGCTGTTACGGCTGAGCCTTGGATTGAGGAAAGTAAAATTCTTCTTAGAGAATTTCCTATAGTTTGACCAAAACCTTTTTCCAAAGGTTGAACTACAACATCTGCTATTGATTTATCTTCGTTACCTTTAACTTCAATTTTTGAAGGTTTGATTAATGCTTTCCAATTTTTGTCAAAAATTCCTGTGCTTTCCATTATACTCTCCTTTTTTTTGGTGGCCTTACTCCATTTTGAGGTAGTGGCGTTGTATCTTTAATTGATATAATTTTAAATCCTCTAGATTGCAGAGCCCTTAAAGCAGTTTCCCTTCCGGAGCCAGGTCCTTTGACCTGAACAGAAAGTGTTCTTAATCCTAAATCGTAAGCCTTTTCTCCAGCTGAGTCGGCAGCAATTTGGGCTGCATAGGGTGTGGATTTTCTTGAACCCTTAAAACCTTTTGAGCCCGCAGATGACCATGATACCACATTGCCATGTTCGTCTGCTATAGAAATTATTGTATTGTTAAAAGTTGAGTTAACATAGGCGATTCCAGAAGATATATTTTTTTTAGGCTTAAGTTTCTTTGAAACTTTTGGTTTTGAGATTTTTTCTTCTTCTTTTTTTTTATCTTTTTCTTTTATTTTAGATTGTTTTTTTTCTATTATTTTATTCATTTATTTTTTAAGTGGAGTAAGTTTTTTACCAGCTATTGCTATTGCCTTACCTTTTCTTGTTCTTGCATTACAATGAGTTCGTTGACCTCTAACTGGAAGTTTTTTTTTATGTCTTGAACCCCTGTAAGTAGCTAAATCAGAAAGTCTCTTTATATTCATTGATACTTCACGTCTTAAATCACCCTCAACTTTATAATTTTGATCTATATATTCTCTAATCTTTAAAACTTCTTCTTCTGATAATGAATTTACTCTTTTATTTAAGGGTATGTTTAATTTTTCGCATATAAGTTTAGAGTTGAAATCCCCAATACCGTGAATGTATGTAAGAGCAATATGAACAACCTTATCTTGCGGAATATTTACACCTGCTATTCGAGCCATTTTTTTTGATTTTTTTTAATTTACGTATTTATATGTTCAAATCCTTTAAAGTCAACCCTTGATAGTGTCAATTAACCTGCTAATTTCACTATTAATTTCAGTTATTCCTGCCTCACCGTTTACAACTTTGAGTAAATTTGATTGCTTGTAATAATCTATAAGTGGTTCGGATGATTTTTCATACGTTTTGTATCTTTTGATTGCTATTTCTTCATTATCATCGGCTCTTTTTTCCTGAGCCTGCCTTTCGAAAATTCTTTTTTTAACGGTTTCTAAACTTACTGAAAGTTTTAAAACAATATCAATTTTTTGTTTATATTTTTTTAATAAATCATCTAAATTCTTTGCTTGAATTAATGTTCTTGGATAACCATCAAAAATAATTTTGTGTTTATAAGCTTCGTTCGAAACAAATTTTTCTATCAAATTTCCAACTATTTTATCTGAAACTAATTCTCCTGAATTTATGATAGATGAAATTTCAGATCCTAATTGTGTTTTATTTTTAATTTCGTTTCGTAAAAGATCTCCTGTGGATAATTGATATAAATCAAATTTATTTACAATAAATTTTGATTGGGTTCCTTTACCAGCACCAGGCGGTCCAAATATAATTATATTCATAATTTTTAACTATCTGTTAAATCTTGCTTTTTTAATCAAAGATTCGTATTGAGAACTCATTAAGCGAGTTTGTACTTGTGTAACTGTATCCATGGCAACTACTACCACTATCAAGACTGAAGTTCCTCCTAAATAAAAAGGAATGGGATACTTTGCGATTAAAAATTCTGGCATTAGACAAACAAGAGTTAAGTAAGAAGCGCCGATTGTTGTTAGTTTTACTAAAATACTTTCTATATATTCCGCTGTTCTCTCACCTGGTCTAATACCTGGCACATAACCGCCATATTTTCTTAAATTTTCAGCTGTTTCTTTTGGATTAAAAACTATTGAAGTATAAAAAAAAGAGAAAAATATTATACCAAATGCATAAAGCATCATATAAAGAGGTCTTCCTTGAGAAAATAAAGATGCAAAATCAATAAATAAATTTGACTCTGACAAACCAAAATTCGAAAAAGTTATTGGTAATAATAACAAAGCTGATGCAAAAATTGCCGGTATAACTCCAGCTGTATTTATTTTTAGAGGCAAATGTGATGACTCGCCGCCATAAACTTTATTTCCCATTTGTCTTTTAGGATAATTTATTGGAATCTTTCGCATTGCTCTTTCGACAAACACAATAAACATAACTGTCAAAATTAATAAAATAAAAATTCCAATAATCATTGGAGCTGATAAAGCTCCTGTTCTTCCAAGTTCAAATGTCGATGCCAAAGCTCTTGGAATTTCTGCTACAATGCCAGAAAAAATTATAAGAGATATACCGTTTCCAATTCCTCTTGATGTGATTTGCTCACCTAACCACATTAAAAAAGTAGTTCCAGCAACCAATGATATTGTTGTCATTATTTTAAAATAAAGGCCCGGATTGAGAACAAGATTACCAGCATTCTCTAAACCAACAGCAACACCATATCCTTGTAATGTAGCTATTAAGACGGTTCCGTATCTTGTCATTTGAGTGATTTTTTTTCTACCAAACTCGCCTTGATCTTTTAAATTTTTGAAATAATCTGAGACACCTGTTAATAACTGAACAATAATTGATGCGGAAATATACGGCATAATTCCAAGTGCAAAAATTGCCATTCTAGTTACTGCACCGCCTGAAAAAACATTAAACATTCCTAAAAGTCCCTTTTGGCTAGTAGACATTACTTCTTGTAATGCAAAAGGATCGATTCCAGCCAAAGGAACATATGTTCCGAGTCTATAAATACACAAAATAAAAATAGTAAAAAAAATTCTATTTCTTAAGTCGTTTGAGTGAGACGAGGTTTTTTGGGCTGTATCTTCAGATGCCATACTATTTGTTTAATATTTTTTTTTCTAAAATAGTGACAGTGCCACCTACTTTTTCGATTTTTTCATTTGCGGATTTTGAGATGAAGTTCGCGCTTATTTTAAGTTTCTCTTTAATGTCTCCGTTTCCTAATACTTTTAATTTATCATATTTTTTTTTTATTAATTTTTTTTCTATTAGATATTTAATATTAATTTCATCTTTAGGATTAATTTTTTTGTTTTTTATATACACTTCTATGTCTTCAATATTAATAATTGCTATATTTTTTTTAGGTTTTTTAAAACCTCTTTTAGGAAGTCTTCTATACAAAGGCATTTGGCCTCCCTCAAAACTTTTTATTGCAACGCCCGACCTAGACTTTTGTCCCTTTACACCTCTGCCCGAGGTTTTACCTTTTCCAGATCCAATTCCTCTTCCAACTCGGATCTTAGATTGATTGGTTTTTACCAAGCTATTTAGTTTCATTTTAATTTTCTCTCTTCTTGATTATTTCAGATATTGTTTTTCCTCTAATCGATGACAGTAATTTTGGTGAGACTTGAGATTTCAAACCTTTAATAAGTGCTTTTACTACATTGTGTGGGTTAGATGAACCCAAGGATTTTGCAACGACGTCTTGGATTCCTAAAACTTCACAAACTGACCTCATGGCGCCACCAGCAATAATTCCAGTTCCTGTCGGTGCAGATCTCATTAAAACCTTTCCAGATCCATTTCTTCCATAAATGTCATGATGTAATGTTCTTCCATCCTTAAGTGGTATTTGAATCATATTTTTTCTCGCATCTTCAGTTGCCTTTTTAATAGCGTCAGGAACTTGTTTTGATTTACCTTGACCTATCCCAATAGATCCTTTTTGGTTTCCCACAACAACAAGTGCGGCGAAACCAAATCTTCTACCCCCTTTAACAACCTTTGTTATACGGTTAATAGCAACTAATTTTTCTACAAATTCACTTTTTTCTCTCATTAAAAATTCAACCCATTTTTTCTTAAAGAATCTGCAAGAGCCTTAATTCTTCCATGATATTTATATCCGCCTCTATCAAAATAAACTTTGTCAATTTTTTTTTCCGCTGCTCTTTTTGCGAGAATTTCACCAATTAATGTCGAAAGATTTACTTTATTTTGTTTATTTTTTTTCAAATCTTTCTCTTGTGATGAAGCTGAAACAATTGTTTTATTAATCTTGTCATCTATTATCTGGGCAGAAATGTTCTTAAGAGATTTGGCAACAGTTATTCTGTATCTTCCTGTGCTATTCCTTTTTAGCTTGTTTCTATTTCTTATAATTCTTTTTTTATTTCTATCTAATTTTGCCATTTATTTTTTCTTTCCTTCTTTTCTTAACACATATTGATCCTTTTCCTTAATACCTTTGGCCTTGTATGGCTCTACAGGTTTAATTGATTTAATTTCAGATGCAATTTTAGAAACTAACTCTTTGTCAATTCCACTGATGCTTAATTTTGTCTGTTTCTCAACTTTTACATTTATTCCTTTGGGAACTTTATATTTTACCTCGTGACTAAATCCTAAGCTTAAAACAAGCTCTTCACCTTTTAAATTAGCTCTAAAACCAACTCCATTCAATTCTAAGAATTTTTCATGTCCCTTCGTTACTCCAAGCACTGCGCTATTTACTATACTTCTATAAGTGCCCCACATTGCTGAAATTTTTTTATCCTTTGTTTTCGGAGTTATTTGAAATTGATTTTTTTCATTAATATTTGAAGAAAAGAATTTATCATTAAAAGGTATTTTTGTTGATCCTTTAGGACCTGATACTAGCAAAGCATTAGGTTCGGCTTTAATGGTAGAGTCTTTTGGTAATGGTATTATTTTCTTTCCAAGTTTAGACATTTAAAATATCCTACAAATAATTTCACCGCCAAGGTTGTTTTTAATTGCTTCAGCATCGGACATCACGCCTTTGCTAGTAGATAATATTGCAACACCTAAGCCATTTAATACTTTTGGTATACTATCAGCTTTTGAGTACACTCTTCTTCCTGGTTTTGAAACTCTTTTTATATCTTTAATTACTGGCTCACCTTCATAATATTTTAAAATCACAGAAAGAAGTTTGAGTTTTTTATCACTATCTACTTTAAAATCAATTATATAACCCTCTTTTTTAAGAACTTCTAAAATATTTTGTCTGAAATTTGAAAAAGGAATATCGATTTTATTTAATGATCTCATTTGACCATTTCTTATTCTTGTTAACATATCTCCTATTGGATCAACTAAAGTCATATTTCTCCTTTACCAACTAGATTTTGTCATTCCTGGAATTTTACCAGTTAATGCCATTTCTCTTAATGCAATTCTTGAAATTTTTAATTTTCTATACACTCCATGTGGTCTTCCAGTAATTTCACATCTATTTCTTATCCTGTTTTTTGCAGAATTTTTTGGAAGTTTAGATAGTTTTAATTGTGCTGCGAATCTTTCATTTAAAGGTAATTTTCTATTATTAATTATTGCTTTCAATTTTTTCCTTTTTTTATCGTATCTTTTTGCCATCTTCATTCTTTTGAGATTTCTCTGTATAGCGCTAGTTTTTGCCATTTTTCTCCTTTTCTACTGTAGTTACTTTTATCGGTATTTTTTTATTTTTCTTTTTTTTCTTTTCATTACTCTCAATTATAGGAAAGTTAAACTCTTTAAGTAATGAAATGGTATCTTCCTCAGTCTTGCTTGTTGTAACAATTGTAACATCAAGACCACGTATTTTATCTACTTTATCAAAATTTATCTCTGGGAAAATAATGTGTTCTTTAATCCCAAAACTAAAATTTCCAAATTTATCACACGATGAATCTTTTAATCCTCTAAAATCTTTAATCCTAGGTAGAGCAATATTAACAAGTCTATCAATAAACTCGTACATTCTATCATTTCTTAAAGTAACCTTGAGACCTGCGTTAGTTCCTTTTCTAGATTTAAAATTTGAAATTGATTTTTTAAATTTTGTTATGACGGGATGTTGTCCAGTGATTGCTGAAATATCTTTTGTACAAATATCTATCTTTTTCTTATCAGATCCATCGGGGCCTAATCCCATATTTATAACTATTTTTTCAACTCTAGGCACTCCATGTACATTCTTATAATCTAACTTGGACATCAAAGTTTGGACTATCTCCTTTTTATATTTTTCTTTAAGTCTGGGTATCATTTTTTATCTCCTTTTTTTTCTTCTAAGTTTTTTAAATTAGAGAGATGAATAAAAGATTCTTTTGAGATTATTCCACCTTTGTTTTCTTTAGTTGGTTTTTTGTGTTTTTTTACCATATTAACTTCCTTGACCTTTGCTAAATACCTGTCTCTATTTATTTCTATAATTTCACCGGTTTTACCTTTATCCTTACCAACACAAACTTTTACTTTCATTCCTTTTTTTAAAAGCATAGTTATAATACCTCCGGTGCTAACGAAATAATTTTTGTTTGACCTCTAGACCTTAATTCACGTGTAACTGGTCCAAATATTCTAGTACCAATCGGCTCTCCTTTTTCATCTGTCAAAACAACAGAATTATTATCAAATTGAACTTTGGAACCATCTTTTCTAAATATTTCCTTTTTTGTTCTAACAACTACAGCCTTGTGAACTGAACCTTTTTTAACTTTACCATTTGGAATGGCGTCTTTAACACTAACAACAATCAAATCGCCTACCCCAGCGTATCTTCTTTTTGAGCCACCTAAAACTTTTATGCACTCTACTCTTTTAGCACCTGTATTATCTGCTACCAATAATTCAGTTTGAACCTGGATCATTTGTCAATTACCTCCCAGGTTTTGAGTTTGGATATTGGTCTTGTTTCAATAATTCTAACCATATCTCCTTTTTTAAACTTGTTTTTTTCATCATGCGCATGATACTTTTTTGATCTTGAAATAACTTTTCCATAAAATGGATGTCTAAATTTTCTTTTAACTTCAACAACAATAGTCTTGTTGTTTTTGTTGCTGACCACAAATCCTTCTAAAACTCTTTTGCTCATTTTTTAACACCAATATTGTTATAAAGCCTTGCTATATTTTTTTTTATTTTTGAAAATTCAGCTAAATTTTGTACCTGTCCATTTATTTTTTTAAATCTCATATTAAAAAGATCTTTTTTCAATTTATTAATTTCCCTTATTGACTGATCCTTTGTTAATTTTTTTGTTTCTTTTTTTTTCATAATTATCTTTTAATAAATTTTGTTTTAATTGGAAGCTTTGCTGAAGCTTTATATAGAGCTTCTCTTGCAACCTCCTCTGAAACCCCATCTACTTCAAATAATATTCTTCCTGGTTTAACTCTGCATGCCCAATACTCTGGGGATCCTTTTCCTTTTCCCATCCTTACCTCAGTAGGTTTTTTTGAAACTGGAATATTAGGAAAAATTCTCGACCATACTTTACCACTTCTTTGCATATGTCTTGTGAGCGCTACTCTAGCTGCCTCAATTTGCTTACCTATTATTCTTTCAGGCTGTATCGCTTTCAAACCGTAAGCTCCATAATTTAAAACAGTAACTCTAGAAGCCTTTCCGTGAATACGACCTTTGTGTGCTTTTCTATATTTACTTCTTGTTGGTTGTAGCATTTTTTACTTTTTCCTTTTTTTGTTTTTCTATATCTTTATCGAAAATTTCTCCTTTATAAATCCAAACTTTTACTCCTATGACGCCATAAGTGGTTAAAGCTTCAGCTTCAGAATAATCTAAGTTAGCTCTCAAAGTATGAAGCGGAATGCTTCCTTCTCTTAACCATTCACTTCTAGCAATTTCGTTACCTGCCAATCTTCCGCTAACACAAACCTTTATACCTTTAGCGCCCAATCTCATAGTAGCTTGCATAGCTCTTTTCATAGCTCTTCTGTACGCAATTCTTTTTACTAATTGTTGTGCAATATTTTCAGCTACTAAAAATGCATTTAGCTCAGGTTTTTTTACTTCTTTAATATTAACTGAAACTTCACTTTCTGTAATTTTTGAAATTTGTTTTTTAATTTTTTCAATATCTGAACCTTTTTTTCCTATAACGAATCCTGGTCTTGACGTATAAATAGACACAGTACATTTTTTGGAAGAACGTTCTATTATAATCTCTGAAACGCCAGCATTAACAATGTTTTTCCTGATATACTCTCTGATCTTATGATCTTCGATTAAAAATTTACTATAATCAGATTTTTTTGCATACCACATTGAGTCCCAAGATCTGTTTATACCTAGTCTTAAACCTATTGGATTGACTTTTTGTCCCATTATTTTTTAGCTCCTTTTTTTTGATCTTCTTTTTTTTCTTCTAAAATTATCGTAACTCTACTATATGGCTTTTTAATTGCTGATGCTCTACCTTTTGCCCTTGGTCTAAATCTTTTCATTACTATAGATTTTCCAACATATGCTTCCTTCACGTAAAGATTATCTATGTCGTATTGATAATTGTTTTCTGCGTTAGCAATAGCAGATTTAACAGTTTTTTTGATTTCGTTTGCAACTTTCTTCCTAGTAAATTCGAGATCTCTTATAGCTAGATCGGCTTTTTTTCCTTTGATAAAATTTAATATTAAATTAGCTTTTCTTGCACCACTTCTTACATTTTTGTTAACAGCTTTAACTATATTGTTTTTTTCACTCATTTACTCTCCTTCTTAGTATCTGGCGCAGCTGTACTAGGCGATTTTGTAGCAGTTGGACTTGCTCCAGGTGCTGCTCCTGTTTTGCCTTTAGAAGCATCTGATCCTGAGTCTGCTGCAGCTTTTTTGTCTGCAGGAGTATGTCCGGAAAATTTTCTTGTTGGTGAAAATTCACCAAGTTTATGTCCAACCATCTCTTCTGAAATTGTAATTGGAATAAAAGTTCTTCCATTGTGAATTAAAAAACTATGTCCAACGAACTCAGGTATAATTGTTGAGTTTCTAGACCATGTTTTAATTGGCGATCTCTTTGGTTGATCTTTTTGTTTATCAACTTTTTTTAACAAGCTTGGATGCACAAAAGGTCCTTTCCAAATTCCTCTACTCATGATTTAATCCTTTTTTTTCTTCTAGATATTATATATTGGTCGCTCTTTTTAGGTTTTCTAGTCTTTAATCCCTTAGCAGACTGTCCCCAAGGTGATACGGGGCTTCTTCCTCCTGATGTTTTTCCTTCTCCACCTCCATGCGGGTGGTCAACAGGATTCTTAGCGACCCCTCTTACCAAAGGTCTTTTACCTTTCCATCTATTTCTACCTGCTTTTCCTATTTTAATATTTTTTTGATCAGGATTCGACACCACGCCAATAGTGGCCTTACAATTACTTCTGACCTTTCTTGTCTCACCAGATGATAGCTTTATTATTGCATATTCATCATCAAAACCTGATAAAGTTACAGAGGCCCCTGCAGATCTTGCAAGTTTA
>CACHPL010000006.1 GCA_902581795.1 uncultured Pelagibacteraceae bacterium | reverse complement strand
TTTTAAATCCATCAATTCAACTTTTTTTGCTTTTTTTGCAATTGAGTCTAATGGTTTTTCTAAAAATGCCTCTAAATCTTCACCAACCCAAATAATTAAATCAGCGTTTTCAATCATTTTTGCATGTGATGGTTTTAAGCTAAAACCGTGTGGAGAATTATAACCATCTACTATTACATTAGGTTTTCCAACACCATCCATAACGTATGCAGCTAAAGAATGTATTGGCTTAATTGAAGTAACTACTTTAACCTCTGCATATACTGTGCTGTTAAAAGAAAATATAAATAAAAACAATGTAATAAATAGGGTTCGTTTCATGTTGCTCCTTAATTTGTTATAATATAACGTTTGTTATAATATTACATTTTGTTAATCAAGGCTTTTTATGGAAAATAAAAATAAAAAAATTCTCTTAAAAGTGGAAAATGCGAGCTTTTATTTAAATGATAAAGCATTAATAAAAAAAGTTTCATTAGAAATAAAACAAGGTGAAATAGTTACTTTAATTGGCCCTAACGGATCAGGCAAGTCGACCACAGCGAAAATTGCCCTAGGTATTTATAAAAAAATAGAAGGTAGAGTAAGAAGATTTACTGAAAGAATAGGTTATGTACCACAAAAAGTTTCAATTGATTGGACGCTTCCTATAAGGGTAATTGATTTTATGTCTTTAACTGAAGATTTAAAAAATGATCAAATCAATGTCGCTTTAAACCTTACAGGTGTTGAACATTTAAAAAATAAAAGCTTAAGTAATTTATCTGGTGGTGAATTGCAAAGAGTATTAATAGCAAGAGCCATTGCAAAAAAACCTGAACTTTTAGTATTAGACGAACCTGTACAAGGCGTTGATTTTAAAGGCGAAATTGCATTGTATGAACTAATTAAAAAAATATCAGAAAAATTAAATTGCGGAATTCTTTTAATTTCACATGATCTTCACGTTGTAATGTCGGCAACAGATTTTGTTATATGTTTAAATGGACATGTTTGTTGTTCAGGAAAACCTCATACAGTTATTCAAGATGAAAAATATAAAGAATTATTTGGAGATAGAGCTTCAAATATATTATCTTTGTATGAACACGAACATGATCATTCACATTCATCGGATGGATCAATAGATCCAAAAAAATAATTATGTTTGATGATTTTTTTATTAGAGCATTGATAGCAGGTATTGGTATTTCACTCGTAACCGGACCACTTGGATGCTTTATAGTTTGGAGAAGATTATCTTTTTTTGCAGGTACATTAGCTCATTCAGCATTATTAGGTGTTACCATGGCGTTATTTTTTGAAATTAATATCGCATTTTCAGTTTTTATAATCTCTGCAGTCTTAGCAATATTATTATTACAATTACAAAAGAAAACAAAATTACCAAATGATGCTTTATTAGGTCTATTAGCACACGCTTCATTAGCTGTTGGGCTTGTAGTTATAGGTTTTTTAACTTCAATTAGATTTGACGTAATGGGTTTGCTATTTGGGGATATTTTAGCTGTAAATCAAAATGATCTATTAGTTATTTGGCTAGGTGGAGGTTTAATACTAATTATTCTAAAATTAATCTGGAAGCCATTATTTGCATCAACTGTAAATTATGAATTATCAGAAGCTGAGGGTATGAAGCCTGATAAATTCAATGCAATTTTTACAATTTTAACTGCAGCTCTTATTGCGATTTCAATTAAAATTGTAGGACTGCTTTTGATAACCGGTATGCTTATAATTCCTGCCGCAACTGCAAGGAATGTTTCTAATAATCCTAAACAGATGGTTATTTTTTCAGTAATATTTGGATTAATATCTGTTTTAGTCGGTTTGTTCACGTCATTGAAAATTAACTCAGCTTCAGGACCATCAATTATAACTGCTACGTTATTATTATTTATAATATCATTAATAAAATTTAAAAAAGTTTCAGATTTGAAAAAATAAAATGAAAGTGTTAAAATAAATTATGACTCAAAAACAAGAACATCTTTCTAAAAATCAACAAATAGTTCTTAATTTAATTGAGAAAGCAAAAGGACCACTTAAAGCTTATTCAATACTTTATAATGTTCAAAAAAGGGGAATCAAAGCACCTCTACAGGTTTACAGAGCTTTAGAAAAGCTTATTGAAATAGGAAAAATACATAAAATCGAAAGTAAAAATGCCTTTATAGCTTGTAAAAATTCTGATTGTGAAATTTCAAAAGCAACAGCTTTTTCTATTTGTAATAACTGTGAGCACGTCAAAGAAATTAAAAATTCAAAACTTTCAAAATATTTGAGCAATTTCGAGGATAATTCAGGAATGAAATATAAGAAATATAATTTAGAATTTTTTGGTTTGTGCAAAATTTGTAAATTAAAACAATAATTTTGTTAAAAAAGCCTAATTTTACTTACTTATAAGTTTCACTTTTTAGTTGTATAGCGGTTACATTAACATTTTATACATGTTAGCTTTTCGCAATTATTAATTAATAATCAAGGGGGAAAAATGAGACTATTTAAGTTAATAGTTGCTCTGTTCACTTCGATCGCTATCACAAGCGCTGCTAATGCTGCTGAAGTTAAAATGGCAAAAGCAAACTGGGATACCGGTTATTTTCAAGCTGAAATATACAAACAAGCTTTGGAAAAAATGGGACACACAGTAACTGAACCTAAAGCTATCAAACCTTCAGTATTTTACGTAGCTGCAGCTGCGGGAGATCTAGACCTATGGGTCAATGGTTGGTTTGGAACTCACGACGGTTACATCAAAGAAGCCAAAGGAAAAGTTAAAACTGTTGGCTATGTGATGAAAAAAGGTGGATTACAAGGCTATCTAGTTGATAAAAAATCAGCTGATAAATATGGAATCAAAAGCGTGATGGATATTAAAGCTAACGCTAAAGCATGGGACTCTAACGGTGATGGTAAAGCAGATATGGTTGCTTGCCCTCCAGGTTGGGGTTGTGAAAAGCAAATTACAAAACACTTTGCTGAACTTGGTTTAGGCGACTTTATTAATCCAGTAAAAGCTGACTACTCTGCTTCAATGGCAGACGTTGTTGCTAAATATAAAAACGGAAAACCAGTATTATTTTATACATGGACTCCGAATTGGACTGTTGGTGCTTTAAAACTTGGTTCTGATGTTGTTTGGATTGAAGTTCCTTACAGCGGAACTAAAAAAGTTAGCGTATCAAACGCAACAAAATCTAAAATTAATATGGGTTTTGGTGCTGACGACATTCGACCAGCTGCTAATACAGCTTTCTTAAAAGCAAATAAAGACATAGAGAAAATGCTTAAAAAAGCATCAATTCCTCTAGCTGATATTGCTGCTCAAAACATGAAAATGAATGCGGGCGAGAAAAGCGAAAGAGCAATTAAAAAGCATGCTGCTGAATGGATAAAAGCTAACCAAAGTACTTTCGATAGTTGGTTAAAATAAGCTGCAATTATAAGTTCAGTGAACTTAAAACTTGCACCTTCTGACTACGAAATTTACATTCCGATAGCAGAATGGATTGAAAGAAATATTAAAGAGTGGCTGTTTACACAACGGCCGCTCTTTAAAAAGTTAGCCCAACCAATCGACGCTACTTTAAACGGACTAGATACATTATTTAATTGGATTCCTTTTCCAATTGTTATTCTTATTTTTATTTTTTTTGCGTGGAAGACTAATGGAATAAAATTTGCTGCATTTGCAGCAATTAGTTTAATTTCTATAGACCTTGTAGATTTATGGAAAGAAACTATGACTACTCTAGCAATGATATTTACTGCAGTTATATTTTGTATGATTATTGGAATACCCTTAGGTATTGCAGCATCAAGAAGTAGATTATTTGAAACATTACTAAGACCAATATTAGATATTATGCAAACAATACCAAGTTTTGTTTATTTAATACCTGTAGTAATGTTATTTGGTGTAGGATTAACACCTGGAGTGGTAGCAACAATTATATTTGCTTTACCACCGGTGATAAGGCTTACAAATCTTGGAATAAGACAAGTCGGCAAAGGTTTTAAAGAAGCTGGTGCTAGTTTAGGTCTATCTAAATTTAAAATATTACACAGAATTGAATTACCTTTAGCTTTAAAAACTATTATGGCAGGAGTTAATCAGACGCTGATGTTAGCATTGTCGATGGTGGTAATAGCAGCCCTAATTGGCGCTGGAGGTTTGGGCCTTACCGTTTATGTTGCTCTTGGAAGATTGGACATAGGAGCAGCTGTAATTGGAGGTACCGGTATAGTTATTTTAGCAATTGTTTTGGACAGAATTACGCAGAAGATAGTTCCACAAGATAATATTAAAACTAGGTAAATATTATCAATCTAATAAAATAAGTTACAATAGCTGATAATGCGGCAAAAATTAACCACCATAATCCAATTGTCTTAATAGAAGGTTTACTAAATTTACCTTTTTTATATTCCCAAGGAATAAAGGTATAAGTTAACAAAGTCACCAATATTAAGAACAACAAAATATCCTTTAGGTCCATACTAAAATAGTATTTAGAAAACCTGAAAAGTCAATTTAGAAAAATGTGTAGACAGTTTTATCGACCACTGATATATCCCGTTTCTAATGAATTTTTCTTTAGAGATAACAATGAAAACTGACCTTAGTGTTTTACCAAAAGTAAAAGACGTTTACATCACTATGCTTCCCGGTAACAATTTTAAGGATGTTGCAAAAAAAGCAAAAGAATTAGTCCAATCCGGGTTTAATCCCGTGCCTCACTTTCCAGCTAGATCGATCAAAAACCTAAATGAACTGAAGGACTATGTTTCAATGTGTAAGGATTTCGGCGTAAAACAAGCTCTTGTTATAGGTGGAAGTGCCAAACCTATTGGTGACTACCACTGTTCATTACAGCTCTTAGAGACAGGTCTTTTTAAAGGTTTTAAGATAGGAATCGCTGGACATCCCGAGGGGTCCCCTGATATATCGGATTCTAATTTGGAGAAAGCCATGAAAGACAAAAAACCGTTTGCTGACTACATTGTAACGCAATGGCTTCTAAATCCCGATCCAATTAATGAATTTATTTCAAAACAAAGTCTGCCAGTTCATGTTGGTATTACAGGACCTTTAAAAATTACGAGCTTAATAAAATTTGCAAATATTGTAGGCGCAAAGAATTCAATTAACTTTCTCAGGTCCAATGCAACAAAGGCACTTGATTTATTAAAACCCTCTGACCCAAATAATTTAATAGATAAAATAAAAGACTCTACAAACAACTTTCACATTTACACTTTTGGTGGGTTAAGAGAGACAAATAATTGGTTAGAAGAAAATAATTATGCCTAAAAAGGTTCCTAATTCCTATAAGGTAGAAAAAGTAAATTATGACAAGTTAAGACACGAAACATCAGTTGATCAATCAGACAGATTAGTTCCTTACAATTTAAGGCAAAGCGGTCCAACAAAAGTAGAAATGCTTATTTCAACAAGGGTAAGAAAATCTCCCTATTGGCACTTATCAATGAAAGCGGGATGTTGGAGAGCAACAGTTTATAATCGAGTTTACCATCCTAGAGGTTATGTCAGACCTGAAAAAGGTGGAGCAATGGTAGAATATAAGGCTATAAAAAATCATGTAACAATGTGGAATGTAGCAGTTGAAAGACAAATTCGAGTAAAAGGTCCGGACGCAGAAAAATTTGTAGATTATGTAATTACTCGTGACGCAACAAAAATATCAACAATGCGTGCCCGATACGTTATTCTTTGTAATTACAAAGGCGGAGTACTAAATGACCCAGTTTTGTTAAGAGTTGAAACCGACGAATTTTGGTTCAGTTTATCAGATTCTGATATCGGTCTGTATTTACAAGGTGTAAACGCAGATAAAAGATTCAATGTTGAAATTGATGAAATAGACTGTTGTCCAGTTCAAATACAAGGACCCAAATCAAAAGCTTTAATGAAAGATTTGGTTGGTAATCAAGTAGATATGGATAATATTCCGTTCTATGGATTAGCTAAGGCCAAAATCGGTGGAAGAGACTGTGTTATATCTCAATCTGGATTTTCTGGTGAAGCTGGTTATGAAATTTATCTAAGAAATGCAACTTTATACGCTGAAGATATGTGGAATACCGTTCTAAAAACTGGAAAAAAACATAAATTAATGGTTATAGCGCCTGCTCACCATAGAAGAATTCAGGCAGGAATTTTGTCTTGGGGTCAAGATTTGGATCATGAACACAATCCTTTCCAATGTAATTTGGGCTATCAAGTTTCTTTATCAGGTAAAGGCGAGTGGAATAAACAAAATGATTATGTTGGAAAAGAAGCTTTAGAAAATATGAAAAATCAGATTAAAAACGGAGAAAAACCTTACAAGCTTCAACTGGTTGGAATGGAGCTTGGTGGGAAACCTATTGAGGATTATGCAAATGATTTTTGGCTTATTTCAAACGAGAAAGGTGGAAAACCTGTCGGTTTCATAACATCACCCTGGTATCATCCTGAAAAAGGTACAAATATAGCAATGGGATATGTTCCCTATGAAGGAAATTTAAGTAAAACTGGTTTTCCAATTGGTAATTTTGGAAAAAAATATAAAGTTCATCTGCCAAAAAAATATTCTAATAAGCCCGTTCAAGCTACAGTTGTTCCTATTCCATTTACTCAATCTTATAACGCCAATACTAGAGATAATTCTTAAAAGTGACTTTCAAAAGAGATCTGATAAGAACGCTATCGAAAAAAAACAAAATAATTTTATCAAAATATCATTATGATTTTCGTGGAAGTAAATTATTCGAAAAAATTACCCAACAAAAAGACTATTACCCCACGAGAAAAGAAAAAGAAATTCTTAGAAAAATTGCTCCAAAAATTAAAAAATTATTTAAAGGAAAGTTATCTTACGTTGAAATAGGCAGTGGCGCTATAAATAAAATTAGTATTATAATTAATAAACAAGTTAAATTTTATGTACCAATAGATATATCTTACGATTTTATTAAAAATTCAACAAAGAAGTTAAAAAAGAAGTTTCCATTTATTAAAACAATCCCGGTTAAAGCTGACTATTCTAAAAAGTTTAAAATTCCAACTCTTAAAAATACAACTAAAATATTTTTTTTTCTTGGATCGTCAATTGGAAACTTTCACAACAAAGAAGAAATTTCTTTTTTAAAAAAAATTAAAAAGAATATTGGAAAAAATAATTTCTTATTTGTTGGAGTTGATTTGATTAAAAGTAAAGTAATTTTAGAGCGAGCTTATAACGACAGAAAAGGTTATACATCAAAATTTAGTATGAATTTAATAAATATTATTAATAAATCTTTTAATGCAAAACTCAACAAAAAGAATTTTTATTACGTTGGAAAATACAATACTAAACTTAAATCAATACAGGGTTTTATTGTTAGTAAAATAAGACAGTCTTTTTATTTAAACCAAAAAAAATTTAAATTAAAAAAAAATGAAAAAATCCAAGTTGAAGTATCTAATAAGTACACAATAAAATCTTTTAGTTCTCTTTCTAAATTATCAGGTTGGAGCCCAGTTAATTATTGGCTTGATAAAAGTAAATATTACTCACTATTCCTACTGAAATCGTAGGGTATGCGACCTATTTGTCATTGATAATCATTATCAATTATGTGATAATAGTTATCAAAAGGGGCATAATGAGAAAAATAATTATAAGCATATTAGCACTAATGTTTGTTTCAAACGCATTATTCGCAAATGAAGTTAACGTTTTTAGTGCAAGACACTATGATTCTGATGTTCAGCTTTATGAAAAATTTACAGCAAAAACTGGAATAAAAGTAAATGTTGTGTCTGGAAAAGATAAAGCATTACAAAAAAGAATCAAAGAAGAAGGGAAAGACAGCAAAGCAGATATATATATTACTGCAGATGCTGGAAGATTAGGAGCTTTTCAAGCTGAAGGAATGTTTCAAAAAGGAGCAAGTTCGGCAGCTATAAAAAAAGTTGTACCTGCTATTTTTAGATCACCTTATTGGGTTGGAATTGCTAAAAGAGCAAGAATAATCTATTACAATCCAAAAACTGTAAATCCTTCGTGGAATATGAGCTATGAAGATTTAGCAGACCCAAAATATAAAGGTAGAGTAGTAATAAGAAAATCAAGTAATATTTACAACCAGTCTTTAGTTGCTTCACTAATTAAGAATAATGGTGAAAAGAAAACAGCAGCTTGGGCAAAGGGTATGGTAAATAATTTTGCTAGAAAACCAACTGGTAACGACAGAGCACAGATATTAGCTGTTGCTGCTGGAGAAGCTGATTGGGCAGTGGCAAATACTTATTATCTAGCTTTAATGCTATCTGGAAGCAAAGGCGCTGAGCAACAAGCTGCAGCAAAAAAAGTTAAACCTTTTTTTCCTAACCAAGATGGTAGAGGCACACATATGAATATTAGTGGTGGCGGAATATTAAAGCATGCCCCTAATAAAGCTAATGCAGTTAAATTGTTAGAGTTTCTTTTAACCCCGGAAGCTCAACAGCATATTGTTAACAACACTTTCGAGTATCCGATGATACCTGGAGTGAAAGCAAATAAATTAATTGCACAGTTTGGTTTAGATTTTAAACAAGATCTAAAAACAAAAGTTTCTAATTATGGAAAACTACAAGCCAAAGCTTTGAAAGTAATGAACGAAGCTGGTTGGTAATTTTTATAATAGAATAGTTTAGTCCCTGGACTCCTCCGGGGACTAAATTTAGGAGGAGAATTGAGTAACAGAATAAATTTTTGGTTAATATTTTCATTTTTAGTACCGTTGTTGGTCGCTATACCAATAGTAACGGTTTTTCTTAGTTTTTTTGAAACCACGGGAAATTATTTTGATCTTTTAAAGGACACATTGCTTTTAAGATATGTAAGCAATTCTTTTATACTTTTATCAGGCGTTTTATTTTTAACTTTTGTTTTTGGAGTAATTGCGGCATATTTTGTATCATTTTATAACTTTCCAGGTGTAAATTTTTTTAAATGGGCTTTAATTTTATCTTTCGCAGTTCCAGCATATATTTATGCTTATTCGTTAGTTGCTTTTTTTGAAAATTATGGAACCGCATTTACAATATTAACATTTTTTTTTGGTGAAGGTGATTATAATAAATATATACCTAAATTTGATGGATTAATCGGATCAATATTTTCAATTTCTTTTTCTTTATTTGGATATGTATATGTATTAACAAGAGCATCATTTATATTTCAGTCTCATAATCTTATAGAGGTAGGAAAAAATTTAGGCTTATCAACGAAAGAAAACTTTTTTAAAATTATATTACCATCTGCAAGACCCGCAATAGTAGTTGGGTTATCTCTTGTTGCAATGGAAACATTATCTGATTTTGGTACTGTTGATTTTTTTAGTATTTCTACTTTAACTACAGCTATTTATAATGCTTGGATATCATTCGACGATCTTGCAACAGCAAACCAACTTTCATTAGTTTTGTTACTTTTTGTCTTACTTTTGTTTATTATTGAAAATTTGTCTAGAAAGGGTGCAAAGTACCATCAGAATTCGAAAGGCAACAAAGCAATTCCCAAAATTAATCTAAAGGGGAGCATATCCTTTTTTGCATCATTTTTTTGTTTTACTTTATTTTTTTGTAGTTTTGTTTTTCCAGTATCACAGATGACATATTGGACAATAAAATTTCCTAAATACTTTCAAGATATAGATTTTTGGTCGCTTAACATTAACACTATATTATTAGTTTTTTTATCTAGTATTTTCTTAATTACCTTTTCATTTATGAGCAATTACGGAAACAGAGTTTCAAAAAGTAAACTAATAAGTTACCTATCTACTTTTTCAATATCCGGTTATGCATTGCCTGGTATAATTTTAGCTGTAGCATTTATTACATTTATTTCATGGTTTAGCGATTTATTAAGTTCGGTATTTGCATTTGGTGGTTTTAAGAATGTATTTATTGGGTCAACACTCGGCCTTGTTATTGCATATTTTGTAAGATTTTTTTCACTTTCATTTAATGGAATCAAATCCGGGTATTCAAAAATAAATAATTCAATTGATGAAAATGCTTATTTATTAGGATATTCAAAATTAAAAACATTTACCAATATTCATTTACCTTATCTTAAAACTAATATTTTGTTAGTAGGCGTACTTATCGCTCTTGAAATAATAAAGGAACTACCCATCACTCTTATTCTTCGTCCCTTTAATTTTGAGACATTTGCAACAAAGGCATATTCATATGCCGCACAAGATTTGTTAGAGGCTGCGGCTTTTCCCTCATTATGTCTGATTATTTGGGCAAGTGTGTTTATATTATTAATTTCTAAATATATACTTTCCGAAAAATAAAGTTATATTGTTAATTTAATGACATCTAATTTTCTAGAAATAAATAACGCAACTTTTATTGCTAGTGAAAAAAATAAAGTAAGCAATGTTACATTTAAAATTAAAAATAAAGGAGAAATTGTATGTCTACTTGGACCATCCGGTGTTGGAAAAACAACAATTTTAAGAACTATTGCTGGTCTCCAAGATCTTAAATTTGGAGAAATTAAACTTAAAGGAAATATTATATCGTCTAATAAATATAGTTTACCTCCAGAAAAAAGAAATATTGCAATGTGTTTTCAGGACAATTCTTTATTTCCTCATTTTAATGTAATTGACAACATTAACATTGGAGCAAAAAGAAAAAATGGATCAAAATTCAATTATTCTGACAAAGATTTAATTAAGATTCTCCATTTAGAAGACATTAGAGATAAATATCCTCATCAAATTAGCGCTGGTGAAGCACAAAGGGTATCTCTTGCTAGATCTTTACTTTCAAGACCGGATCTACTTCTGTTAGATGAACCATTTGCTAATATAGACACCAGTCTAAAAGAAGAATTACAAAAGAGAATTAAGGATATTCTAAAAACATTTAATATAACAACAATAATTGTAACACATGACTCTCACGAAGCTTTTTTTCTTGCTGACAAATGTGGAATACTATTAGACCAATCATTGAAACAATATGACGTACCTTACAATATTCACCACGAGCCCAATTCATTAGATGTTGCAAAATTTTTAAATAGGGGAGTTTTTGTTGATGTTAAAGTTGTAGAAACTGATTGCGCTGTTCATAGTTTGAGTCATCCAGTATTAGGAGAAATTAGGGGTAAACTAGTTAACAATTTTGCAGTAGGATCCAACGTTAAATTATTATTGCAACCAGAGGATTTAAGACACGATGATCAAAGTAAATTAAAATTAGAAGTTGTTGATAGAAAGTTTAGAGGTACAAACTTTATTTATACATTAAAGACTAAAAATCATGAGGAAATACCAGTTTTTGTTCATTCTCACCATATTCATCAGCATGAAAAAGCTGAAAAATTTGGAATAAAAACACCAATTTTTATTGACCACTTGGTGTGTTTTTAAGTAAATATATGATTATCTTTTGCGCCCTTAGCTCAGCTGGATAGAGCATCGGTTTTCTAAACCGAGGGTCGGAGGTTCGAATCCTCCAGGGCGCGCCATAAATTCTCTTGGATTATTAAGAAAAAAACATATATTTAAACATGGGGTCTATAAAAGATTCGTTAACTTTTGATGATGTTGCACTTAAACCTCAATACTCTTCTGTTCTTCCCTCTGAAACTTCTACCAGCACAAGTCTTTCAAAAAAATTAGTATTAAAAATTCCATTAATTTCTTCAGCAATGGATACTGTAACCGAATCCTCAATGGCAATTTCCATGTCACAAGCTGGAGGTCTTGGAATTATTCATAGAAATCTTTCTATTAGAGACCAAGTTAAAGAGGTGATTAAAGTTAAAAAAACAAAAAATCTAGTAGGCGCAGCCATTGGTGTTTCAGATACAGATATTGAACGAGCAATTGAACTAAATAATGCAAATGTTGATTTGATAATTATTGATACAGCGCACGGCCATACAATGAAAGTTTTAAAAGCTATTAATAAGATAAAAAAAAAAATTAAAAATTGTCTTTTATGTGCAGGAAATATAGCTACAGGTAAAGCAGCTAAATTTTTAGCTGATAGTGGAGTTGACATTGTAAAGGTAGGTATTGGACCCGGATCTATTTGTACCACTAGACTTGTTGCCGGAATAGGTGTTCCGCAGTTAAGTGCGGTAATAGATGTTAAAAATGCTCTAAAAAGACGCAAAACAAAAATCATATCAGATGGAGGAATTAAATTTTCAGGTGATCTTGCAAAAGCTATCGCAGCTGGTGCTGATGCAATTATGATTGGATCTTTGTTTTCAGGAACAGACGAGTCACCAGGTAAAGTTTTCAAAAAAAAAGGTAAATTATTTAAAAATTTTAGAGGAATGGGTTCTGTTGGCGCTATGTCTTATGGTTCTGCTGATCGTTATTATCAAAAAAAATTTAAAGACTTATCTAAATTTGTACCAGAAGGTGTTGAAGGAATTGTGGAATACAAAGGTCCGGTTAATAAAATAATTTATAATTTAGTTGGAGGCTTGAGATCCTCAATGGGTTATTTAGGTGCAAAAACAATTAACGATCTGAAGAAAAAAGGAGATTTTGTTAAAATTACTAAAGCAGGATTTTATGAAAGTATGGTTCATAATGTCTATGAGATAAAAAAAGATGGGACCTAAAGAAATAGAAAAAATTTTAATTGTAGATTTTGGCTCACAATTTACTCAACTTGTTGCTAGAAAAATAAGAGAACTTGGTGTTTATTCAGAAATTGTAAATTCAAAAAAACTTTCTAAATTAAAAGATTATAAAACTATTAAAGGAATAATTTTATCAGGCGGACCTCTTACTATAACAACAAATAAAGGAATAAAGCTTAACGAAATTATTATAAAAACTAAATTACCTGTTCTTGGCATTTGTTATGGTCACCAAATATTAGCCAAAAGGTTTGGAGGCAAAATAAAAATCTCAAAAAAAAGAGAATTTGGTAGAGCAATAATTTCAAAAAAAAATAATTGCCTTATTACAAAAAATTTTTTTAATAAAAATTCTTCAATAGTATGGATGAGTCACCAAGATATTGTTGATAAGGTTCCCAAAGGATTTAAAACAATTGCTTATAGTGATAACTCAAAACACGCAATTATAGCTAATGAAAAATTAAAGTACTACGGTGTTCAATTCCATCCCGAAGTTACACATACAGTAAAAGGTAAATTATTAATCAAAAATTTCATTTTCAAAGTCTGTAAAATTAAAAAAATTTGGCATACTAGCAAACAGAAAGAATTTTTAATTAAAAATATTAGATCTAATGTTGGAAACAATAGAGTCATTTGTGCTTTGTCCGGAGGAGTTGATAGTAGTGTTTTATCAATACTTTTAAAAAAAGCTATTGGAAATAAATTAATATGCATATTCGTAAATACTGGATTTCTAAGAAAAAATGAAGAAAATGAAATTATTAAAACTTTTAAAAAGAAATTAAAATTAAATCTTATCTACGTTAATGCCTCAAAGATCTTCATTAAAAAATTACAAAATATTACAGAACCTGAAAAAAAAAGAAAAATTATAGGCCATCTATTTATCAAAATATTTGAAAAACAGATGAAAAAAATGAAAAATATTAAATTTCTGGCGCAGGGCACTCTTTACCCTGACCTCATTGAAAGCAAATCAGTTACCGGAAGTCCTACCTCAAAGATAAAATCTCATCATAATGTTGGGGGTTTACCAAAAAAAATGAAACTTAAATTATTAGAACCTCTTAAATTTTTGTTTAAAGATGAGGTTAGGCGCTTAGGATTGAAACTTTCTTTGCCGAAAGAAATAATTGGTAGACACCCATTTCCTGGTCCTGGATTGGCCATTAGAATACCAGGTAATATTAATTCGCATAAAATTCAGATAGTTAAAGAAGCTGACTTTATTTTTATCAATGAATTAAAAAAACACAATTTATATAATAAGATTTGGCAAGCATACGCAGCATTATTGCCAGTCAAAACCGTTGGTGTTATGGGTGACGGTAGAACTTATGAATATATTTGTCTTTTAAGAGCTATTACTTCTGAAGATGGAATGACGGCTGATTTTTATTTTTTTAAGAAATCTTTTTTACAAATGATTTCGAACAAGATTATTAATTCAATTACCGGAATTAATAGAGTTGTTTTTGATATTACTTCTAAACCACCAAGTACAATCGAGCTTGAATAATAATACTTTCTCTTATAGCGGGTATATATCTAAATATAGTTATAAAAATTTTATATTAAGAATATAAAGTGTTAAAAAATACCCATTTTCACCATGTGTCATTATCAGACGCGCTCAAACAACTTGATCATAGAAGTTTAATAAAAGATACTAAAAAAAAATTACATGAAATTGTAATTTATTGTTAACAATAAAAAGGGGAAAATAATGCGAAGAACATTAAAACATTTGGTTTATTTGCTTACCTCAATTGCACTATTAGTTAGTTTCGAAACTGGTGCATTTGCTGCAAAAAAATCAAAAACTCTTAAAAAGACTCAAAAGATGGGTTTTGTAAGATGTGGTGTTTCACAAGGTCTTCCAGGTTTTTCTAATGCTGATGCATCAGGAAATTGGACAGGCGTTGACGTAGATTTATGCAGAGCAGTTGCGGCTGCTACACTAGGGGATTCTGGAAAAGTTAAATTCTATCCTTTAAGTGCAAAAGAAAGATTTACTGCATTAACATCTGGTGAGATTGATGTCTTATCAAGAAACACAACTTGGACATTATCTAGAGATGCTGACATTGGTTTAACTTTTGTTGGTGTAAATTTCTATGATGGACAAGGTTTCATGGTTAGAAAAAGCTCTGGAATTACATCTACGAGCCAATTCAAAAGTGGTATCTCTGCTTGTACCAATATTGGTACAACAACTGAGCTTAACATGAGAGACTTTTTTAATTCTAAAGGAATTAAATATGAGCCTGTTGCTTTTGAAAAAGCTGACGAAGTCGTAGCTGCATATGATGCAGGAAGATGTGATACATACACAACTGATAAATCAGGTTTAGCTGCTCAAAGAACAAAATTGAGCAAACCAGATGATCATATTGTATTACCTGAAACTATATCTAAAGAACCATTAGGACCTGTTGTAAGACAAGGTGATTCTGTATGGGAAGACATAGTTAGATGGTCACTAAACGTTATGATCGAAGCAGAAGAGTACGGTATAACATCTGCTAACGCTGACAGCATGAAGTCTTCAGAAAATCCAGCAATTAAAAGATTAGTTGGTGCTGAGGGTGAATTAGGTGCTGCATTCGGTCTAGACAACGACTGGAGCTTAAGAATTATCAAGCAAGTTGGTAACTATGGTGAAAGCTACAAAAGAAATATAGCTGACACTGGTATTTTACCAGACAGAGGTCCAAACCAACTTTGGACTAAGGGTGGTATACTTTACGTTCCACCAGCAAGATAATTGCTTATTAATAATATTAAAAAGAAAGGGCTAGATTTATCTGGCCCTTTTTTTTATACATAACAATCGATGAATCACAGACTTAAAAATATTATTCCTCAATTATTAACACTGTTATTTGTATTAGCAGTTATTGGTTTTTTCACAATTAATGCTCAGTTAAACATGGATGAGAGGGGTATTGATTTCGGGTATGGTTTTTTAGGCCAAGAGTCCTCTTTTGATGTACAGTTTTCACTTATCGAATATGATGGTTCTCATTCATATGCTCGAGCATATTTAGTTGGTCTTTTAAACACAATTTTAGTTTCTGTATTAGGCATTATCTTTTGTACGATAATTGGTGTTATCGTTGGAGTTGCAAGGTTGTCACCAAATTACTTAATAAGAAATACTGCAGCCTGGTATGTTGAATTTTTTAGAAATGTCCCTTTATTATTACAAATTTTTTTCTGGTATTATGCTGCTTTAAGAGCTTTGCCTTTACCCGAAAATACAGAGCCTCTTTTTGGCGTAACTTATTTAACAGTTAAAGGTTATTATATACCACGTTTGATTTGGGAAAATTTTGATATTTTATTTTACTCAATTTTAGCAGCTATAATTTCTATAGTAATTATAAAAAATTATGCAAAAAAATTACAAGAGGAAAAAGGTCAACAACTTCCGGTATTTTTAATTTCTGTTTCCTTATTAGTAATATTGCCTGCTTTAACATTAATAACTGGAATGGTTCAATTAGAAGTTGCATTACCAGTTTTAAAACAATTGTCTAAAACATCTTTTATATACGCCGATGGTATAAGTGTTCCTCCTGAGCTATTGGCATTGGTATTGGCTCTATCTTTGTATACAGCTACTTTTGTTGCTGAATGTGTAAGAGCTGGTATTCAAGGAATAAGCAAGGGTCAGAAAGAGGCTGCCGCTTCAGTAGGTTTAACCCCTAATCAAATACTTAAACTTGTTATAATGCCTCAAGCTTTAAGAATTATTATTCCGCCAACTACCAATCAATATTTAAATTTAACAAAAAATTCATCATTAGCCGCTGCCATAGCGTATCCCGATTTAGTTTTGGTTTTTGCTGGAACAGCATTAATGCAGACAGGTAGGGCAATAGAAATTGTTTCAATTACAATGCTAACTTATTTATCCTTAAGTTTAGCAATATCTATTTTAATGAATTGGTATAACAAAAGAATAGCAATTAAAGAAAAATAAAATGACAAATATAAATATTTTAAAACCAACTAGAGATAATTTTCAAACCTATTTATACATAGGATTAACTCTCATTTTAATAAGTATTTTCGATGTCGTTTTAAGAAGTTTTTTTAACTTCAATTTTTCCACTTTCTTACCTGGCATTTTAAATCTCTTTCTTCCTTTGATCATCGGTTTAGTTGGATTACAAATGATAAGACTTGAATATTCAGGTAATAAAATAATTGATAAAATCAATCAAAGTGTCAACAATAACCCCTTTAACGCTGGACTTACTCTTTTAATTATATTTCTTACTCTCTTGGCAACACCGCCTGCTCTAAATTGGATGATATTTGAAGCAACTATATCAGGCGATACCAAAGAAGCCTGTGCAGCCTCAGAAGGCGCTTGTTGGACGTACATTAAAGTTTGGTTCAGAAGATTTATTTACGGCATGTATCCAAATGACTTTCATTGGAGAATAAATACTGCATTTATTTTTTTAATTGCTTTTGCATTTGTAGGTTATTTTATGAAGGGTAAATTAAAGAATTATATCACTTTTTATTACGCAATTCTTTACCCAATAATCGCATTTATTATTATTAATTTTTTAATTTCAGGAGGTTCTTTTGGTCTTGAGTGGGTTGAAACTAATGCATGGGGAGGGTTGTCTTTAACATTTATTGTTTCATTTTTTGGACTAATTTTTTGTTTTCCCTTAGGAATGATTTTAGCTTTGGGACGAAGATCTGAGCTTCCAGTTATTAGATATATTTCAATTGGTTATATAGAATTTTGGAGAGGTGTTCCTTTGATTACAGTTTTATTTATGTCTTCAGTAATGTTCCCAATGTTCCTGCCATCAGATGCATTTGTTGACAAACTCATTAGAGTTATTGCTGCGATTATACTTTTTGAAGCAGCCTACGTAGCTGAAGTTATAAGAGGTGGATTGCAAGCTTTACCCAGAGGACAATATGATGCTGCCAAATCATTAGGTATGGGATATTGGAGAATGCAAATTTTTGTAATTTTACCTCAAGCTTTAAAATTAGTTATACCAGGTATTGCAAATACATTTTTAGCTTTAGTAAAAGACACTCCTTTAATTTTTGTTGTTGGTTTATCTGAAGTTGTAGGAATGCTTCAAATGGCAAAAACAAATCCTAAATGGCTTGGTTTTGCCATGGAAGGCTATATTTTTGCATCTATATTATTTTGGGCAATTTGTTATGCTATGAGTAGATATAGTCAATATTTAGAGTTAAAATATAAAACAGATAGATAAGGAAATTATGTCAGCGATTATACAAATGAAAGAAGTGAATAAGTGGTTTGGTGACTTTCAAGTTTTAAAAGATATAAATTTGGAAGTTGGTGAGAAACAAAAAATTGTAGTATGTGGCCCCTCTGGTTCCGGTAAATCGACACTGATTAGATGCATTAACAGATTAGAGGAACATCAAAAAGGACAAATTATAGTTGATGGCAATGAGCTTTCAGAAAAGACAAAAGATATTGAAAAAATTAGAGCAGAAGTTGGTATGGTTTTTCAACAATTCAACTTATTTCCACATTTATCAATTTTAGATAATTGCACACTAGCTCCAATTTGGGTAAAAAAAACTCCAAAGAAAAAAGCTGAAGAATTAGCTATGAGACAGTTAGAACAAGTACAGATTGCTGATCAAGCATCAAAATTTCCTGGTCAGTTGTCGGGAGGACAGCAACAAAGAGCTGCTCTCGCTAGAGCTTTATGTATGGAACCAAAAATTATGCTATTTGACGAGCCTACATCCGCACTTGATCCCGAAATGATTAAAGAAGTTTTAGACGCAATGGTAAATTTAGCAAAAGCGGGTATGACAATGATAGTAGTTACCCACGAAATGGGTTTTGCAAAGGAAGTTGCTGATGAAGTAGTTTTTATGGATGAAGGAATGATAGTAGAAAGAGCTAAAACTTCTGATTTCTTTGCTAATCCTAAAAATGAAAGAACAAAGCTTTTCTTAAGTCAAATACTCTAATTTTCTTTTTTATTAATGAAAAGAAATCTAATAATAATTTTTTTATTTTTAATTTTTTTTAATAGCAAAGCATCTAGCCATGCTCTGCATTATAAAGATTTGGTATCCCTTGAGTATGACATTCTCCATAATAACAAGATTATTGGCTTTCATAAGTTTAATTTTAACAAAAAATCTGACTTTTTACACGTTATTAGCGAAGGTGAATTTAAAGTAACAAAAATTGGTTTGGAAATAATGAATTATCAAACAAGAACAGAGGAGAAATATAAAAATAATCAGCTTGTTAGTTATAACTCCAAAACCTTACAGAATGATAAAACGAAGTATGTGAATTTAAAATTAAACAACACCACACTTGTTTATGAAATTAACGGATCATCATTTACAGGAAACGTAGAAAACAAAGATTCAATCATTGGAAGTTGGTGGAATCATGAAATTATTAAAAAAAATAAACAAATTAGCGCTATTTCTGGAAGAATATTGCCCCAGAAAGTTATTTTTTTGGGAAAAAAAAAAATTAATATAAATGGATCCGAATATATGGCTCTTCATTTCCATTTTATTTCAGATAATGACAAACCTTTAGATAAAAAAAAATTAAATATTCATGTTTGGTATGATGAAAAAACTCTTCTTTGGCTAAAAAGTTCATATGATAAAATTGGTAACTGGGAATATAGATTAAAAAAGGTGCAATATTAGTTTTCTTGTCAATACTATTGTCCCATTTTTTTTAGCAAAATAAGGCTTATTTGACCCAAAAAAAAAGTTAGATTTACTGTTGCCACTTAGTTAATTTTCGTGTTCAATTTGTTTTTTTAAAAGGGGAATTCGAACAGAGATGGAAGAAAATTTTAATATTCACTTGGGTAAAAAACTAAGAATGCGAAGGTTGTCTCTGGGATTGACCCAAACTAAAGTCGCAAATGCAATAAATGTAACCTTCCAACAAATCCAAAAATATGAAAAAGGAACTAATGGTGTAAGTTCTAGTAGATTAATGCAATTAGCTAATTTCTTAAAAGTTCCAGTAACGTATTTCTACGATGATTTTCCTGATTATAAAGTAGAAAATACAGAAAATACGGGAAACGTCGAAGATTTAAATTATTCATTTTTAGCCAAAACTTTCTCAAAGCTTTCTGAAATCGAAAAGCAAAAAATAATTACAATGTTAAAAAATACAGGTAATCTAAAAGAAATAATTTAGTTTTTTTTGGCTCCTCGGGCAGGACTCGAACCTGCGACCAATTGATTAACAGTCAACTGCTCTACCAACTGAGCTACCGAGGAATGATACTCATATTCTTATATTATATAAAATTTTTAACAAGCAAATTTTCTGGAGGCCACGCCCAGAATCGAACTGGGATAAAAGGATTTGCAATCCTCTGCGTAACCATTCCGCCACGTGGCCATATTTAGATTAATATAGGTTTATACATAAAAATAAAGCTAGAAGTTTACAAATATTATTAATATTTATAGGTATGAGCATTGAAAGATATAATCATAAAAAAGTAGAGAAAAAAATCTATTCTTATTGGGAAAAAAACAAGTTATTCAAACCTAAAAAAAATAAGAAAACTTTTTCAATAGTTATACCGCCTCCCAATATAACAGGAAGCCTCCATATGGGGCATGCTTTAAACAACTCACTTCAAGATGTTTTAGCCAGATATCATAGAATGAATAATTTTGAGACTTTGTGGCAGCCAGGAACAGACCACGCTGGTATAGCAACCCAAGCTTTAGTTGAAAATTACCTTAAGTCAAAAAATATTGATAAAAATAAAATAGGAAGAAAAAAATTCATAAAAAAGGTGTGGAAATGGAAAGATGAATATGGTGGAAAAATTATCAATCAATTAAAAAAATTAGGATGCTCATGTGATTGGTCTAGAAATGCTTTTACTATGGACAAAAATTTATCTAAATCAGTGTTAAAAGTGTTTGTAGAACTATATAAAAAAAAATTAATCTATAAATCTAAAAAACTTGTGAATTGGGATACGGTACTCAAAACTGCTATCTCTGACCTTGAAGTCGATCAAAGAGAAGTTAATTCAAAACTTTATTATATTAAATACCAAATAGAAAACTCGTCTGATTGTATTGTTATTGCTACTACAAGACCAGAAACTATGCTTGGTGACACAGGAATTGCAGTCAACCCGAGAGACAAAAGATATAATAATATGAAAAACAAATATGCCTTATTACCAATCGTTGGTAGAAAATTAAAAATTATTCAAGATGAATATGCAGATCCTGAACAGGGCACTGGTGCAGTTAAAATTACGCCCGCACATGATTTCAATGATTTTAATGTTGGATTAAGACACAATTTAAATAGGATAAATATTTTCACCGAAGAAGGAAAAATCAACAAAAATGCTCCGAGCGAATATGTGGGTTTAGATAGATTTGAAGCAAGAAGAAAAATAGTTGAAAAAATGAGTGAATTAGAAATTTTAGAGAAAGTGGAAAATATTAAAAATAAGGTTCCTTATGGCGATAGGTCAAATTCAATAATTGAACCTTATTTAACTGAACAATGGTTTGTTGATGCAAAAAAACTTTCTATTAAAGCAAAAAAAATAGTAAAAAATAAAAAGACAAATTTCTTTCCTGATAATTGGTCTAAGACTTATTTTCAATGGATGAATAATATTGAACCTTGGTGTGTTTCAAGACAACTATGGTGGGGTCATCAGATACCAGCATGGTATGGTCCTGATAAAAAAATTTTTGTTGCTGAAGAAGAGAGGAAAGCAAAACTTGATGCAAAAAAGTTTTATAAAAAAAACGTTAAATTAATCAGAGATCCAGATGTATTAGACACATGGTTTTCTTCAGGTCTATGGCCATTTGCTACTTTTGGATGGCCAAAATCAAACTATTATTTAAGGAGATTTTATCCTACCTCAGTTTTGGTTACAGGTTTTGACATAATATTTTTTTGGGTAGCTAGAATGATGATGTTAGGCATGGAGTTTTTAAACAAAGAACCATTTAAAGATGTGTATGTACACGCACTTGTTAGAGATGAGAAGGGACAAAAAATGTCAAAGTCCAAAGGAAATGTTATTGACCCGTTAGCACTAATCGAGAGTTATAGCGCTGATGCTTTAAGATTTACTTTATTGTCTATGGCCTCACCCGGCAGAGACGTTAAGTTATCTGAACAGCGAGTAAAAGGTTACAGAAACTTTTTAACAAAAATATGGAATGCAAACAATTTTTTAAAATTAAACAAATGTAATTTTAAAGGCCAAATAAAGTCAAAGAAACTTAAGTTAAATATTAATAAATGGATATATTTTGAACTTGTTAATACTAAAAATTTAGTAGAAAATTGTATTAAAAACTATAGGTTCGATGAAGCTTCTAAAGTTATTTATAAATTTGTGTGGAATAGTTACTGTGACTGGTATCTTGAGCTTTCTAAAACTATATTGTTTTCAAAAAATAAAAAAGATATCCAGGAAGTTAGAAATACATCCGGTCTAGTATTTAAGGAGATACTGGTTCTTTTACATCCATTTATTCCATTTATTACTGAAGAACTGTGGCTTAAAAATAAGCTAGCATCACAAAACAATAAGTATTTAATGCTAGCTCCATGGATTAAGGAAAACAAAGTTAAAAAAGAAAAGGAAATTTCAAATGTTAATCAAGTAATACAGCTCATTTCGGTTCTAAGATCCTTCAAAAATGAATTAAATGTAAGTCCAGGATCTTTTGTCGATATATCAATTAAAAGTGTAAGCAAAAGTAAGCAAAATCTTTTTTTAAATAATGAAGTTATTTTAAAAAAACTAGGACGAATTAACTCAATTTATACAAATGATTTAAATACTGAATTTGCTACTTTAGTTGTTGCCGGAGAAATATTTAAGATTTACTTTGATAAGACAGTTGATCTTAGCCTAATAAAAGACACTCTTTTAAAGAAAAAAAGCAAATTTTCAAAGGAGTTAGATATTGCAAGTAAAAAATTGGACAATAAGAGCTTCGTTGAGAAAGCACCAAAGCATATTGTGGAACAGGAAAAAAATACTTATAATGAATTAAAAAACGATTTGGATAAAATTAATTTAACAATTAAAAGTTTAAAATGAAAAAATTTAATAAAAAAAAATTACCAAGCAGGCATACATCTTTAGGTGCAGATAAAGCTCCGCAAAGATCTTTTTATTATGCGATGGGCGAAACCGAGAAAGATGTAGCAAAACCTTTTGTTGGTGTTGTTTCTACATGGAACGAAGCTGCTCCATGTAATATTGCACTAATGAGACAGGCCCAGTCAGTTAAAAAAGGGGTTAAATTTTCTGGTGGTACGCCAAGAGAGTTTTGTACTATTACAGTTACTGATGGTATTGCTATGGGGCACGAGGGAATGAAATCCTCCTTGGTATCAAGAGATGTTATTGCTGACTCAACAGAATTGACTGTTAGAGGCCATTGTTATGATGCATTAGTAGGAGTTGCGGGATGTGATAAATCTTTACCAGGCTTAATGATGGCAATGCTTAGACTTAATGTACCAAGTGTATTCATATATGGCGGGTCAATTCTTCCAGGTAGATATAACGGAAAAGATGTGACGGTTTTAGACGTTTTTGAAGGTGTAGGCAAATATTCTTCAGGTAAAATGAGTGAGCATGCATTACGTAAATTAGAATTAAAAGCTTGTCCTAGTGCAGGTGCTTGCGGAGGACAATTTACTGCAAATACTATGGCATGTGTGTCTGAAGCTATCGGTCTAGCTTTACCTTATTCTGCAGGAACACCAGCGCCATACGGACAGAGGGATAAATATGCTTTACAAAGTGGTAAGGCAGTTATGAATTTGTTAAAAAAAAATATTAGACCAAGAGACATTGTTACAAGAAAATCTTTAGAGAACGCAGCAACTATAGTTGCAGCCACAGGAGGTTCAACTAATGCAGCATTACACTTACCAGCTTTGGCAAATGAAATAGGAATTAAATTTGATTTAATGGATGTTGCGAAAATTTTTAAAAAAACACCTTACCTCGCAGATTTAAAACCTGGTGGTAGATACGTTGCCAAAGATATGTGGAAAGCCGGCGGTGTTCCTATGCTATTAAAAACTTTGTTAGATGGCGGATATATTCATGGAAACTGTATGACGGTTACCGGTAAGACCATGAAAGAAAATTTAAAAAAAGTCAAATTTAATAATAAACAAAAAGTTATGAAAAAATATAATAACCCTTTATCAAATGATGGTGGCGTTGTAGGATTAAAAGGTAATCTTGCACCTGATGGAGCAATTGTAAAAGTCGCAGGATTAAAAAAACTTCAATTTACTGGAAGAGCAAGATGTTTTGATACTGAGGAGTCAGCGTATAAAGCAGTTTTAAAAAGAAAATATAAAGATGGAGATATTATAGTTATCAGATACGAAGGTCCAAAAGGAGGTCCGGGAATGAGAGAAATGCTTCAAACAACAGGAGCTATTTACGGACAAGGCAAGGGTGAAAAAGTTGCATTAATAACTGACGGAAGATTTTCTGGTGCAACAAGAGGTTTTTGTATTGGGCATGTAGGACCTGAGGCATCAATAGGTGGACCTATAGCTTTATTAAAAAATGGTGACGTCATTCACATTGATGCAAAAAAAGGAACGATTAACGTAAATATTTCGAGAAAAGAATTGGCTAAAAGAAAAAGAAAATGGAAACCAAAAAAAATTAACTTCGGAAACGGAACACTTTGGAAATATGCACAAACAGTAGGTCCGGCCTATCTAGGAGCATCAACACATCCTGGCGCTAAAAATGAAGTTAAATGTTACGCTGATATTTAATGAAAATTAGACCAGTTATTTTATGCGGTGGGGCAGGTACTAGACTGTGGGAAGATAGAAAACATCATCAGCCAAAACAATTTATAGATTTTGGCGGATGGTCTTTAATGGAAAAAACATTGGAAAGAGTAAAAAATTCTATTTTTGACTATCCAATTATAAGCACAAATAATAAATATTTATCGCTGGTTAAAAAGTCATTAAAAAGAGCAAAAATAAAGAAGTATAAAATAGTTTTAGAGCCAATTAAAAAAAATACAGCGCCAGCTGTACTTTCAACAGCTTTAATTAGTGATATTCCTTACAACCAACCTTTAATTTACTTTTCTGCTGACCATTTATTAGAAAAAAAAAGTTTTTTTATTAACACCATCAAAAAAAATTCCTCAAAATTAAATGATAAAAATATATTCATTTTTGGCATTAAACCAACGAGGCCATCTAGTGAGTATGGTTATTTTTTAACAAAAAAATTAAAAAATAATACAAATAAAGTATTAAAATTCTTTGAAAAACCCAATCAATCAAAGGCTAAACAATTAATAAAAAAAAATGGTTATTGGAACTCTGGTATGTTTTTTTTAAGAAAAGACTCTATAATTAATAATTTTAAAAAATATCATCCGAATATATTAAAAAACTGTCAGCTTTCTGTTGATAAATCAAAATATAGAAAACATACCTATCATTTAAATAAATATGCTTTTAATAAGTGCGTTGAAAAATCTTTTGATCATGCAATTCTTGAAAAATCAAATGATATCAACGCTCTCAAATTAGATATCCCTTGGTCAGATTTGGGTAATTGGATAGAGATATCAAAAGTTTTTGTTAAGAATAAATCTAAATATTTTAATAAAAAGAATATTTTTTATAGACCATGGGGTAGTTATACCAATTTATTTAAAGGCAAGAATTTTTTAGTTAAAGAATTAAAGGTTAAATCTAAAGGAATATTAAGTCTACAAAAACATTATCATAGATCTGAACATTGGCTTATAACAGAAGGTAAGCCAATAATTACTTTAAATAAGAAAAAGACTTTAAAATTCAAAAATGAGTCGATGTATATTCCAAAAGGAGCAATTCATAGAATAGAAAATCCTTTCAAAAAAACTGTAAAAATTCTTGAAATTCAAAAAGGTCTAATCTTAAAAGAGACAGACATTGTAAGATTCCAAGATTTTTATGGAAGAGTTAAATAATTTCAAGTTCTATTGGTGTATGATCTGAAGGCTTGACTTTAGCGCGAGGTTTTTTATTTATATTAATTCCCTTTATTTTATCTAAAAGATTATTTGAAACCAAAAAATGATCAATTCTTAAGCCACTATTTTTTTGCCATGAGCCAGCCATGTAGTCCCAAAATGTATATTCGGATTTATCTTTATTAAAGTACCTGTAAATATCATGAAAGCCTAAATTAATTAATCCTTGATATTTTTTTCTAATTTCTAATTTAAATAAAGCATCATTTTCATATTTTTTATAATCATAAACATCAATTTTTTCAGGTATTATATTAAAATCGCCCCCGATGATTATATTTTTATTTTTTGTTAATAATTTTTTTATTTCTTGTATGAAAGAATCTAACCATTTTTGTTTGTACAAGTATTTATCAGTATTAATTGGATTACCGTTTGGTACATATATATTAATAAACTTAATTTTTACTGATTTATTGACTATATCAGCAGTTATTATTCTAGATTGTTTCTTTTCATCTTTAATAAAACCAGTATCAATTAGTTCAATTTTTTTCTTACTTACAAACGCAACACCATTATAGCTTTTTTGACCAAATACATAAGACTCATAACCAGCTTTTTTAAAATCTTCAAATGGAAAGTTTTTTTCTTCAGTTTTAATTTCTTGCATCATTAGTATGTCAATCTTGGATTTTTTTAAATAATCCAATATATTTGAAATTCTGGCTCTAACAGAATTTACATTCCACGATGCAAGTATCATTAAACTGAAAAAGACAATCCACAACCGCAAGACGAGCTTGCTTTGGGGTTTTTAATTACAAAAGAGTTACCTATAAGTTCTTTTTTAAAGTCAACTATAGAGCCGTCAATTATTTTAAGCGACTCATTATCTATTATTGTACTGTTAAAAACTTTATCATTTACTTTTATTTTATCGTCAAAAGAGAAATTGTACTTGAACCCGGAACAACCACCACCTTGTACTGATATTCGAAAATATCTTTTCTTTGATTGAGAGGAAGTAACTCTTTCAATTTCTTTTATAGCTGACTTAGTGAATTCTATTTTGTTAGTCATATTAATAAAATAATGTATTATATACATTTATCACATCTTATGCAAAAAAACGAATATTCTAAATTATCAGTTCCAATAAAATCAATTGGCAGAGTTTTTCAGGAAAAAATAAGTAAATTAAGAACGCCATACCAAAGAGACAGAGACAGAATTATACACTCAACAGCTTTCAGAAGATTAAAACACAAAACCCAAGTATTTGTAAATACCTCTGACGATCATTACAGAACTAGAATTACGCATTCTTTAGAAGTATCTCAGATTGCAAGAACACTAGCAAAAATTTTCAATTTAAATGAAGATTTATGTGAAACATTAAGTTTAGCCCACGATTTAGGACACCCTCCTTTCGGTCATGCAGGCGAACAAGCTTTAAATGAATGTATGAATAATTTTGGCGGATTTGATCACAATATCCAAACATTGAGAATTGTTACATTAATTGAAAAAAAATATTATAAATTTGATGGTTTAAATTTATCTATAGAAACTCTCGACGGATTGATTAAACACAATGGCGCGGTAATCAATTCTAGTAAATTTGAAAAAATTCTTGGTAATAATATTTTTAAAAGTAAAATTAATTTTCAGAGAAACCCCTCTTTGGAAGCCCAAATCGCATCTATTTCTGATGACATCGCGTATAATAGTCATGATTTAGAGGATGGATTAAAAGCCAGATTATTTAAAATTAATAATCTTTTACACATTCCTGTAATATCAAAAATTATAAAAAAACATAGAATTAAAATAAATAAATTTCAAAATGAATTAATCTCAAGACAGATTGTTAGGGAAATTATCAATGAAATGGTAAAGGACGTGGTTATAACAACTAAAAAAAATTTAAGATATAATAAGGTTAAATCTATAAACGATGTTTATAAATGTAAAATTAAACTAGTGAATTTTTCTAATAGAATGATCACTTTTGACGCTGGTATAAAATCTTTTTTGAAGACAAACATGTACAATCACACAAAGGTTTTAAACAAGACAAATAGAGGTAAAAAAATTATTAAATACCTATTTTCAAGAATCAACAAATACCCCTCAAGGTTTCTAAAAAAAAATACTCAAGAAAAACAACTAAAGGAAAGAAGTATATGTGATTTTATTGCTGGAATGACAGATAGATATGCAATAAAACTTTATAACTCACTAAAATGAATCTTTTTGAAACTTATTTAGACATAATTAAAAAAAATATTATTAAAAATAAAAAAAAAATTAATATAAAGGACCTCGATTATTTAAAAAGTACTATTTTGGAAAGCCCACCTGCTAAATTTGACTTTGATTTTTCATCTAACGTTGCTCTTATACTTGCTAAAAAAAACAATGCAGATCCAATTAAAATTTCTGAACTTATTAAGGATATTTTATTAAAAAATGTAAAAGATTTTTCAATGATAGAGGTAGCTGGTCCAGGTTTTCTAAATATTAAACTTAGTAATGAAGTATGGTTAAAAACTATTAAAGACATCCTTCTTAAAAAGGAAAAATTCGGATCAAAAAAAAATAACGCTAAATTTAATATTGAGTTTGTGTCTGCAAATCCTACCGGGCCCTTACATGTCGGACATTGTAGAGGAGCAATTCTTGGCGACGTATTATCTAACCTTCTTAAATTTAACGGTAATAAAGTAACCAAAGAATATTATATTAATGACTACGGCAATCAAATTAATATTTTTGCTAAGTCTGTATTTTATCGTTTAAGAGAAATTAAAATGAAAGAGGCATTTCCTAAAAACATGGAATTATATCCGGGTGAATATATTAAAGATATAGCAAGTAAAATTTTAAAAACTAATTCAAGTATAAATGTATTAAATTTTGATAAAATTAAAAAGAAACTTATTAGTTTATCTTTAAAACAATCAATGATTTTAATTAAAACTGATTTAAAAAATCTTGGTGTTAAACATGACAATTTTTTTTCTGAAAGCACTTTAGTTAGTAGAAAATTGGTTTCAAAGACCATAGATAAACTAAAAAAAAATAAATTAGTTAATTATGGTTTTTTAAATCCTCCAAAAGGTGAGGAAGCAAAAAATTGGACAAAAGCAAAAAAATTAATTTTTAAATCAACGCTTTTTGGAGACGACACTGATAGAGCATTAACTAAAAATGACAATTCTTGGACTTATTTTGCGAATGATTTAGCATACCATGCTGATAAAGTTTCTCGTAAATATGACAAATTAATCAATGTTCTTGGTGCTGACCATACTGGATACGTTAAAAGAATTAAAGCAGCTGTAAATGCACTTTCAAAAGAAAAAATTACTTTAACTTGTAAAATTAGCCAACTTGTTAAACTTTATAAAAATGGTCAGCCGTATAAAATGTCAAAAAGATCTGGTGAATTTATTTCTGTTAATGAATTAATCAATGAAGTTGGGAAAGATTCTGTGAGATTTTTCATGCTAACCAGAAGCAACGATGTAGAATTAGATTTTGATTTTGACAAGGTTTTGGAAAAAAATAAAGAAAACCCAATTTTTTATATACAATACTGTTATGCTAGAATTAACTCTTTATTTAGAACTTTAAATGTAGATTTGTACTCAAAAATTAAAATAGATAATTTTTCACCAAATGAATTTGAATATAAACTTTTAAGGAAAATTATAGAGTGGCCCCAAGTTATTAAAATAGCATCAAAAAAATTAGAACCTCATAGAATTCCTTTTTACTTATACGAAATAGCAACAATTTTTCATTCATACTGGAGCAAGGGCAATGAAGATTCTAATTTAAAGTTTATAAAAGATAATAAAATGAATTTATTTTTATCATTTAAAATCTTTCAACTTTTATCAATTATCCTGGAAAATGGCATGAAGATCATAGGCGTTTCTTTGCCCAAAAAAATGTAATGTTTAAAAAATTTATAAATATTTGTTTACTATTATTAGTATTTTTATTTTTTTTCTTTATTTTTATAAAATACTTTTCCCAGGAGCATATATCAATGATTATTGATAATCGTTACAATATTAAAAATAATATTACTAAGAAAAATTCAAATTTACCTATACTTGATAACGATACCGCCAATATAATTGATTATAATTCTGAAAATGTCTTAGAAAAAAATTACAAGAAAAGAAAATATTGGGATTTGTTAAATATTAATGAATAGAAAATCTTTAATAATAAGTTTGAAGGGAACTACACTTTCGCGTGATGAAAGTAGTTTGATTTTTAATGAAAAACCCTGGGGAGTTATCCTTTTTAAAAGAAATATTAAAAGTATTAAACAATTAGTAGAACTAACTACTAAAATAAGGAAATTATTAAGAGATCCTTGTTACCCAATTCTTGTTGATGAGGAAGGTGGTAGAGTCTCTAGATTTTCTAGAATTTTTGATACAAGTGGTTTTTCACAAAGATATTTTGGAAAATTTTTTGAAAACGACAAGTTTATAGGCGAAAATTTATACAAAGAATATTTAAATTCTATATGTAATATATTAAATAAAACTGGTGTTAATATAAATACTATACCTGTGTTAGATGTGATTCATAAAAAAGCACACAAAATTATAGGTAATCGGAGTTATTCAAACCATTTAAAAACAATTATATCTCTAGGTAATATCTGTATTGATTTTTTGAGGAGTAAAAAAATTGGCAGCGTATCAAAACACATACCAGGTCATGGTTATTCAAGTTTTGATACTCATCATAAAAAATCTGTAGTTAATTATTCTTTAGAAAAATTACTAAACAAAGACTTTAGTACATTCAAGAATAATAAATCTAATTTTGTTATGACCGCGCATATAATTTATAAAAAAATTGATCCTACAAATCCCGCTACTCATTCGGAAATATTGATTGATAGAATTATAAGAAAAAAGCTAAATTTTAAGGGTTTAATAATATCTGACGACATATCTATGAAGGCACTTGGTAAAAACATCATATTTAATGCTCACAAAGCCATTCGATCAGGATGCAATCTTGCGCTATATTGTGGAGGAAATATAAAAGAATCATCAGTTTTATTAAAAAATATGAAAAAAATAGACAGTTTTACAACAAAAAAAACATCACAATTCTATAAATTTTTAAGATAAAATTAAATAATGGAGTCGCCAATTCATAAAGAAATTTCTATTGAAATTCCAAATTATTCCGGCCCACTTGAGACACTTTTAGAATTGGCTAAAAATCAAAAAGTTGATTTAACAAAAATTTCGATAACTATACTGGCTAATCATTTTTTAGAGTTTATAAAAAAATTTAAAGATAAAAATTTAGATACTGCTTTTGAATATCTTCTGATGGCAACATGGTTAGCTTATCTTAAATCAAAATTACTTTTACCAGAAGATGATGATGATAATTTTAAAGCTACTGAAATTGCCGAGAAACTAAAATTACAATTAAAAAAATTAGAATTAATTAGATTACTTTCTGATCAACTTTTAAAAAGAAAAAGAATTGGTAGAGATATTTTTTATAGAGGTACTAAAAATATTCATAAATCAGAAAATAATTCTCTTTATAAAATAACTATTTATGAATTATTGAAAACATACGCAAATTTTAAAAGCCAATCTTTGTTTCAAAGAGTTAATATACCTAAGCTTCCCGTCATGACTACTCAAGAAGGTATAAAACAGATTAAAGATAACATGAAACTTATTGATCAATGGAAAAAAATTGATGAACTTATTCCTAGTTCATATGGAAAATCTTACAATCTCAAGAGAACCGGTCTTGCAGCAATTTTTGCAGCTAGCTTAGAATTAACAAAAGATGGTATAATAAATATTAAACAAAGTGAGTTGTTTAGTGATTTATTTATTAAAAGTGAAACCCATACTCCTATGAGATTAAAAAATAGATAGATTATAATGGATAAAAGTAAAGAAAAAGATAACGTTATTAGCTTTCCTAAAAAAAAAAATAAACTAGAAAGAGAAATCGAAGCAGTTATTTTTGCATCTGATGAACCATTAGATGTTGATACCATAGAAAAGAGAATAGGAACTAATACTGATATCAAAAAAATTCTTGAAAAATTAAAAAACGACTACGCTGACAGAGGTATAAATTTGGTTTGTTTGTCTGGCAAATGGTCATTTAGAACTGCTTCAAATCTTTCGAAATTAATGTCATTACAAAAATCCACTCAAAAAAAATTATCAAAAGCCACTATTGAAACACTAGCTATTATTGTTTATCACCAACCTGTTACTCGTTCAGAAATTGAGTCAATAAGAGGTGTTGCTTTTGCAACAAATACTTTAGAAACACTGTTGGAATTAGATTGGGTCAGATCTTCTGGTAGAAAAAATGTGCCTGGTAAACCATTGCAATATGTCACTACTGACGTTTTCTTAACCCATTTCAATATTCAAAAATTGTCTGATTTACCAACTGTTGAAGAACTGGGATCTGCAGGTCTTATAGATAGTTCTTCTGTGGACTCATCTATTTTTGGAACAGGTAAATTTTTTAAAGAGCAATCTAGCGAGAAAAAAGATAATATATATTCAGAAATCGACCAAGCTTTAAAAGAGACCCCAAAAACAGAAGAATAAATATATTTATTTAATTGTTTTTTTTGTATAGTATCAATGTATGGGTATAAGTTTTTGGCAAATTGCAATAGTAGTCGTTTTGGTTGTGCTATTATTTGGTAGAGGAAAAATTTCAAGTTTAATGGGAGATGTGGCTAAAGGTATAAAAAGTTTCAAAAAAGGCATGTCCTCTGAAGATAGTTCTATTGATAATAAAAAAGACGAAGATTCTAACTCTAAAAATAACTAATTAATAATGCCACAAATTGGATGGTTTGAATTACTAATAGTTGTTTTAGTAGCTATATTGTTCATTGGTCCCAAGGATTTTCCATTAGTTTTAAAAAAAATTGGTAATTGGATAGGTTCAACCAAAAGATATTTCACTGATATTCAACAAAAAGTCAACGAAGTTGTTGATGAGGAAGTGCCTATAGAAAAAAAGTATTCTAAAGAAACCAATAAGGCAAAAGAAAAAGATGAGTGAAAAAAAAACCGATCCAAATACTTTTGTAGGCCATCTTTCTGAATTGAGATCTAGACTTATCAAGTCATTAATATTCATTTTTGTAATATTCATAATAGGCTATATTTTTGCAGAAAGTATTTTCAACTTTTTAGTGGATCCATATGCAAAAGCGGTTCAAGATGACGGTATCGAGAGAAGACTTATATTCACTGCTCTTCATGAAACTTTTATAACATATTTAAAAGTAGCTTTTTTCTCTGCAATTTTTTTAGGCAGCCCAATTTTGCTCACACAAATATGGAAATTTATTGCACCCGGTCTGTACCAAAATGAGAAAAAGGCATTACTTCCTTATTTAATAGCCACTCCAGTTTTATTTTTACTAGGAGGCATGCTTGTGTATTACCTTGTGATGCCGTTAGCAATAAAATTCTTTTTATCTTTTGAAACAAGCGGTCATTTAAATTCTTTACCAATTCAACTTGAAGCAAAGGTAAATGAATACTTATCATTGATTATGAGATTAATTTTTGCATTTGGTTTAAGTTTTCAACTCCCAGTGATACTCAATCTTCTTGCAAGAGTGGGGGCTATTGACTCCAAATATTTAAAAGAAAGAAGAAGATATTTTATTGTTATAATTTTTGCTGCTGCAGCAATATTAACTCCACCAGATCCTATTACTCAAATTGGCTTGGCAATACCTTTGTTAATATTGTATGAATTGTCTATATTGTCTGTAAAATTAACTGAAAAAAATAAAGATAATGCATAGTGTTAAATTTATAAGAGAAAATTTAGAACTTTATAAAAAAAAATTTCTAGAAAGAAATATAAAGGTTAATTTTATTGAATTATTGGACTTGGATAAAAAAATTAGAGAATTTATTCAAAAAAAAGAAAAACTTGAACAAGAAAAGAAGATTATCTCAAAAAATAAAGACAAAAGGCAATTTGAAAGTTCTAAAAAAATTTCGAATGATATAGAGATACTTGAATTAAAATTAACCGGTTTAAAAAAAGATATAAATAGAATATTAGGATTTTTACCTAATATTGCTCTTGATGATGTACCTGTTGGAAAAGATGAGTCTTCAAATAAAATTATTGGTAGTTTTGGTAAGATTCCTAAATTTAACTTTGATATTAAAACACATTATGAAATTGGTCAAAATTTGGAACTCATGGACTTTGACCTAGCTACAAAAGTTTCTGGAACAAGATTTGTATTTCTAAAAGGTAAACTTGCCGAATTAGAAAGGGCAATATCTAACTTTATGATCGATACGCATATTAGACATTTTGGCTATAAGGAAATATCCCCACCCCTCATTGTTTCCGAAGAGACAATGTACGGAACTGGTCAATTACCAAAATTTGAAAATGACCAATTTGAAATTAAACTTGATAATACAAAAGATCGAAAATTTTTAATACCTACGGCAGAAGTGGTTCTTACTAATATGGCTAAAAGTAAATCTTTTAATAAAAGTTCGTTGCCAATTAGGTTGGTTGCTTCCACCGCTTGCTTCAGAAAAGAAGCAGGTAGCTACGGTAGGGACACAAAAGGAATGCTTAGACAACATCAGTTTTATAAAGTTGAACTTGTTAGCATTGTTGAACCACATGATTGTAAAAAAGAATTATTAAGAATGTTGAATTGTGCTGAGGAAATATTAAAAAATTAAAACTTCCATACAGGTCTGTTATTTTGTCTACCGGTGATATGGGCTTCAGTGCAGAAAAAACTATAGATTTGGAAGTTTGGATACCATCGGAAAAAAAATATAGAGAAGTATCAAGCTGCTCATCGTGTGGTCAGTTCCAATCAAGAAGGATGAGAGCCAAATACAAGAACGAAGCTAAAGAGTCGGTTTTTTTTGGAACATTAAATGGTTCAGGACTGGCAATAGGGAGAACTTTGATAGCTATATTGGAGAATTATCAAAATGCAGACGGAAGCGTAACTATACCGGATATACTAAGGCCATACATGAATAATTTGGAGAAAATATAAGAATTTTTTAAAAATAAGTTGTTTAAATAAAATTATTAATATATTTACCAGAGTATGAACTCACAATTTGCACAATTTATTCCTTTAGTTTTAATTTTTGTTATTTTCTATTTTTTCTTAATTAGACCGCAGCAAAAAAAAGTTAAAGAACATAGAAATATGGTTCAAAATTTAAAAAGAGGGGATGAAATTATTTCTTCCGGTGGAATCATTGGCAAAGTTGAAAGAGTTATGGAAGATGATAGAATAGAGGTTGTCATTTCAGATGGTGTAAAAGTTCAAATTATTAAAAATACAGTTCAAGGTCTTCTGAAGAAAGAAGTTAAGAAATAATTCTCCGTGTTAAATTTTTCAAAGACAAAAATAGTCGTTGTTTATTTGACTTTTATTATCGTAAGTTTTTTCTCTTTTTTAAATTTCAAACAATCAGATAATTTTTTTATTAAAAAAAAAATAAATTTAGGTTTAGATTTACAGGGAGGCTCTTATCTACTTTTAGAAGTTGATAGCTCACCTCTTGAGAAAAGACATATTCAATCCAAAGTCATTCCTTTGAAAAAAAAATTAATAGAAAATAACATTATTTTTAAAAACTTTTCTATTAATGACAACGTGATTATCTTTAATATTGATAATTTAAATAATAATAAATTCGAGAAATTATTTAATGACAAGAATAACGATATTAATCTTTTTTTAACAAAATTTAATGCTTTCGAGCTAGATTATGAATTTGTTAAAAATGAAATTAAAATAAAGTTATCGAAACACGGTGTTTTAAATTTACGTTCAGCTGCTGTAGATCAATCAATTGAGATTGTGAGAAGAAGAATTGATGAAATTGGAACTAAAGAACCATCTATTTTAAAAAGGGGCAGTAATCGTATTTTAGTTGAATTGCCGGGCGTAAAAAACCCTGAGAGAATTAAAGATCTATTAGGTAAAACTGCACAATTAAGTTTTAGATTAGTTACAGATGAAAAAAGTGATTTTGGAAGTGAAACTTTCAATCTTAATGACACAGGTGAAGATATTATTGTAAGTAAAAGGGTTATCTTAAGTGGATCGAATTTAATCGATGCACAGCCTAAATATGATAATTTAAATAATCAACCTATAGTAACTTTTACTTTAGATAGGCTAGGGGCAAAAAGATTTGGTCAAGCTACTTCAAAAAATATTGGAAAGAAAATTGCTATAATTCTTGATAATGAAGCCATTAGCGCCCCTGTTATACAAGATTCCATAACTGGAGGTAAAGGAGTTATATCAGGCAGCTTTACTTTTCAGGAAGCTACTGATTTATCTCTTCTACTTCGTTCGGGAGCTTTACCTGCACCATTATCTATTGTTGAAGAAAGAACTGTCGGACCAGATCTTGGTCAAGATTCAATAGATGCAGGTTCACTATCATTAATTGTTGGTTTTGCGTTAGTTATTCTATTTATGATAGTTAAGTATAAATTTTTTGGAATTATCGCTAACATCTCTCTTATTTCTAATCTATTGATGTTAATGGGAATTTTGACTCTTTTAGAGGCAACATTAACTCTTCCAGGAATTGCTGGAATTATATTAACAGTGGGCATGGCTGTTGATGCCAACGTTCTTATTTTTGAACGAGTAAAAGAAGAACTAAAAAAAGAAAACTCAAACATACAAGCTTTTGATCTAGGTTTTAAAAGATCAATAGTTACTATTTTAGACGCCAATATCACAACATTGATTGCAGCAATAATACTATTTATTTTTGGTTCAGGTCCTATAAAAGGTTTTGCTGTTACATTATCAATTGGTTTAATTACAACTTTATTTTCAGCGTACTTTATATCAAGACATTTAAGTTCAATTATAGTTTTAAAAAATAAAGAGAAAAAGCTTTTGGCATGACAGTCTCAACAAAATATAATTTTACTGATTATTTTAAAACCGCCAATATAATATCCTTATTTATGGTAACTGTAAGTTTAATTTTAATAATTTTTAAGGGTTTAAATTTTGGTATTGATTTTAAGGGTGGCACTCTAATAGAGCTAAGGGTGGTTTCTAATTCGATTAAAATTTCAGATATTCGTTCCTCACTTTCAAATATAAATCTTGGTGATCTCAATGTGAAAGAGTTTGGTAAAGATGGAGATTATTTGATTAAATTTGAAAGAAAACAATTTGATAAAAATATAAATATTAAAACTATTAAGGAAAAAATTATCAAGGATCTTCAAACAGAAGTAAATTTTAGAAGAGTTGAAAATGTTGGCCCTAAAGTCAGCTCTGAACTACTTAATTCAGGCATATTAGCAATTGTTTTGGCTTTAGGCGCTATGCTATTTTATATTTGGGTACGATTTGAATGGCAATTTAGTATTGGATCAATAATTGCCATTTTTCATGATGTGCTGATTACAATCGGTTTGTTTTCCCTTTTATCTTTGGAAATAAATTTATCTATAGTTGCTGCTGTTCTTACAATAGTGGGTTATTCCATGAACGATACAGTTGTTATATATGACAGGATAAGAGAAAATTTATCAAAGTTCTCAAGTTTTAAAATTAAGGAAATATCAAATATATCTATTAACGAAACTTTATCTAGAACTATAATAACTTCAGTAACAACTTTATTAGCTTTATTGTCAATTTTTATATTAGGTGGTGAAATTTTAAGAGGATTTTCTTTTGCAATGATTATTGGCGTCTTAATAGGAACTTACTCTTCAATTTTTGTTGCAAGCCCAATTTTGAAATATTTAAATGTAACTTATAAAACAATTGCTAAAGATAAAGACGATATAAAAAATTAGTAAAGATTTTGAGCTACAACCATCGACAAAAGCATTGGAAGGGACAAAAGCGTATTAACTCTTGATGTGATAGTTGCTGTTTTCAAATGTTTTGGTTTGTCTTCTGGAGCACATTCAACAATACCCAAAACTTTTTTTTGGTTTGGCCATATAATAAACCATACATTGAAAGCCATAATTAGACCAAGCCACATTCCAATGCCGATTGCTGTATTTTTGCCACCTGATCCTATTCCTAAAATCATTGCATCATGAACATAGCCGTTTAAGTAGGCAACGATTAAACCAGTAATAATTGTTGCTAAAGCAGCCCATCTAAACCAAAATAATACTGCTGGAGCAATAACTTTTATTATCGCGGGTTTTTGTTCTTCAGATAATTTTGGCATACTTGGTATTTGAACGAAGTTTAGATACCATAAAAGGCCAATCCACATAATTCCAGCTAATACGTGTAAGTATCTAAACAACCAGCTCCAAAACAATCTATCAAAAGCCCAGTCGCCACCTGCAAAAAACAATCCAAGAAACAATAAAATTGCTAAAATAATCGATAGATGAACAGTTTTAGATAGTGATTGTAATATGCTTACCATTATTATTTATACCACAAAAATAATTATTATGCAGTCTTTTTCATTTTGTCATTTATTAGGTTTTTAAGAAATTTTCCTGTATAACTACCTTCTACTGTTGCCACTTTTTCTGGTGATCCTTCAGCAATTACTTTGCCACCTTTGGCCCCACCCTCGGGACCCATATCAATTATCCAGTCAGCTGTTTTAATAACATCTAAATTGTGTTCAATTACAACCACAGTATTACCAGTATTTACAAAAGCCTGTAATATTTCCAATAATTTTTTTATATCATGCGAGTGAAGGCCCGTGGTAGGTTCATCTAAAATATAAAGCGTTCTTCCAGTAGATCTTTTTGAAAGTTCTTTAGCTAATTTAATTCTTTGCGCCTCTCCACCTGACAATGTTGTGGCTTGTTGCCCAATTTTTATATAGCCTAAGCCAACATGTTTTAGTGTTAATAATTTTGAATGAATAGTGGGGATATTCTTAAAAAAAACACATCCTTCCTCAACAGTCATATCTAGAACATCTGCAATATTTTTGTTTTTAAATTTGATTTCTAAAGTTTCTCTATTGTATCTTGTTCCTTTACAAGCATCACAGGGTATATACACATCAGGTAAAAAATGCATTTCATAAGTTATAACGCCATCACCCTCACAAGTTTCACATCTTCCACCTCTAACATTGAAAGAATATCTTCCGGGTTTATATCCTCGAGTTTTAGACTCAGGAAGATTTGCAAACCAATCTCGCATTGGCCCAAAAGCACCAGTGTATGTTGCGGGGTTAGATCTAGGCGTTCTTCCTATTGGAGATTGATCTATATCAATGACTTTATCAATAAGCTCAATACCTTTGTAATTTTTAAATGGCTTAGGCAATTTTCTAGATTTATTTTTATTTAAGGTGAGATTAAGGGCGTTGTAGAGAGTTTGTAAAACCAAGGTAGATTTTCCACTACCTGAAACTCCCGTTACACAAGTAAAAGTTCCTGTTGGAACTTTTAAATTTGCATTTTGTAGATTATTTCCCGTTGCTCCGAGAATTTCCAAGTATCTCCCATTTTTAGCGACTCTTCTTTTTCTTGGAATCGGTATATATTTTTTTCCAGAAAGATAATTTCCTGTTATACTTTCATCTGTTTCTATAATTTTTTTTAAATTTCCTTCTGCAGTAATATGACCGCCATTTAAACCAGCTTCTGGACCCAAATCTATAATATGATCTGCACTTTCCATAGTTTCTATATCATGCTCGACAACTATAACTGTATTACCTAAATCCCTTAACTTTTTTAATGCAGTTATAAGTTTTTTATTGTCTCTTTGATGCAAACCAATTGATGGTTCATCAAGAACATAAAGAACTCCTGTTAGACCTGAACCTATTTGAGATGCCAACCTTATTCTTTGAGACTCACCACCTGAAAGAGTTCCGGACTCTCTTGATAATGTTAAATAGTTTAAACCAACGTTTAATAAAAAATTCAATCTTTCATTTATTTCTTTAAGAATATGTTGTGCAATTTTTTTCTCTCTTAATGTTAAAATATTTTCAAGATCTGCAAACCATTTTTGAGATTTATCTATGGAGAACTGCGTGATTTCACTTATGTTTAGTTTGTTTATTTTTACACACAAAGCTTCATCTTTTAACCTCATACCTTTGCATTTATCGCAGTTGCTTTCACTTTGATATTGAGCTATTTCGTCTCTTTTCCAATCACTATCAGTTTCCAAATATCTTCTTTCTAGATTGTTAACCACACCTTCAAAGGTTTTTTTTGTGTTATATTTTTCATATCCATCATCGTAATAAAATTTAATTTCTTCATCATCTGAACCATAAAGAATTATGTCTTGGTATTTTTTTGGTAGCTTTTTCCATTGTGTATCAAGTGTAAATTTATAGTGTTTAGCCAATGAAGATAAAGTTTGAGCATAATACAAAGAAGTTGATTTAGCCCACGGTTCTATTGCTCCGTCAGCTATAGTTTTATTTTTATCAGAAACAACTAAATTAGGATCAACATTCAAATTATGACCAATTCCTTCACACTCTTCACATGCGCCAAAAGGACTATTAAATGAAAATAATCTGGGTTCAATTTCTTCAATTGTAAAACCGCTTTCTGGGCATGAAAATTTTGATGAAAAAATTATAGTTTCTTTTTTTCTGAATTTTTTAGGTATAGTTTCATTTTCGTATTCGGCTATTAAAAGACCATTAGATAGGTTAAGCGCAGTCTCTATACTATCTGCTAGTCTATTACCTAATTTAGAGTTTAAAACTATTCTGTCTACAACGATCGAAATATCATGTTTAACTTTTTTATTTAAATCTGGAAAATCGTTTATATCATAATATTTTCCATCTACTTTTATTTTTTGAAAACCTCTTTTTTTATAATTTAATATATCTTTTTTATATTCACCCTTTCTTCCTCTAACCACAGGTGATAGTAAAAAAATTGTACAGTTTTTTGGAAGCGTCTTAACTTTATCTACCATTTCACTGACAGATTGCGACACGATAGGTTTTCCTGTAAATGGAGAATAGGGAATTCCAACTCTTGCAAATAATACTCTCATATAATCATATATCTCGGTTACTGTAGCCACAGTTGATCTTGGGTTTTTCGGAGCATTTTTTTGTTCTATAGAAATGGCTGGACTCAATCCTTCAATTAAATCCACATTGGGTTTCTTCATTTTATCTAAAAATTGGCGAGCATATGCCGAAAGACTTTCTACGTAACGTCTTTGGCCTTCTGCATATATTGTGTCAAATGCAAGTGATGACTTTCCAGAGCCAGAAAGGCCTGTGATCACTATCATTTTCTCTTTTGGTATTTCTAACGATACGTTTTTTAAATTGTGCTCTTTAGCCCCTTTAATCAATATCTTTTTTAGCATCTTTTTTTACACCACAATTAGATAGATCTTATATTTATTGTTTAAATATGATATATTATTTTAACAATTATTTTTAATCATTATAATAAACCTAAAATATTATGGCTGGAAGTTTAAATAAAGTACAATTAATAGGTCGTCTCGGTGCTGACCCTGAAATTAAACAAATGGTTAATGGAAAAAATGTCGCAAGACTTAGTATAGCCACTAGCCAAAGTTGGAAAGACAAATCTAGTGGAGAGAGAAAAGAAAAAACCGAATGGCATAGAATTGTAATATTTAACGAGGGCCTAGTTAATGTTGTTCAACAATATTTGAAAAAAGGGGCAAACATTTACGTTGAAGGCCAATTGTCTACAAGAAAATGGAAAGACGAAAAGTCTGGCCAAGACAAGTATTCAACCGAAATAGTTCTTCAAGGTTACAATTCATCTCTTACAATGTTGGATAGTAAAAATAGATCTAGTGTTACAGAAGGTAATCCCAAAGAAAAAAGTGCCTTACCTAACGATGAAATGTCACAAGATAATTCTGATCTTGATGATGAAATTCCTTTTTAAATATAATGCAAAAAGAACAATCAAAAAATAATATATCACAAAAACCAATTTTTGTTCATCAAGAGATGAGCTCATCATATTTGTCTTATGCTATGAGCGTCATTGTAAGTAGAGCATTGCCCGATGTTAGAGATGGACTGAAGCCTGTACACAGAAGAATTTTGTATGCGATGTATAAAGGTGGTTATGATTGGAGCAAACCGTTTCGTAAATCCGCTAGGGTAGTGGGTGATGTTATAGGTAAATACCACCCTCATGGAGATCAAGCAGTTTATGATACCTTGGTTAGATTGGCTCAGGATTTTTCTATGAGCTTACCTTTGATCAACGGTCAAGGTAATTTTGGCTCTATCGATGGCGATCCTCCGGCTGCAATGAGATATACTGAAACAAAATTATCTAAAGTAACACAATATCTAACTGAACATTTGGAAAAAGATACTATTGATTTTAGAAATAACTATGATGAAACAGAAAGAGAACCCATTGTTTTACCTGCGCAATTTCCTAATTTACTCGTTAATGGCGCTGGAGGTATTGCGGTTGGAATGGCGACGAGTATACCTCCGCATAATCTCGGAGAAATTATTGATGGAACAATTAGTTATATTAAAAATAAAGATATCACTATTTCACAACTCATGAAATTTATACCCGGACCTGATTTTCCAACAGGCGGTATCATTATTGGTAGAGACATAATTAAACAAGGATACAACAAAGGTAGGGGTTCTTTTAAAATTAGAGGTGAAATAGAAGAGGAAGCTTTGAAAAATGGTCGTAATCGACTAGTAATCAAATCAATTCCATATCAAATTAACAAATCAACACTTAATGAAAAAATAGCTGATTTATCTAGAATGAAAAAAATTGAAGGTGTTAGCGATATTAGAGATGAATCAAACAGAAGTGGTATTAGGGTTGTTATTGATTTGAGAAGAGGAATCGAAACAGAAACTATTAAAAGACAACTGTATAAACTCACAAGTATAGAGTCTTCATTCGGCTTCAATACTTTGGCAATCGTTGGTGGAAAACCAAAAATATTAAATTTGAAAGATTTTATAAGTGAGTTTGTTGATTTTAGAGAAAAAACAGTTCTTAGAAGAATTAAATATGATTTAAAAAAAACAGAGGAGAGGGCTCATATATTGATTGGTTTAGCAACCGCTGTTGAAAATATAGATGCAATAGTAAAAATTATAAAAAACTCAAAAGATGCATCAATAGCTAAGAAAAATTTAATAAATAAAAAATGGTCAATTAAAAAAAGTTCAAAACTTGTTTCTTTAATTGAAAAAAAACAAAATATTTCTAAATATCAACTATCTGAAACACAGGTTAATTCTATTTTAGAATTAAAATTGCAGAAATTAACTGCATTTGGAATTAACGAGATTGAATTAGAAATCAAAAACTTATCTGAGATGATAGTTTACTATAACAAAATTTTGAAATCGAAAAAAGAATTATTCAATTTAATAATAGGTGAGCTACAACAAATAAAATCTAAATTTTCAGTAAAAAGAAGAACAAAAATTATTGATGCAGTTCTAAACTACAATATTGAAGAGACAATACAAAAAGAAGCTGTAGTTATTAATATTACAAATCAAGGTTATATTAAAAGAGGATCTCTATCTTCGGTTAAAACACAAAAACGTGGTGGAAAAGGCAAAACTGGAATAACCACAAGAGAGGAAGATTTCGTTGTTAGAATTCTTTCTGGAAACTCACACAGCCAAGTGATTTTTTTTTCATCACAAGGACTATCCTACAAACTTAAAGCCTGGAAAATACCTAAAGGTACACTAACATCAAAAGGGAAATCTCTTTTTAACCTTTTGCCACTAAGAAGTAATCAGTCAATAACATCAACAATGTTATTGCCTGAAAATGTCGATGAGTGGAAAAAACTTTTTCTAGTGTTTGTTACTTCAAGAGGAAAGGTTAGAAAAAATTCACTTGCGGATTTTTCAAATATTAATGCCAGTGGTAAAATTGCAATGAAATTAGATGAGGGGGATAAAATAATCGGTGTAGAAAAATGCAGAGAAGATCAGGACATAATATTAGGAACTAAATTGGGTAAATGCATAAGATTTATGTCAAAGAAACTCAGATTATTCAAGGGAAGATCTTCTAAAGGCATAAGGGGTATAAGCTTATCAGAGAAGGATAGCGTAATATCACTTTCAATTATTGATGATAACAAAGTTAATGGTGCTTCAATCAATGGATCAAAAAAAAGCAAGGGTAATAAATATATTTTATCTATAACCGAAAACGGATATGGAAAAAGAAGTTCTTTTGCTGATTATAGAGTTACAAACAGAGGCGGCAAAGGAATTATCGGTATAATAAATTCTAAAAGAAACGGAAATGTTTCATCTACTCTTGTGGTTGATGAGCTCGATGAAATTATACTTTCTACTGATAAAGGTAGAGTTATAAGATGTTCCGTTAAAGAAATAAGGATAGCCGGCAGAAATACTCAAGGTGTTAGAATTATTAAATTATCTGGTGAAGAAAAAGTTGTATCTGCTATTAAGATAGAAGATAATATTAACTAAACTTAAATGCATAAAACAGCAATATATCCAGGTACGTTTGATCCAATAACTTTTGGTCATATTGATATAATTAAAAAGTCTTTAAAATTTGTAGACCGTTTAATAGTTGCTACTTCTGATAACGCTTCAAAAGATTATTTATTTGATACAGAAAAACGAGTAGAGATAATTAAAAAATCATTATTTAACGATATGAGATTTAAAAAAAATAAAATTAAAGTTGTATCATTTAATGAATTAACAGTTAAATTATGTAAAAAATATAATGCTTCAATAATTATAAGGGGTTTAAGGGCTGTTTCAGATTTTGAATATGAATTTCAATTAGCGGGAATGAACAAGAGACTTGACCATAAAATTGAAACTGTATTCTTGATGTCAGATATTGAAAATGAGATTATTTCATCAAAATTTATAAAGGAAATAGCCGAACTTAATGGAGATTTAAAAAAATTTGTTAGTAAATCTGTAATTAAAGCCATTAAGACTTAATAGTATGAAAAGAATAATAACAATTTTTTTTTTCACTATAATAACTTTTAATTTAAATGCAAAAGAGGATAAAATGATAATGAAACTTGAAAATGGAAATGTAGAAATAAAATTATTTTCTGACATTGCACCTAACACTGTAGAGAGGATTAAAACTTTGGCTAATAGTAAAGCTTATGATGGTGTAGTATTTCACCGTGTAATCGACGGTTTTATGGCTCAGACTGGCGATGTACAATTTGGCAATTCAAATAATTCGGATTATGATCTCAGTCGAGCTGGCACTGGTGGATCAAATCTGCCAGATCTTAAAGCTGAATTTAGTGACATTCCTCATGAAAGAGGTGTTCTGTCAATGGCGAGATCTTCAAGCCCCAATAGTGCGAACAGTCAATTTTTTATTTGTTTTCAATCTAGCCCTCATCTTGACAGAAATTATACTGTATTTGGTAAAGTCACTAAAGGTATGGAATTAATTGATAAAATTAAAAAAGGCGATGGACCCAACGGGTCTGTTGAAGATCCAGATAAAATTATTAATATTACTATTCCTAAGTAAATAAAATGAGTTCAAAAAATTTTTTTTTTGAATTAATAAAAGAAGATGTATTTGCTAGACTAGGTAAAATTCATACAAATAAAGGATATATCGATACTCCTGCCTTTATGCCTGTTGGAACCCAGGGCACTGTAAAAAGTATTTTTTTAGATGATTTAAATAATACTGGAACACAAATTATTTTAGGGAACACATATCATTTATTTTTAAGACCTGGAACTGATATTATAAAAAAATTTGGAGGTTTGCATAATTATATTAATTGGAACAAGCCAATATTAACTGACTCGGGCGGATTTCAAATTATGTCTCTATCTAAACTAGCCAAAATTGATAGAGAAAAAGGTGCTTTTTTTTCATCTCATATCGATGGTCAAAAGTTTTTATTAAGCCCTGAAAAAAGTATTCAAATCCAAAAAGATATAAATTCTGATATTTTGATGGTTTTAGACGAGTGCCCAAAGCTTACAAATGATAAAAAAATAATTTCTAACGCTATCGAAACTTCAACAAATTGGGCAATAAGATCTAAAAAAGAATTTGCTGACTCACCAAATAAAGCATTGTTTGGAATTGTTCAGGGCGGTTTATTTCATGATCTCAGGGTTGAAAGCTTAGAAAAATTAATTGAGATTAATTTTGATGGTTATGCATTAGGAGGTTTGGCTGTAGGTGAAAAACAAGAAGACATGGTAAATGTTATTAAAAGAATAACCAAACGTATGCCAAAAACAAAACCTAGATATTTAATGGGTGTTGGAACACCTTCAGATATACTTGCGGCAGTTAAATATGGTATTGATATGTTCGATTGTGTATTACCTACTCGGTCTGGAAGAAACGGTCTAGCTTTTACATGGGAAGGGAAAGTAAATTTAAGAAATTCTAAATATAAAAATGATTCTTCACCCCTTGATGAAAAATGTAAATTAAGGTCTTTAAATCTATATTCAAAAAGCTATCTAAACCATCTAGTAAACACTAATGAAATTCTTGCCTCTATGATCATATCTTTACACAATGTAAATTTTTATCAAGAATTTATGAAAACTATTAGAAATGAAATAAAAAATGGTCATTTTGACAGTTTTTACAAAGAAAATTTTGATAAATACATATGATAGAATTAACAATTGAAATTTCTCTTTTTTAAATATAGAAGTCAATCCTGTTGGGCCGTTAGCTCAGTTGGTAGAGCACTTCCCTTTTAAGGAAGGTGTCGTTGGTTCGAATCCAACACGGCTCACCATTCAATCAAGTTTTGATTGGTGGATACTCAATAATTATACGATTAATCCAGTTTTTTAAATTTTCTATTCTTTTATCACTTGATGGATGCGTGCTCATAAAAACTGGTGGTTCCTTACCTTTTTTGCTTTCTTTCATTCTTTCCCACAGTTTTACAGATTCATTAATATTAAAACCTGCTATTGAGCTAAATATAAGACCCAAGTAATCTGCTTCACTTTCTTGTTTTCTTGCATAAGGGTTCATAATTCCTAATTGAAAAATATCCATACCGGTTGCTCTACCAACAGTGTTTCTTGTCCTGTTAATAGCGCCACCTAAAAACACATCTGCTAATTGAGTTCCGGCATTTACAGCTAAGGCCTGACTCATTCTTTCAACACTATGTTTTGCAACAGCATGTGCTATTTCATGACCCATAACAGTAGCTAATCCATTGTCATTTTTTGTAACATCAAGTATTCCTGTAAACACAGCAATTTTACCTCCAGGCATACACCATGCATTTTTAACTTTTTTATTGTCTACTAAAACGTATTCCCATTCAAAATCACTTGTTGGGTCTGTTTTATTATTCTTTTTGAAAAAAGCACTCACAGCATTTTCTATTCTTTCACCTACTTCAATAATATTATTTAATTGTTTTCCTGAATTTATAAGTTTTGCTTTAGTTTTGAATCTCGCATATGCTTTAGCTGCCTGCCTATTAATTGTGCTTTCTGGATATAAAGTGAGCTGTTTTCGATCTGTAATAGGCACAGTTGCACATGATGTAGTTAATATACCACAACAAGAACAGCCAAATAGCTCTAGAAATTTTCTTCTGTTTATATGAAAGTTGTTTTTCATTAAAATTGATATTAACAAAAAAATACACTATATGGGATAAAATAAAATGACCCAAAAAAAGGTTAAAAAATCTGTTTTTAGCAGATTACGTAATAATTTCATTGCTGGTATTGTTGTTTTAATACCTATTGGAATTACTCTGTATTTAACTCTTTTTATAATAAAGCTCTCATCAAACATATTGCCGAATGAAATTAATCCTAACCATTATTTACCTTACAATATACCTGGCCTTGAAATATTAATATCAATCATAATAATTACTTTTATTGGTTGGTTGTCTTTATCTTTTATTGGCAAAAGACTTTTTGAATTTTTTGAAAATATATTAAATAAAATACCAATTTTAAGAACTATTTATTCAGCAGTGGGGCAGTTGACCGAAACCTTTGCCAAGAGTAAGAAAGATAAAAAAAGTGTTGTCTTAGTTGAATATCCCAGAAAGGGGACTTGGGCAGTAGGTTTTGCAACAAAAGAAAATACAGGAGAGATAAGTAGTAAAACTGGACAAAAGTTAATTAATGTCTTTGTACCAACAACTCCAAACCCAACAAGTGGGTTTCTTTTAATGTTTCCAAAGGATGAAGTAATATTTTTAGACTTAACTTTTGAACAGGCATCTAAATTTATAGTCTCTGCTGGTAGCACAAATCCGTAATATTAATTTATATTTCATTTATAATATCTGCGCGATCGTGAAGTTTTAATAGAGTTTCAAATCTATTAATATTATCGATATTGATTTTTTTAATATTTTTCTCAGCTAGTTTAAATAATTTTTCATGATGAATTGGGTCGGCAAATTTAAAGTTTTTAATGCCACTTTGTTGATAACCCAAAATATCACCAAATCCTCTTAATTTTAAATCCTCTTCAGCAATTAGAAACCCATCATTGGTAGACTTTAAAATTTTTAATCTTTTTTTAGCTCTTTGTGTTAAATTTTTTTTATAAAGTAATATACAAATAGATTTTTGGTCGCCTCTACCAACTCGGCCTCTAAGTTGGTGTAATTGAGATAGTCCAAATTTATTAGCATCTTCAATGACTATTATGTTGGCATTAGGATAATCGACTCCCACTTCAATAACTGTAGTACTTACCAATATTTTAATTTTCTTGGTTTCAAAGTCATACAATATTTTTTTTCTATCATTTTTTTCTAAATTTCCGTGGACTAGACCAACTTCGTTTGGAAATAAATCTTTCAAGTAATTATATTTTTTTTTTACAGAAGAAAATTTAATTTTGTTCGAGTCTTCTATTAAAGGACAAATCCAAAAGACTTGATTGTTTAATGAGATTTGTTTTTTTAATAATGGTAAAATTTCAGATATTTTACTTTCTGGTTTAATTAATGTGTTGATTTCTTTTCTGTACTTAGGCTTTTCTTTAAGTCTTGATATATCCATATCTCCAAATACAGATAACATCATAGATCTCGGGATAGGTGTAGCCGACATCAAAAGAAGATCACAATTTTTTCCACCTTTTTTCGCTAATTTAATTCTTTGTCTTACACCAAATTTATGTTGCTCATCAATAATAACAAAACCTAAATTAAAAAATTTAATTTTTTGTTGAAATAAAGCATGAGTTCCAAAAATTAAATTTATCTTTCCCAAACGCAAATCATTAACGATTTGTTTTTTTTTTAAAAGATGTGTTTTGCTAGTTAAAATTTCAATATTAATTTCTGTTGTATTAAAAAGCTTTATTGCCAACTCATAATGTTGAGTGGCCAATATTTCAGTTGGCGCCATTACAGCAACTTGATATTTTGATTCTAATATATCAGCAGCTGACAACATTCCTATAATGGTTTTTCCCGAACCAACGTCACCTTGTAAAAGCCTAAACATACGTTTTTCCGAGGATAGGTCGTATTTTATCTCTTTTAATATTTCTTTTTGCCCTGATGTTAAATTGTGTGAAAAATTTTTTAATACAATTTTTGATATTTTTTTATTTTCAATATTTTTATTTTTTTTAATAGATTTTATGTTCTTTCTTACTGATGACAAAGTTAAATAATTGGCTAATATTTCATCATAAGCTAATCTTTCATAATCTTT
>CACHPL010000005.1 GCA_902581795.1 uncultured Pelagibacteraceae bacterium | reverse complement strand
AGTTCTGTTTGTAGAAATTCCAATTTCATCAATTACATTAAATATTTTTTCAGCCCAAAAGTTATTATGTTGGATAGCTTTGTTAATCCATTTCGTATCTAATACAGCCTGTGTAGCAGCAAAAAGAGCTGGTCTGCTCACGTTAAACGGAGGCTTAATTTCATATAGTTTTTTAATTATTGCTTTTGATCCATAACCCCACCCTATTCTTAATCCTGCTAAACCATAAATTTTTGAAAATGTTCTCGTTATTACGACATTTTCTGATTTGGAGAATAATTTTATTCCAGAAGCATATTCTGGATTATTTATATATTCAAAATATGCATCGTCTATTACAAGTAAAATATCGCTTCTAAGTTTTTTCCTTAACTTTAAAACTTCAATTTTATTTAAATAAGTCCCAGTAGGATTATTTGGGTTAGCTAAAAAAACAATTTTAGTTTTTCTATTAACACAATCTAAAATTGACTGAACAGAAGGTCTAAAATTTTCTTCTTTAGCATATCTTACTTTGGCACCAAACATTCTGCTGTAAATTCTATAAATTATAAAACTATATTCTGGAACAATAACTTCATCACCATTTTTCAAAAAAAGTTTACAAATTAATTCAAATATCTGATCAGAACCTGATCCAAGAATAATTTGGTCCCTTTTTAAATTAAATTTTTTTGCCAAGATTTTTCTAAAAAAAGTCCCATCCGAGTCAGGATATCTAACAAAACCCTTTCCTATTGAGTTGTATGATTTTACTGCTTTAGGGCTAGGCCCTAATGCTGACTCATTAGCTGATAGCTTAATCGGGCTTCTTTTGCTTTTGAACAGACTTAAACCGGCAACATATTTCTCAGCTATAATTTTTCTAGGCTTAGGTAATTTCATAATATTTTTAATGTCTTATATTAAAAGAAACTCTATTTGTATAATGTAAATAAATTTATTTGAATAAATTGACATGTTTGTGGCGATTTAGTATACATTCGCCTAGCGCTGATTTAACCGAAATTGCGAGCGCTAAGTAAATGCAGCTAAACAGGGATTTTTTGCCCAGTCTAGCTGGGCTTTTTTTTTAGATGAAAGAAAAAATGGAGAATATTAAAAAACTAAATATTTCTAAACCTCTTTTACTAGACTGTAAACAAACAGTTTCTGATTTTCCTTTAGCATACGAAACTTATGGAAAATTAAATGAGAACAAAGATAATGCTATACTTGTATTTCATGCTCTTACTGGAGATCAATTTGTTAGCGGAATAAACCCTGTAACAAAAAAAGATGGCTGGTGGATTTCCGCAGTAGGACCGGGCAAGGCTATTGATACGAATAAATATTTTGTAATTTGTGCAAATGTCATCGGGGGATGTATGGGTTCTTGGGGCCCCAAAGAAATGAACAAAAAAACTAATGAACCTTATGGACTGAATTTTCCTGTTATAACAATAAGGGATATTGTTAAAGCACAGGAAACGCTCCTTGAATACTTGGGAATAAATAAACTTCTTTGTGCAACAGGTGGTTCTATGGGCGGAATGCAAGCGTTGCAATTTTGTGCGACATTTCCTAATAGGACTTTTTCTGCTGTACCTATTGCTTGCAGTACAAGTCATAGTGCACAAAATATTGCGCTAAATGAATTAGCAAGACAAGCTGTGATGGCTGATCCTGTTTGGGATAAAGGTAAATATTTAAAAAAAAACGTTCAGCCTAAAAATGGACTAGCTGTTGCAAGAATGGTTGGACATATTAGTTACTTATCTGAAAAAGGAATGCAGGAAAAATTTGGAAGAAAACTTCAAGAAAAAGCAGATTACGAGTTTAGTTTTGATGCTGACTTTCAAGTTGAAAGTTATTTAAGACACCAAGGTTATACATTTGTAGAAAGATTTGATGCAAATTCGATTTTATATATTACAAGAGCAATGGATTACTTTGATTTATCTAGACAGTTTAAAGGGGGGCTTATAGAAGCATTTAGGAACCAAAAAACTAAATTCCTGATTATTTCTTTTTCTTCTGATTGGCTTTATACGACTAAAGAAAATAAAGAGACAGTAATTGCATTAAACTCCGCAGGAGCTGATGTTTCTTTTGCTGAAATCAAAACTGATAAAGGTCATGATTCCTTTTTAGTTAATGAACCTGAGTTTTTAAAAACAATAAAAGGTTTTATAGACTCTATGCATGCAAAATTTAGAAATGAAAAAAGAATTTAAAACAATAGCAGAACTTTTACCTAAAAATGTCAGAGTTTTAGATGTGGGTTGTGGAGATGGGTCTTTAATGAATTTATTAATTAAAGAAAAAAATATAAAAGCCAGAGGTTTAGAGATTAAACAGGAGTATGTAAAAAAATGTATCAGTAGAGGGCTTTCAGTTATAGAGGGTGATGCTGAAACAGAACTTCATCAGTTTCCAGATCAATCCTTTGATTATGTTATATTGAGTCAAACGCTGCAGGCTTTTTATAATCCTGAACAAGTTTTAAAGGATCTATTAAGAATTGGAAAATCAGCAATTGTATCTATACCTAATTTTGGCTACTGGAAAGTAAGGACAAGTTTATTAGTATTTGGAAAAATGCCAGTCACTAAAACTCTTCCAAATAGCTGGTACAACACTCCCAATCTCCATATGTGTACTATAAAAGATTTATTTAATTTTTGTTTAGATAAAAATATAAAAATTAATAAAATTGTAGGACTTAATGAGAATAAGACATCAGAAATTAAGAAAAGTAATCTTGAAATAAAGAACTTATTTTCTAAAATAGGAATATTCTGGCTAGGCTAAAATGCTCGAGATATCAATTATCAAATGTCTTTCAGATAATTATTCTTACCTAATAAAGGATAAGAAAACTAATTTAGTTGGTGTTGTTGATCCATCGGAGTTCGAACCAATTGACAAAGAAATAACTATGAAATTTAAGAGACTAGATTTTATATTAAATACTCATCATCACTCAGATCATGTAGGGGGAAATTTAGAATTAAAAAAAAAATATAAATCAAAAATTATTTGTTCGGCTTATAGTAAAAATTCAGCTCCAGGAGCAGATGTAAAAAAAAATGATGGAGATCTGTTTATTTTTGGAGACACAGTCTTTAAAGTTTTACATATACCAGGACATACTCTTGACCATATTCTATTTTTTTCTGAAAATGCAAAAGTAGTCTTTACAGGCGATACATTATTTTCTCTTGGATGTGGAAGAATTTTTGAAGGAACATACCAGCAAATGTTTGAATCGCTTGAAAAAATTAAAAATTTGCCAAAAAGTACAATGATATATTGTGGTCACGAGTATACACTCAACAATGGAAAATTTAATATGAGCATTGATAAAGAAAATAAAAAATTGAAAAATAAAATCGCTGATATTGAAAGTAAATTAGAAAAAAGTATTCCAAGTATCCCCACTTCTATAGAAGAAGAAATTGAAACCAACATATTTTTAAGATGTGATAGTACAAAAATCAAAAATAACCTTAAAATGAATAATAGCTCTAAATTAGAAGTTTTTAAAAAGCTCAGGGATTTAAAAGATCAATTTTAATATCATTGAACTTGACTTGGCAAGTTACCGGGGTATATTGCCTTTAATTTTTATAAGGATAAAATTATGTCTTTTGCAATAATAGAAACTGGCGGTAAACAATATAAGGTATCTGCAAGCAATATACTAAAAGTAGAAAAGCTAAATATCGAAAAGGGTAAAAAAGTTGAGTTTAAAAAAGTTTTACTATTGAACGACGATAAAACTACTGAAGTAGGAAATCCTGTTGTTGATGGCGCAATCGTCGAAGGATTAATATTAGACAACATTAAAGATAAGAAAATTTTAGTTTTTAAAAAAAGAAGAAGACAAAATTCAAGAAAAAGATATGGACATAGACAGCCACTTTCAAAAATTCAAATTATTAAAATTTTATCAAAGGGAGGAAAGGTTATTTCAGAAATAACAGCAGATAAAATCAAATTGTCAAATGATCAAAAATCAGCTAAAAAAACTGGAACTAACAAACAAAAAACTACAAAAAAAACTCTTGAGATTAAGAAAACAGTAAAAACAAAAGGTAAAAAGTAAAATTATGGCAACAAAAAAAGCAGGCGGATCATCGAAAAATGGACGAGATAGTGCTGGACGTAGGTTAGGCGTTAAGAGATATGGAGAACAAGTTGTAAAACCTGGCAATATAATAGTTCGCCAAAGAGGAACCAAAATTCATCCTGGTATCAACGTAGGTATGGGAAAGGACCATTCAATTTTTTCATTAATTAGCGGAAAAGTAAAATTTAAAAAATCAAAATCAAACAGAACACTTGTGTCTGTTGTTCCCAAATAATTCAGTAGAGATTAAAACTACTTTTCAAAATGAAATTTCTCGATCAAGCAAAAATTTATATTAAAGCTGGAAATGGCGGAGCAGGTTCTGCAAGCTTCAGAAGAGAAAAATATATTGAATTTGGAGGTCCAGATGGTGGGGATGGTGGTCACGGTGGTTCCATAATTTTGGAAGCTGAAAGAAACCTTAACACTTTAATTGATTATAGATACAAACAACATTTTAAAGCTGAGTCAGGAAAAGCTGGAAGTAAAAAAAATAAAACAGGAGGAAGTGGAAAAGATTTAATACTTAAAGTTCCAACAGGTACACAGATCTATGAGGAAGATAATAATACTTTAATTTACGACTTTATTAAAAATAAGGAAAAATTTTTAGTTGCAACTGGAGGAAAGGGAGGTTTAGGAAATACTAGATTTAAAAGCTCAACAAATCGTGCGCCAAGAAAAAAAACGAGTGGAAAAAAAGGAGAAGAATTTTGGATATGGTTGCAATTAAAAGTTATCGCAGACGTAGGGATCATAGGTTTACCTAACGCAGGAAAATCAAGTTTTCTATCTAAATGCACAAGGGCTAGGCCAAAAATTGCCAATTATCCATTCACAACACTAAATCCTAATTTAGGGGTACTAAACTTTAATCATAAAGAAATAATTTTGGCGGATATACCTGGATTAATAGAAGGTTCACACAAAGGTGTAGGACTTGGAGATAGGTTTTTAAGACATATAGAAAGATGCAAGACTTTGATACATTTGATTGATATATCTGAAAAAGATATTTTAGATAATTACTTAAAAATAAGAAATGAATTATCTAAGTACGATAAAAAAATTTTGCAGAAAAAAGAGATAATTATTTTTAATAAATTAGATCTTGTAGATATGGATTCTATTAAAGGAAAACTAAATAAATTTAAAAATAAAGTTAAAAAAGATTTTGAAATTACTTCCTTAGTTTCAAATATTAACTTTGAAAAAATTAAAAAAACAATTTATAAAAAATGTATATAAATAAAGCGAAAATTATCGTTTTAAAAATTGGATCCTCAAATTTAGTTGATGGAAGAGGAAAGCTCAGGGAGAAATGGTTAAAAAGTCTTGTAAAAGATATTAAACAATTATCAAAAAAAGGGAAAAAATTCGTAATAGTTTCATCGGGAGCAATAGCTCTTGGGCAGACCTATTTAAAAATTAAAAGAAGAAAGTCCAAGTTGGAGATGAGTCAAGCTTTAGCAGCTATTGGTCAAATTCATTTAAGCAATGTATACAGAAAAATTTTTGAAAAAAATAATATTAAGATTGGACAAATACTGATTTCCTTAGATGATACAGAGCAAAGGAGAAGGGCAATTAATGCTAAAAGAACTTTTGAAAATCTCTTTAAATTAAATGCGATACCTATTGTTAATGAAAATGATACAACCGCAACATCTGAAATTAAATATGGTGATAATGATCGTCTAGCGGCTAGAGTAGCACAAATAATAGGTGCAAATGTTCTTATCAATTTTTCAGATGTTGATGGGCTTTACAAATCACCGAATGAGAAAAAAATTATTAGAGAAGTTAATAATATTGACAAAGAAATTTATTCATTTGTGAATAAGAAAAAGAATTCTTATGGTTCCGGTGGTATGGAAACAAAATTACAAGCTGCGAAAATTTGTATGAATTCGGGATGCTTTATGGCTATTGCAAATGGAAATCATATGAATCCTATCAGCAGACTCATTAAAAATAACATTTGCACGTGGTTTTTACCAAAAGTGTCTCAATTACATGCAAGAAAAAAATGGATAGCAAGTTCTATTGGGAATAATGGAAAAATTTATATTGATGATGGTGCAATTAAAGCTCTTAGTAATGGGAAAAGCCTACTGCCAGCCGGTATAATTAGGATAGAAGGAAAATTTTCAAAAGGAGACAATATATTAATTGTTGATAATAATGGAAAAGATTATGCTAGAGGTCTTACATCTTTTTCAGCAGATGAAATTAATAAAGTTCGAGGTCTTAAAAGTGATCAAATAGAAAAAGTATTGGGTTATCCAAGTAAATCAGAGATTGTACACAGGGATGACATGGTAAGGGTTTAATGAGTAAGTATTTAGAAAATATTGGTTTAAAGTCAAAAAAAGCATTTAAAAACCTTAGTGGTTTTAATGTAAATAGAAGAAATAAAGTGTTGGATCAATTTATTAGAGATTTAAAAAATAATAAAAAATCAATCCTAAGAGAAAATATTAAGGATATTAAATTATGTAAACGAAAAGAATTAGTAGACAGACTTGTTATTAATGAAAAAAAAATAGAAAATTTAAGAAACTCAATTGATCAGATTAGAAAATTTAACGATCCACTAGGCAAAATTCTTCTAAAATGGAAAAGACCCAATGGTCTTTTTATAAAAAAAATTACAATTCCAATTGGTGTCATTGGTATAATTTATGAAAGTAGACCTGATGTAACATGTGATGTTTCATCATTATGTTTAAAATCAGGCAATGTTGCTATTTTAAGAGGTGGTTCAGAAGCTTTTAATACTAATAAAATTTTTGCAAATTTATTTAGAAACTCTTTAAAAAAAAATAAAATTGATAAAAATTGCATTCAATTTGTTGAAAAAAAGGAACGAAGATTGGTAGATTTTATGCTATCAAAAATGTCTAAACATATAGATGTGATCGTGCCGAGAGGAGGTAAAAATCTTGTAAAAAAAGTGCAGAAACTCTCTGCAGTGAATGTAATTGGCCATTTAGAAGGTAATTGTCATGTTTATGTCGATAAAAACGCTGATTTAAAAATGGCAAGAAAGGTTGTTGTTAATTCTAAAATGAGAAGAACCTCGATTTGTGGTGCAGCTGAAACTTTATTAATACACTCTCAATGTATCAAATCACATGCCGTACCAATACTAAGAGACCTAGCGATTTCAGGTTGTGAGATTGTGGTTGACAAAAAATTAAATAAAATCATTAAAAATGAATACAAAATCGCAAAAGATGCTGATTGGAAAAAAGAATTTTTGGCTCCTAAAATTGCGGTAAAAATTGTGAATGGGGTTGAAGATGCAATAAACCATATTCTAAAATATGGAACTATGCATACAGACTCGATAATCACTAATAATAAGAAAACAGCAAAAATTTTTTTAGATAAAGTTAATAGCTCTATTGCTGTTCATAATGCATCTACTCAATTTGCAGATGGTGGGGAGTTTGGTTTTGGGGGAGAAATAGGTATATCTACCAGTAAGCTACCACCTCGTGGACCTGTTGGAGTCAATCAATTAACTTCTTATAAATATGTAGTTGAAGGTAAAGGCACTATAAGATTTTAATTAATGCAAAAAAAAAGAAATTTAATTAATAAAATTGGAATTTTTGGTGGAACATTCGATCCTCCTCATAGAGGTCATTTTGAGATAGCTAAACATTCAATTAAAAAATTGAAATTAAGTTTTTTAGTTTGGGCAGTTACAAAGAAAAATCCTTTAAAAAAATTACCAATGCTTTCTGTTAAATCAAGAATTTATCTTTCACAGAAAATAACAAGGGGCAATAAAAAAATAAAAATAAGAAATTTTGATAATAATATTAAATCAGAAAAAACAATAAATTTATTAAAATATTTAAAAAATAAAAATCCAAAATCTGAATTATTCTTCATAATTGGTTCTGATAATCTTTTAACTTTTCATAAGTGGCATGGATGGCAAAAAATTCCATCTCTTTGTAAAATTGTCGTATTCCCAAGACAAGGTTATTTCAATAAATCCTTAACTTCCAAAGCATACAGAAAGCTTAAAAAAGATAGGATGATATTAATAAAATCAAAAATAACAAATATTTCTTCTTCCAAAATCAGAAAAAATTATTTAAGATGATTTTAGTGGAGATTGCAAAAATAAAAAATATTATTGAAAAAACCTTAAGTCAAAATAAAGCCAAAAATATTCTAGTCATAAGTTTAAAAGGTAAGTCTTCAATAGCAGATTATATGGTTATTGCTTCAGGAAATTCATCAAGACATCTTCAGTCTTTATCAGAAATATTATTATCAAAATTGGAAAAAAATGGTATCAGGAATTGTAAAATCGAAGGTAGGGAAAGTGAGGATTGGAAGTTGATTGATGCAATCGATGTTATAGTACACATATTTCATCCTGAAAAAAGAAAATTTTATGATTTAGAAAAAATGTGGTCTGAACCAGTTCCTAAGGAAAGTATATCAATATGAAAAAAATTTTAGTTCCATTCTTAATGTTTATAATTTTTATTAATAATTCTAATGCAAAAAATAACGAAAATTTCTATAAAAAAATAGATTTATTTGGTGAGGTTTTAGAAAAAATTCAAAAGGAGTATGTGGATGAGGTGGATGAGTCTGAAGTTATAGATGCTGCTATAAATGGGGTCCTTCAATCTCTTGATCCGTACTCTGCTTACATGAGCCCTGAACTTTTTAAAAGTATACAAACAGATACCAAAGGTGAGTTTGGAGGTCTTGGTATCGAAGTAGGTATGGAAGCTGGTGTTATAAAAGTTATTTCACCAATAGATGGAACACCTGCGTCTAAAGCAGGAATAAAGGCAGGAGATTATATTGTAAAAATTAATGACGAACAGGTACAGGGTAAAACATTAATGGAAGCAGTAAAGCTTATGAGGGGCCCTGTGGGATCGAAGATTAATTTAACTATAAGGAGAAAAGGTGAAAAACAGGCAATTAGCAAAATTATTAAAAGAGAAGTTATAGAAGTAGTTTCTGTAGAGACAAAAATTATCAAAAATAATATTGGTTATTTAAGATTAAAATCGTTTAATAGTAACACAAGTAAACAACTCATCGATGAAATTTCTAAAATTGAAAAAAAAGAAAAACCAAAAAGCTATATTCTTGATTTAAGAAATAATCCCGGTGGTTTGCTAAATCAAGCTATTGATATAACAGACTTCTTTTTAAACGATGGTGAAATTGTATCTACTAAAGGAAGAAGATCGTTTGAAAACAGACGCTTCTTTGCTAAAAAGGGCGATAGAGTTAACGGCAAGCCTCTAATTGTTTTGATAAATAATGGCTCTGCTTCTGCATCGGAAATTGTGGCTGGAGCACTTAGAGATCATAAAAGAGCAGTTCTACTTGGAGAAAGCACATACGGTAAAGGATCAGTGCAATCTATTATTCCGCTAACCGATGGGGGCGGTATGAGGCTTACTATTTCCAAATATTATCTTCCATCGGGTAAATCGATTTCAGAAGTTGGTGTAGTTCCAGATATTTGGGTAGAAGAAGAGTCTGATAATTTTCAGATTAATTCAGAAACTGATAATCAACTAAATTACGCGATTAAGCTTTTAAAAACATAAATGATTAAAAGTAAACTTCCATTAAGATTGGGAGTTGGAATAATTTTACTCAATAAAGAAAATAAGGTCTTTGTGGGCAAAAGAAAAGATAATCCAACAGATACATGGCAGATGCCACAAGGTGGGGTTGATGAAGGAGAAAATTTTGTGGATGCTATGAAAAGAGAATTAACTGAAGAAACTAGTATAAAAAATATTAAAATAATTAAGGAGTTACAAGAATTGACGATATATGAATTACCAAGATATTTAGTGGGTAAAATTTGGAAAGGAAAATATAAGGGGCAAAAACAGAAGTGGTTTATAGTAAGATTTTTGGGAAAGGACAATGAAATTGATATTAATACACAAAGACCTGAATTTATTGAATGGCGCTGGTTAAATATTGATAATCTTCCTCAGGTAATTGTACCTTTCAAAAAAAAGGTTTACGAAGAATTATTACCTAAAATTAAGTCTTCAATTAATTCTCGTTAAGACTTCTGTCTTGTGTGATATCATATAGCTAATTTTATCGTCGATATCATTTTTACTAAGTTGACTCTTACAATCATCAATCATTTTAGCTATCTTTTCTTTTGTAAGTTTCTTCACATCCAAAACAGTTGAGGATAACAATATTAAGCTATTTTTTGAGAATTCAACTATACCTTCCTCAAGGAAATACTCCGCCTCTTTACTTCCTGTAAATTTTACAATTCCTGGTCTAAGGAATGTAATCAGTGAAACGTGATCGGGCAAAATGGTCATTTCACCTTCAAATGCAGGAATTATTGCTGAAGAAACTTGATCTTTAATTAAAATATTTTCTGGAGAAATAATCTCTAAACTAAATTTTTCTGACATCAGGCTGCTGCTTCTTTTGCCATTTTTTCAGCTTTCTCTACTGCTTCTTCTATAGTGCCTACCATATAGAAAGCTGCTTCAGGTAAATGGTCAAATTCTCCCTTACAAATTGAGTCGAATCCTTTTATTGTTGATTCTAAATTAACTAATTTTCCTGGTGTACCGGTAAAAACTTCCGCTACAAAAAACGGTTGCGATAAAAATCTTTGTATTTTTCTTGCCCTGGCAACAGTTAATTTATCCTCTTCGGAAAGCTCATCCATACCAAGGATAGCTATTATATCTTGCAAAGACTTGTAAGTTTGTAAAACTTTCTGAACTTGCCGCGCTACCCTATAATGTTCTTCGCCTACTATTCTTGGGTCTAAAATTCTTGAAGTAGAGTCAAGCGGGTCAACTGCTGGATAAATTCCGAGTTCTGCGATTTGTCTAGACAAAACTGTTGTCGCATCTAAGTGAGAAAAAGAAGTTGCAGGAGCAGGGTCTGTTAAGTCATCTGCAGGTACATAAATTGCTTGAACTGAAGTGATTGAACCTTTTCCAGTTGTTGTAATTCTCTCTTGTAGATTTCCCATATCAGTCGCTAAAGTTGGTTGGTAACCAACTGCTGATGGTATTCTACCTAATAAAGCAGAAACTTCTGAACCTGCCTGGGTAAATCTAAAAATATTATCTACAAAAAATAATACGTCTTGACCCTCTTTATCTCTAAAATATTCTGCAACTGTTAAACCTGTTAGACCAACCCTAGCTCTTGCTCCAGGGGGTTCGTTCATTTGTCCATAAACGAGTGCAGCTTTAGATCCTTTACCTTCAGGCTTAATAACTCCAGACTCAATCATCTCATGATATAAATCGTTTCCTTCTCTAGTTCTTTCTCCTACTCCTGCAAATACAGAAAAACCACCATGAGCTTTTGCTATATTATTAATCAATTCCATAATAATTACAGTTTTGCCAACCCCTGCTCCTCCAAATAATCCTATCTTACCACCCTTGGAGTATGGTGCTAAAAGATCGATAACTTTAATACCTGTCTCTAAAATTTCTGTTTCTGTTGATTGATCGGTAAACTTAGGTGCCTCTCTATGTATGGGCCATTTTTCTTTTGTCTTCACTTCTCCTTTCTGATCAATTGGTTGTCCAATTACATTTATTATTCGACCTAAAGTTTCCGGTCCAACCGGAACACTAATTGGTGATCCTGTATTTTGGACTACATCCCCTCTTTTTAAACCTTCCGTACTGTCCATCGCTATTGTTCTTACACTGTTTTCCCCTAAGTGCTGAGCAACCTCTAAAATAAGTTTGTTCCCAGCATTATTAAATTCCAAAGCGGTTAATATTTCTGGCAATTCACCTTCAAATTGAACGTCGACTACTGCCCCGATAACTTGTGTTATTTTTCCATTTTTGTTCATTTTATAAACTTTCTGCTCCTGATATTATTTCAATTAATTCTTTTGTAATAGCAGCCTGTCTACTTCTATTATAGTTAATAGTTAGTTTTTCAACTAAGTCGCCTGCATTTCTAGTTGCATTATCCATTGCGGTCATTCTTGAGCCTTGCTCGCTTGCGGAGTTCTCTAAAAAACCCTTATATATTTGTGTAGATATATTTTTTGGTAAAAGATCTTCTAAAATTTCCTCCTCTTCAGGTTCGTATTCATAAGATGAGGGTTGATCTTCTTTTTGATCACTATCATTTTTTGCTGGTATTACTTGATGAACCTGAGGAATTTGTGTCATAACATTTTTAAACTTATTAAAAAAAATAATACATTTATCAAACTCATTATTTTGAAATAATTTTACTATTTCTTTACCAATAGACTCAGCATCTTGAAAAGATATTTTTTTCTTATCTTTTAAACTGATTTTTTTAATAATATATTTATTGTAATCTCTTTTAAGCTGATCATGTCCTTTCGTACCTACTGTTATAATTTTTAAATTTTTTGACTCTTTTATAATTTTATTGAAATAATTCTTTGCTAATTTACAAATATTAGTATTAAATCCTCCGCATAAACCCCTGTCGGCTGTCATTACAATACATAAATGCGTTTTGTCTTCCCCTGTTCCAATCAATAACTTGGGTGCATTTGCAGGATCGTTTATAGACCTGCTCAAATTTTGAATGATTAAGTTCATTTTATCACTATATGGCCTTCCTTTTTCGGCCATTTCTTGGGCTCTACGTAATTTTGCTGCCGCAACCATTTTCATAGCCTTTGTGATCTTTTGAGTAGATTTCACGCTTGTTATTCTTTTTCTTAAATCATCTAAGCTTGGCATTATTTTTTCTCAAAAATTTTTTTTTTATAATTTGACATAATTTCAGATAAAGTCTTGTCCGTATCATCTTCTATTTTTCCACTTTTTTGTATAGTTTCAATTAACTCAGGTTTTTCACTTTTGATAAGTTCCAATATGCCTTTTTCAAAAGATCTAATTTGATTTGTGTCAATATTATCCAAATAACCTTTTACTCCAGCATAAATTGATATTACCTGTTCAGCGACTGTCATTGGAGAATATTGATCTTGCTTTAATAATTCTGTTAATTTAGATCCTCTATTTAAAAGTTTTTGAGTTGAAGCATCTAAATCTGATCCGAATTGTGCGAAAGCTGCCATTTCTCTATATTGCGCTAGTTCAAGTTTTATAGAGCCCGCAACTTTTTTCATTGCCTTAGTTTGAGCGGCTGAGCCAACCCTTGACACAGAAAGTCCAACATTAACAGCTGGTCTTATACCTTGATTAAACAACTCTGTTCCTAAAAAAATTTGACCATCTGTAATTGAAATTACATTTGTTGGTATATAAGCCGAAACATCTCCGGCTTGGGTTTCGATTATTGGCAGTGCCGTTAGAGAACCTCCGCCGTTTTCATCGTTAAGCTTTGCTGCACGCTCGAGTAATCTGCTATGTAGATAAAAAACATCACCAGGATAAGCTTCACGTCCTGGAGGTCTCCTTAACAAAAGTGACATCTGTCTGTATGCAACAGCTTGTTTTGATAAATCATCATAAATTATCAAGGCGTGCATTCCGTTGTCTCGAAAAAATTCCCCAAATGTACACCCTGTATATGGAGCTAAGAACTGTAAAGGCGCAGGATCAGATGCTGTCGCAGAGACTATAATAGTATAATCCATTGCACCCGCATCTTGTAAGGTTTTTACAATTTGCGCAACAGTTGACCTTTTTTGGCCGATTGCAACATAAATACAATAAAGTTTCTTTTTTTCATCTTTGGATTCATTAATTTTTTTTTGATTGATTATTGTATCTATCGCTACGGCTGTCTTGCCTGTTTGTCGATCACCAATTATGAGCTCACGCTGGCCCCTTCCGATTGGAATTAAACTATCAATAGCTTTCAATCCTGTTTGCATAGGCTCACCAACAGATTTTCTTGGAATTATTCCTGGAGCTTTAACTTCAACTCTTTTTCTTTTAATATTCTTCTTTAGATTTTCTTTACCATCAATTGGATTGCCTAATCCATCAACCACTCTTCCAAGTAATTCTTTTCCTACAGGAACGTCAACTATTGCACCAGTTCTCTTAACAGTATCACCTTCTTTAATACCTCTATCATCACCAAATATAACAACACCAACATTGTCACTTTCTAAGTTTAATGCCATACCTTTTGAACTATCTTTAAATTCAACCATTTCTCCAGCTTGAACATTATCAAGCCCATATACTCTAGCGATACCATCTCCGACTGAAAGAACTTTTCCAATTTCAGAAACTTCGGTTTTTTCACCTAAATTTTTTATTTGTTCTTTTAAAATTTTAGTTATTTCTGAAGGATTTATATCCATATTAAGCCTCCATCATTTTTTTTTTATATTTTTGTAGTTTATTTTTTATTGAAGTATCTATCATCAGACTTCCAATCTGAATTATGACACCTCCAATTAAACTGTTATCAATCTTACAATCTAGCTTTATCGAACGATTGATGCTTGATGAAATTTCTTTTTCTATATCTAGTATTGTTTTATCATCTATGATTTTTGAAGAAATTAAATTGGCTGCAACTTGTCCTTTTTTTGTTGATATCAATTTAAGAAACTCTTTTATAATTTGTTCCAAAAAAAATATTCTTTTTTTCGTAATTAAGACTAAAAAAAAATTTTTAATTATTTGATTTACATTCATAATATTTAGTATTTTATCAAAAACTATTTTTTGATCCTCGATTGAGTAGGTTGGGTTTCTAACAAAATTTTTGAGGTTGTCATTTGCATTATACATCCTCATAAAATCTTCCATGTTCGACGCGAATTCATCTACTTGGCTCTTCTCCAGCGCAAGGTCATATAAAGCTAAAGCATATCTTTGAGATACTTCCGATGAAAAAGTTTTATTTTTACTCAATTTGTTTTCCTATATTGATTTGATTTAAAATTATGCAGTTTCGTATCATAGGAAAATGCTATCTTCAAGTGCGATTGAAACGCATATTAACTAAAATTTAATGGATCTACATCAACTGTAAGTTTTATTTTTTTAGAAATTTTTATTTTTTTTAGTATTTTACTAATTTCTTTTTGAATAAAAATGTTGTTATTTGATCTCATCAATAATCTTGTTCTATATTTATTTTTAATTTTAAATATTGGTGATGTTACTGGACCCATTATGTCAACACCATTCAATAATAATAAATTTTTTTTAATTTTCTTGGCTTCTTCGTAACTATCTTTTTCATTTTTCGATGAAACTATAAAGGCAATTAATCTACAAAAAGGAGGTAAATTTTTTTGTTTTCTTAGGTAAATTTCTTCTTGGAAAAAAATTTCCTGTTTATTTTCAATAATTGAATTTAAGGTTTTATCAAACGGGTCGAATGTTTGATATATGATAAGGGAGTCTTTGCTAAATCTTCCGGCTCTACCGCTAAGTTGATTATAAAGCTGTATATTTTTTTCATTTGATCTCAAATCAAAACCCATTCCAGAAAAATCAGCATCTACAACCACAATACAATTAAGTTTAGGAAAGTTAAAACCTTTCGAAATTAATTGTGTGCCTACAAGGATATCAACTTTATTTTTTTCAATATCTTTTAATAAATTGATAGTTTCTTTTTTTTTGCTAAGAAAATCACTTGATAAAATTTTTATTATTTTTTTTGGAAAGATTAGTTTTAATTCAGAAAAAATTTTTTCTACTCCAGGTCCATACATCTGAAAATCACAATTTAGGCTTGTTTTTTTACATTTTAGTTTTATATCGGTTTTGTGCCCACAATGATGACACATGCCTTTGTTAAGATGTTTATGAAATGTAAGAAAAATTGAACAATTTGGACATGAAAGTTTATCTCCGCATTTTTTACAGATCATAAATGGCGCATACCCTCTTCTATTGATAAAAAAAAGTACTTGATCTCCTTTATCCAAATATCTTTTGACCAAATCTAGAGTTTCACTATCGAGCCAAATATTTTTATTTTTTTTACTTTTGTTTAAATTAATTATTTTGGTCTTTGGTAGGGAAAAGTTTTTATATCTACTTTTTAATCTAGTAAAATTATATTTTTTATTTTTTACATTATTGTACGTTTCTAATGATGGCACTGAAGTCGAAAGTAAAACTGGAATATCTTCTATTGATCCTCTTGAGATTGCCATATCTCTAGCATTATAACGTATTCCGTCATCCTGTTTATATGATGAGTCGTGCTCTTCATCAACAACTATCAAGCTTAGCTTTTTAAAAGGAAGGAATAACGATGACCTTGCGCCAACAACTAATTTTATTTTGCCATTTATAATGTTTTGCCAAATTCTCTCTCTATTTTTTTTTGTAATTTTTGAGTGCCAAATTGCAGGTTCAAAACCAAAATAATCCTCAAACCTTTTATTAAATTGATTTGTTAAAAATATTTCTGGTAATAAAACTAATACTTGTTTGTTCTGTTTTATTCTCTCTTTTATTTTTTCAAAATAAACAATTGTTTTTCCTGATCCTGTAATACCTTGTAGGAGGGTTACGTTAAATTTATTACCGTAACTTTCAATATCATTTAAACATTTTCTTTGTTCGCTGCTTAAACTAAATTTAATCTTCTGCCTTAGAGAAATATCATAAGATAAGTTTATACTTTTAGATAGGAAAGAGCTGTTTCCAAGAAACATTTTTAGAACCATGCCCCTCGGAACTAAATTATATACAGAGAACCAATTGATAAATTTTATTATATTTATATTAAGAGAAATCTCTTTTTTTTCTAAAATTTTTTTAATCTTAAATTTTTTTTCAGTCTCCTGATGTTTGTCCCAAACGACTCCTATTTCTTTTTTTTGTCCGAATGGTACAAGAACAATTGATCCAGGTTTTAAATCGCTGAAACCTTCAGAGGAATAAGTATGAGGATGATCAAAAATTCTCGGAATAAGAACTGGTAGTTTCATTGATTAATAAAAATAAACTTCTTAAAAATGAATAGGTCTTTTATCAACTGCCAAAGCAGCTTCTTTAATTGCTTCAGTGTGTGTTGGATGGGCATGGCAAGTTCTTGCTATATCTTCTGAACTGGCTCCAAACTCCATAGCCAAAGCCATTTCAGCAATCATATCCCCGCAGTGTGGCCCTATTATATGTACTCCTAAAACTTTATCTGTATTTGATTCTGCTAAAATTTTTACAAAGCCATCGGACTCGTTATTTACTTTGGCTCTAGAATTTGCAAGAAATGGAAACTTTCCTACTTTGTAATTAATTTTTAGTTTTTTAAGCTCTTCCTCAGTTTTACCAACTGCAGCCACTTCTGGGGATGTGTAAATAACACCAGGTATTACATCATAGTTAACATGTCCAGATTGGCCAGCCAGTATTTCTGCAACAGCAATGCCCTCTTCCTCTGCTTTATGTGCAAGCATTGGTCCTTTTATCACATCTCCAATAGCAAAAATGTTTTCGACTGAAGTTTGAAATGTTTTATTTACTTCTATTCTTCCTTTGTCATCTTTTTTAACACCAATCTTTGATAGATTAAGTCCTTCGGTATAAGGTTTTCTTCCTACAGAGACTAAAACCCTATCACATTCTAAGCTTTCATTTGAATTTTTTTTATTATTTTTAAATTCTACTTTAACTTTGTTATTATTAGATTTTACCTTTATAACTTTTGAGTTTAATTCAAATTTAATTCCTTGTTTCCTCAAAATTTTCTCAAACTCATTTGAAATCTCTCTATCCATGCCAGGAATAATATGATCTAAAAATTCAATTACCGTAACCGTAGAGCCTAATCGGGCCCATACTGATCCCATTTCTAACCCAATATACCCCCCACCAATAACAACCAAGTTTTTAGGTACTTCTTCTAGCGAGAGAGCTTCTGTAGATGAAATTATGTATTTTTCATCCATTTTTATACCAGGCAAGGATGAAGAAGAGGATCCGGTGGCAATTACAATATTTTTAGCTTTATAAGATTTCTTTTTCCCATCTTGATAAACAACAACGTCGTTTTTTGAAAACAAAACTCCTTTGCCTTTTATATAAGTAACTTTATTTTTTTTAAACAAAAACTCAACACCTTTAGTTAAAATTTGAACTGACTTAGATTTGTTTGTCATCATTTTTTTTAAATTTAATTTGATGTTACCTGTTTCAATACCAATATTTGCAAAGTTATTTTTTGCTTTAGAAAAGAGTTCTGATGAGTTTAATAAACTTTTAGATGGTATACATCCTATATTTAGACATGTTCCTCCGAGAGTTCCTCTAGATTCAATGCAGCCTGTTTTTAATCCAAGTTGAGCAGCTCTGATAGCACAAACATAACCACCTGGACCTCCACCTATAACTAAAAGATCAAAATTTTCTTCCATTGGATTAAACGTTTAGAAAAAGTCTCCTAGGTTGTTCTAGATAGTCCTTGACATTTTTTAGAAATGAAACTGCTTCCCTGCCATCTACAATTCTATGATCATAAGATAAAGCTAAATACATCATTGGTCGGATAGTTACCTCACTATTAATGACAACTGGGCGCTGTATTATATTATGCATTCCTAATACACCTGATTGTGGAGGATTAAGTATTGGCGTTGAAAGCATGGAGCCATAAATGCCACCATTAGTAATAGTAAAAGTCCCCCCTTGCAAATCGTTAATTGTAATCTTTCCATTTCTTGCTTTATCTCCAAGATCTAAAATATTTTTTTCTATATTTGCAAAAGACATTTCATCTGGATTTCTTAAAACAGGAACAACCAAACCTCGATCAGTTCCAACTGCAAAACTTATATTGTAATAATTTTTGTATACTATTTCGTCATTTTGAATTTCTGCGTTTATTGCTGGGTAATTTTTTAAAGCGACAATACAGGCCTTAACAAAAAAAGACATGAAGCCTAATTTAATATTATATTTATTTTTAAATTCTTCTTGGTAGTTTTTTCTTATCTCCATTATATTAAACATATCTACTTCATTAAAAGTTGTGAGCATTGCAGCGTTATTTTGAGCTTCTTTTAATCTTTTAGCTATAGTAAGTCTCAAACGAGTCATTTTTATTCTTTCTTCAGGACCATCTTCTACTTTTTTCAAATTAGGTGCAGGCTTAGAACCCATTAGATCAATCAAATCACCTTTAAGAATTACTCCATGTTTTCCACTGCCCTCTATGTCATCTAAATTAATATTTTTTTCATTTGCGATCTTTCTTGCTGAGGGAGAGGCTGTTTTCCTTACTTTAGATATTTTTGTTTCAGATCTTTTTTCTTCATGAACATCTTCTAGAATAAGCGTAGGCTGAGTTGCTTCTTCTAAAACAAGTGGTTTGGTGCCATTAGAACTTTTTTCTTTTTTAGTTGTAACCTTTTTAGGCTGCTTCTCTTCCTCCTCATAAACTGAGATTGTTTCTTCTTTCTTTTTTGGTGGTTTATATTTTTTTTCATTAGTTTCACCAGTTGGTTCGGCTTCTCCTTCAGTGACGCTGCCTAACAGTGCTCCAACCTCTACGGTTGATCCTTCTTTTACAGATATCTTTTCGAGAACCCCGCTAGATGGTGATGGCACCTCAACATTTACTTTGTCAGTTTCTAATTCTACAAGCGGTTCATCAGAGTCGACCTGTTCTCCCACTGACTTCAGCCACTTAGAAACAGTTGCTTCAGTAACTGACTCCCCTAATGCTGGAACTAATATTTTTTCTGACATTTAATTGCTTATTACCTTTTCCAATATTTCTTTTTGTTCTGCAAGATGTTTATTTAAATTTCCTGTAGCTGGAGATGCCGCAGCATTTCTACCAACATATCTAACCTTTTCGCTTTTTACTCGAATAATATCTAGAGTTCTATCAATATAATGTCGCGTAGTATTCCAAGCACCCATATTCATTGGTTCTTCTTGGCACCAATAAAATTTTGCATTCTCATATCTTTTCAATTGCTTTCCAAGCTGTTTGACTGGAAAAGGATATATTTGCTCTATCCTTATAAAAACAACTTTATCATCTCCAGCTTTTTCTCTAGCCTCAATCAAATCAAAGTAAATTTTTCCCGAACACATGACCACTTTTTTTATTTTTTTGTCTTGTTTTAATTCAATTAATTTACTGCCCTTTAAATAGGCATGGTCCTCTAAAATTCTGTGAAAGGAATTTTTTTTTGTAAAATCTTCAAGATTTGAAATACATCTTTTGTGCCTTAATAATGATTTAGGTGTCATAACTATTAATGGTTTTCTGAAATCTCTATGCATTTGTCTTCTAAGAACATGAAAATAGTTTGCTGGTGTTGTACAGTTTACTACTTGTAAATTTTCCTGAGAACATAATTGTAAAAATCTTTCTAGTCGCGCAGAGGAATGCTCTGGACCCTGGCCCTCATAACCATGCGGCAAAAGCATAACAAGGCCGCTTGCCCTTGACCATTTAGATTCCCCAGAAGCAATAAACTGATCAATTACAACTTGTGCACCGTTTGCAAAATCTCCAAACTGCGCCTCCCAAAGCACCAATGTCTCAGGCTCAGATAGAGAATAACCAAATTCAAAACCTAGTACTCCTAATTCTGATAATAGACTATCGATAACTTCAAATTTTTTTTGTCTTTTTGAAACATGCTGTAACGGTATATACCTTTCATGGTTGTCTTGATTTCTCAATACAGAATGTCTTTGACTGAAAGTTCCTCTACCAGAATCTTGACCTGACAGTCTTACAGAGAACCCATCGCTTAAGAGCGTTCCAAATGCTAGCGCTTCTGCTGTAGACCAATCAATTGGTTTGTTATCTATAAATATTTTTCTTTTGTTTTCAAAAATTTTTAACAAAGTCTTATGAACATTAAAGTTTTTCGGTATCTCGGTAATTTTTTTTCCTATAGATACTAATTCTTGCTTATCCACACCCGTAACACCTCTTCTATCCTTGCCTATTTCTGGTTTAAAACGAGACCAAACCCCGTCAAACCACTTCATTTTAATTTTATAATCCTTGGCTTCAGAAAATTCAGTGTCTAAAAAATTTCTAAACTCTTTCTTTTTTGAATCAAGATATGTATTAGAAATTAAACCTTCGCCTAAAAGTTTTTTTCCATATATTTGTAAGGTCGTTGGATGAGATCTAATTTTTTTATACATCAGAGGCTGAGTAAATGATGGTTCGTCACCTTCGTTGTGACCAAATCTTCTATAGCAAACCATGTCGATAACTACATCTCTATTAAATTTTTGTCTAAATTCAGTTGCAACTTTTGCGCAGTGAACAACTGCTTCTGGATCATCTCCATTAACATGGAAAATTGGTGCCTGAACCATTTTTGCTAAGTCAGAGGGATAGGGTGACGATCTTGCAAATCTAGGCGCCGTAGTAAAACCGATCTGATTATTAACTATGATATGAATTGTTCCACCAGTATTGTGGCCAGGCAAACCTGACATAGCAAAACATTCTGCAACAACTCCCTGTCCTGCAAAAGCAGCGTCTCCATGTATTAGAACTGGTACAACTTTTTTTCTTTCTTTATCTTTGTGAAAGAATTGTTTTGCTCTTACTTGTCCAAGAACAACTGGGTTTACAGCTTCTAAGTGGGATGGATTATCTGTTAAACTAATATGAACTAGATTTCCATCAAACTCTCTATTAGCAGATGCTCCTAAATGATATTTTACATCTCCTTCAAAATCTTTTTTTGAATTAATTTTTTCTCCAAAAAATTCTTTAAATATAGCTTTAAAAGGTTTTTGCATCATATTTGCCAAAACATTTAATCTTCCTCTATGTGGCATTCCAATTTTAACTTCTTTTACGCCAAGATGACCTCCTCTTTTAATTATTTGTTCTAAAGCAGGTATTAAAGACTCTCCGCCATCTAAACCAAATCTTTTAGTTCCTACAAATTTAACATGCAAAAATTTTTCAAATCCTTCTGCCTCAACTAACTTATTTAATATTGCTTTTTTTCCATTTTCTGTAAAATTAATTCCTTTTTCTTTGCCTTCAATTCTATCTCTGATCCATTGTTTCTCTTCTGGGTCGCCCATGTGCATAAACTCGTAACCAATTTTTTTACAATAAGTTTTTTTAACTATATCGCTAATTTCGTTTAAAGTAGCTGATTGCAAACCCATTACTCCATCTAAAAATATTTTTTTATTTAGATCTTTGTTGTTGAAACCATAAGTTTCCAACTTTAATTCAGGATGCTCCTCACGCCTCTGAAGCTCTAAAGGATCTAAATTTGAAATTAAGTGCCCTCTTATTCTGTAGGCCCTAATAAGCATATTGGCTCTTACAGAGTCTTTTGCTGCTTCTAAAATATTTCCAGCGAAAGAAGGTTCTTGCAAGTCTCCGTTTGTCTTAACTAAATCTTTATGTTCGTCTTTTGAAGTATTTTTTATCTTTTTTTTTGGAGACCAACTAGGTCCATTGACATTTTTTAAAACTTTTTCTTTCTTGTCGTTAAGGCCCTCAAAAAATTTTCTCCATTGATCTGGAAGTTTATCAGGATTGTTTAGATAATCTGCATATAATGTTTCTACAAATTCAGAACTGTTGTTTCCTAAAAAAGAAGTTTTTTCAAAGATATTATTGTTTTTATTAGCTGACATTATTTATTAATACTATATTAACATAAAAATTGAATATTCAACTTTTAAGTTTTGAGTAAAGTGTTTTTCCAATATCAGCTGGGGATTTTGATATCGTGATTCCTGCGGATTTCATAACTTCAATCTTGCCTTCTGCGCCACCTTTGCCACCTGATATAATTGCGCCAGCATGCCCCATTCTTCTACCTGGTGGAGCTGTCAGTCCAGCAACAAAACCTACTGTGGGTTTTTTAATTTTCGATTTTTTTAAAAATTCTGCTGCTTCTTCTTCAGCTGAACCCCCAATTTCACCAATCATAATAATGGAATGAGTATCATCGTCTTTGAGAAAAAGTTCGAGACAATCAATAAAATTTGTTCCATTAATGGGATCACCTCCTATACCAATACATGTGGACTGTCCTAAGCCATTGTGAGATGTCTGGGCTACTGCCTCATATGTAAGCGTACCTGATCTTGATATAATTCCTACAGAACCTTTTTTATGAATGTTACCTGGCATTATTCCAATCTTACATTCCTCAGGAGTTATTATTCCAGGGCAATTAGGTCCTATTAGTCTACTTTTACTTTTTGATAAAGCTTTTTTAACCTTCATCATATCAAAAACTGGGATTCCTTCAGTTATACAAACTATTAAGTCTAAGTTTGCATCAATTGCTTCCAATATTGCAGCTGCAGCAAATTTTGGGGGGACATATATCATTGTCGCATTTGCTTCAGTTGTTTCTTTTGCTTCAATGACCGTATTAAAAACAGGAAGGTCAAGATGTTTTTGCCCACCTTTTTTAGGTGTAACCCCTCCTACTAATTGTGTTCCATATTTTATTGCCTGCTCAGAGTGAAAAGTTCCATGAGTTCCGGTAAATCCTTGGCATATAACTTTTGTATTTTTATTTACTAATACTGACATTTATTTTATTGCTTCAACAATTTTTTTAGCCGCATCATTTAAATCAGATGCTGACAAGATTTTTAATCCTGATTGATCTAAAATATCTTTGCCCTTTTCAAAGTTGGTTCCTGCAAGTCTAACTACTAAAGGAACGTTTATATTAATTTCTCTAGCAGCTTCCACAACACCATTTGCAAGAACATCGCATCGCATTATTCCTCCAAAAATATTTATTAAAATTCCCTTAACTTTTTTATCTGATAGAATTAATTTAAAAGCTGCTGCAACTTGTTCTTTTGTGGCTCCTCCCCCAACATCAAGAAAATTTGCAGGTTCTTGTCCATATAATTTAATTATATCCATAGTTGCCATAGCCAAACCCGCCCCATTAACCATACATCCAATTGAGCCATTAAGTTTAATATAGGCCAAGCCATTCTTGCTGGCTTCTATCTCTGCTGGCTCTTCCTCGTTTAAATCTCTTAATTTAAAAATATCAGGCCTTCTGAACAATGCATTTTCATCAAAATTCATTTTTGCATCTAAACAAATAATTTTTTTTTGTTTAGTTAGTACTAAAGGGTTTATTTCAATTAATGAAGCATCTTTCTGAATTAATATATTGTACAATGCATCTAATAAATTTTCTGCATCTTGTCTTTGATTTTTGCTAAATGAAAATATCTTCAAAATTTTTTCTTTATCGAACTTATCAAGACTTTTTTTAAGATCAATTTTTGTTGTTAATATTTTTTCAGGGGTTTTTTTTGCAACTGATTCGATATCTACGCCACCTTCGGTACTGCTTATAAAAACTATTTTTGAACTTTCTCTGTCTATTAAACAGGATAGATATAATTCTTTTTCAATATCATAAGCTTCTTGAATATATATTCTTTTAACTTGCTTTCCCTCTGGCCCAGTCTGATGTGTAACCAAAATCTTCCCAAACATTTTATCAACCTCACTCTGAATTTCAGATCTATCAACTAGTTTTACCCCGCCAGCCTTACCTCTTCCACCAGCATGGATCTGAGCTTTAATGACCAATTTTTTAGAATTAATGAATTTAATTTTTTCTTTGATTTCCTCGGGATTTAAAATCACAAATCCATTTGAAACTGGAGCCCCAAATTCTTTTAGCAAGTCTTTAGCTTGATGTTCGTGGATGTTCATTCTTAAATGGCTTTATACTTTAATTGTTTTACTTTTTGTAGTAAATTTTTGTTCAATTTTTAATGATCATAGAAAATAATAGTATTTCAAAAAAGATAACATTTTTATTCTTTTTTTTATTCTTTTTGATAGGGGTACTGACTTATAAAGATTACGGCATTTCGGTTGATGAAGAATTTCAGAGATCTTCGGGTTTGTACTGGTTAAACTATATTTTAAATTTTACACCTTTTAATGAATTTGCAAATGAGGTCGCACAGAAATTTCAGCAATCAAAAGGTTTTACGATTTCTGATGCAGAAATTCATAAATATTATGGGGTTATTTTCGATTTACCTGCTGTTTTATTAGAAATAATTTTTGACATCAACGATTCTAGAAATTTTTTTTATTTGAAACATTTTTTAACATTTTCTTTATTTTTTTTTGGATCAATATTTTTTTATAAATTATTACTCAACAGATTTTCAAATAATTTTATTGCATTAATGGGAACTATTTTTTTCGTTTTCTCGCCTAGAATTTACGGAAATAGTTTTTACAATCCTAAAGATATTATTTTTCTGTCCATTCTTTGTATAGCTATGTACTTTTGTTTTAAACTTTTTGATAGAAGTAATTATAAAAAATTTTTTATTTTCTCAATTTTTTGTGCATTAGCTTGCTCGCAAAGAATGTGGGGCCTCTTCCTTCCAATTTCATTTATAGGTTTTTATTTTTTAAGTGTTTTATCTAAAAAAAAAGAATTTGAAAAAATATATGGGGTAGTATTTTTTTCTTTTTCTTTTTTATTATTTTTTGTAATTTTTTGGCCTTATTTGTGGAGTAATCCAGTTGTAAATTTAATAGAAGCTTTCAAATATTTTTCTCATCATGGTACATTAAATAAAATTCAAATATTATTTAATGGTGATTACGTAAAAGCTAATTCTGTTCCTTATAGTTATATACCAATTTGGATTTTAATAACTACTCCTACTTTATACATACTATTGTTTACATTGGGATACTTGAGTATTTTAAAAAGATTTTTTTTAAAATTTATAAATATTAAAGAAAATAAAATTTATCATGACTTGTGGAGAGGATCTAATGAAAAAAAAGATTTATTTGTAATATTTAATTTCACTTTTATTTTATTTTATTTAATATTTTTTAATATCAGTATCTTTACAGGTTGGAGACATCTGTATTTTATGAATATCTTCATAATATACATTGCGAGCTATGCCTTCTACATTATTAATATTAAATTAAAAAGCAAAGTTCAAAAAAAGATTTTTTATAGTTTCATTTTTGTTTATATGTTTTTTTTAGCTTATAAAATGTTTATTTATCATCCTTATCAAAATATTTATTTTAATTCAGTTTTTAATAAAACAAACAAATCAATTCATGAAAAGTTTGAAATAGATTATTGGGGGCTATCGGGAAAGAGATTTTTAGAAAAAATCATATCTTTAGAGAAAAATAAAACTTCAATTCAAGTTGCTTCTGCATCTTTTATACCTTTAGAAAGAAGCAAAAAATTATTATTGGCTAAGGATAGAAAAAAAATTAAAGTTGTTGGACAAGAGTATCGTAAAGCAGATTATATTTTTTTAAATTTTACCTCTGAGGTAAACAAAAAATTTAATGATAAGTATAAAATACCGCCTTATTTTTCAAAAATAAATTCATTAGTAATAGACAATATTGTAGTCTATGAAGTATATAAAAATAATAAATGAAAATATTTATTTACAAAACTTTATTTGTGTTTCTTTGCATATTAGTTGTTTTTCAACTGACAATTGGAGCTAAAATAAAAGAATTTAAGGAAGAGTTTGAAAATATTAAATCTGAGGAAAATGTTAGCAATATAAAAAGTAAATTAAGGGACGAATTGAAAAATGCTGTTAAAAAAGATCAATATCTATCAGATGAGGATGCCAAACTAATTAATGATTTTATTAATAAAATCAAAAAAGAGTTATCGAATAATAATTGAGTTTAAAACTCAAAAAATTCAATTTTTTTAAAAAATGTTAAAAATTATTAAAAGAATAAAATTCTCTAAGGAACAAAATAGGATGGCGAATGTTGGGGCTATAGAGAAAATAATTAAAAATTTTGAGAATGGAAAAAATAAAAATTTAGAATATTTGCTTTATAAAAGGTTTTCTTGGATGAATAATTTTATTAAGGACAGTGATATTGGTCTTGAAGTAGGTTCGGGAGCAGGTTTATCGAAAAAATTTATCAAAAATAAGAATTTAAAAACAAGTGATTTTTCTGAACATCAACATTTAGACATTAAAAATATTGATGCACAAAAAACAAAGTTTGGGAATAACACATTTGATTTTATTTTGGCATCCAATATGCTTCATCATATTCCTTATCCAATTAAATTTTTTAGAGAAACAAATAGAATATTAAAAAAAGGAGGTAGATTAATTATATTTGATGCGTATTGCTCTGTATCGCTTCAATTAATAACAATCTTAATGAGACATGAGGGGTTTGATTTCACAGTAGATCCATGGAGCGAAACAAAACCGGTGACTGATGAAAATAATGTTTGGTCTGGCAATATAGCAGTTACAAATTTAATTTTTGATAACGTGCATTTGTTTAAAAAAAAAGTTGGAGATTTATACACTATTGAACACGAAAAAATTACTGAATGTATGATTTTTCTAAATTCTGGAGGTGTCTGCTCTAGTACTTTTTATATACCATTGAATGAAAGTATAATTAAAATTATTGATAAATTTGATACATTCTTAACAAGAAATTTTCCAAACATTTTCGCCTTAGGCAGACAAATTGTTTTAAAAAAAATATCTTAATTTTTTTTATTTAAGTAGAGTCTATCTTCCCAGGTTGTAAAAGGAAATTTAAATTTTTCTAACAAAATAAAATTATTTTTTATTAAAAAATTATGCAATTTCTTAGGGTCATATGACAAGTAAATTTTGTCATTATGAAATTCTATTAATAGATACTTAACGTCGTGAATTTTATTTTTTAATCCTTGTAAAACTTGAAACTCATGACCCTCTGTATCGATTTTAATAAGATCAATTTTTTTTACTTTTTTATTTTTAAAAATATTAAATAATGTAACAGTTTTTATTTTCGTTTTTTTTAAAATCATCCCTTTTGATGTTGTACTAAACAATTTTGCCTTAAGTTTTAGATAGCTATTATTTGTATCCAAAGTAGAAAAAGATGATGTCAGATCGTGTTTATTAAAATTAAAAAAACGATATGAACTTTTATCCGATGCAGCAAATTTATAAATATTAATTTTTTTTTTATTTCTGTATTTTTTTAATAAAAATTTGAAAATATTGTTTTGAGGTTCAAACATTAGTATTTTTTTAGGGTTAAAATTATTCAAAATTAGATCTGTATATGTTCCTTTGTGAGAACCAACATCTACGAATGTATCGATCTCGGATATCTGTTTTTTTAAAAATTTTTTAATTTTTTTTTGATGTAAATACTTATCGATTATGTCAAAAAATAAAATCGCTAAAAATTCAAATAATTTCATTTAAAATCAACACAATTTAAATTTAATTCATACATTGTAATTATTTCTCCGATTTTCTTCTCATTAAAACATTCTTTTTTTAAAACATGCTTAACTACAGGCCTTGTACCTTCTCCAATGGAATAAATAACTTGAATTTTATTTTTCTTTAATTGTCTTATAAAAAAATCTTGATAATTTTTAAAGTATTTTCCACCTCTAAGTGGATAGCTTACTGATGCGTGATACCATTGGTTTGGTGAAAAATCATGTACAGATAAAGATGGTGCAATAAATTGATAATCAGTAATCAATGTTTTCATTCTTTTATCTTGCTTAAATAACTCTATACTTTCCCTAATATCTATTATTTCCTGTTTAGGATTTTTTGGATATAAAGAAGTAATCCATTTAAGACCCTGAAGGCTTTGATGAATTGAGCCTGCTTCCTCATACTTGCTTATGTTAACTTTTTCCAACTCATTAAACTTTCTGTGCTCATTAAATCTAATGTGGTATTTAGCAACAGCAAAAATACAAATGAAAATTGTAGCTATCAATAAGTATTTATTTTTTTCAAATGCTTTGAAATAGAATACGTGTATTAAAGAACTTAAAAATGGAATTAAAAAAAAAATATAATTCTGATTAAATGTTATTAATTGATGGAAAACTAACAAAATTGATAAAATTAAAGCTGAAATTATTATCGAAATATTTTTTTTATTAATCGATTTTTTATTGGGCATCATAATAAGAATTGCAACTAATATTGATATTATTATTGAGATAAATTTATATTTAATAATTATATCAATTAAATTAAAATTATAATGTTCTAGTCTATGATCTCCTATTGTACTTGCAAATGCAATATACTGTTCAAAAAAATTATTAATATTAATTTTTGTTAAATAAAAAAATAAAAATAAAAATAATAGAGCAAATAATGAACCATTAATTAATTTAAGTAAAATTAACTTTGTAAATTTTTTATTTAGAAAAATATGAAAAATAATAGCAATCGAAATACCAATAATGCCGTATGCTGCTGGAGTTTGTTTGGATAAAAATGATAATGTTAATAAAAAAGGTATAGCTATAAAATATGAATAGTTATTTGTATTAAATCCATGCACCAGTAAAAAAAAAGCTAAAATTAAAAATATAGTTGAATGATGATCAACAAACGGTGTTCCAACTACTGAATACATTAAAACTGAAAAAAGTATAGAATAAAAAAAACACCATACTTTTTTTAAACTCAAATTAATTAATAAAAAGTAAAGTGATAGAGAAATAATAGAGTTAAAAATTGATGAGTGTGTTATATAAGTTTTCCAGGAAACTCCACCTATTATAAAAAAAAATGCATTTAAATAATCTAAAAGCGGTCCGGTAACTAACCAATAATCGTTAAACGGTATATAACCATTTAAAACTTTATAACCTCCATTGTACAAAACAAAATTATCTCTGGGCAAAACGCCAATTGAAGCATAATAATAATTTATTAAAAAACTAAAAAAACAAATTAATAATATAAATAAATGGTCTTTATAACGACGGATCAATTTTTTTTGCTGCTTCAAATAATTCTCTCACTGATTGAACGGAATGACTAAATTCTTTTTTTTCATTTTCTGAAAGTTTGACTTCTACTACTTTTTCAATACCCTTATTCCCTATTTTAACGGGAACACCTGCATAAATATCTTTTTCACCATACTCTCCATTTAAATAAGCCGCACATGGCAAAATTTTTCCCTCATTTTTTAAATAACTCTCCGCCATTTCTACCCCCGAAGATGCAGGCGCATAATATGCAGAACCTTTTTCTAAATATTTTACTATCTCTGAGCCTCCTTTTCTTGTTCTCTCAATTATATTGTTCAATGTTTCTTTTTTAAATCTACCACTTTGAATTAATTCTTTTAAAGGCTTTCCATCTATTGTGGTTAATTCTAGCATTGGAACCATTGTGTCACCGTGACCTCCCAATACAAATGATTTAATTTTTTTTACATGCACATTAAGTTCTTCTGATAAAAAATACTTAAATCTAGATGAATCTAATATTCCTGCCATTCCAACAACTTTATTTTTTGGTAAACTAGAATACTTTTGTAACGCCATTACAATTACATCTAATGGATTAGTAATACATATAACAAAAGCATTTGGTGATGTTTTCTTTATACCGTCTGCTACCTGTTTTATGATTTTTAAATTTATTGAAAGAAGGTCGTCACGTGTCATACCTGGTTTCCTCGGAACTCCTGCTGTTATAATTATTACGTCAGAATTCTTTGTATCTTCATAATCACTTGTGCCTGAAATTGATACTTTAAACCCTTCGACTGATGAAGATTGCGCTATATCTAATGCTTTACCCTTAGCTATTCCTTCTGCAACATCGAAAAGAACAATGTCTCCAAGTTCTTTTATTGCGATAAGATGTGCTAAAGTACCACCAATTTGACCAGCGCCTATTAAAGATATTTTTTTAGTCATTTTTTATTTCATTGTTGGCATTACAAATTCTGGATCTGATTTAATTCCTGATGGCCATCTGGATGTAATTGTTTTTAATTTTGTATAAAATCTAACGCCTTCAGGCCCATGTATACTTTGATCGCCAAATAAAGATCTTTTCCATCCACCAAAACTATGAAATGCCATGGGAACAGGTATTGGAATATTGACGCCAACCATTCCAATTTTTACGTTACTTGCAAATGACCTTCCAGTATCTCCATCTCTTGTAAATATACTTGTACCATTTCCAAACTCATGATCATTAACTAAGGATAGTGCTTCATTGTAATCTTTTGCTCTTATAACCGATAAAACTGGACCAAATATCTCTTCTTTATAAATTCTCATATCTTTTTTTACATGATCAAATAAACAGCCTCCCATATAAAAACCATTTTCATAACCTTGAAGTTTTAGATTTCTACCATCTACCACTAACTTTGCTCCTTCTTTAACTCCAATATCAACGTAACCCTTGACTTTGTCTAAATGTTCTTTAGTAACTAGTGGACCCATTTGAGATTTCTTATCCAACCCTGGTCCTATTTTTAAAGAATCGACTTTCTTGGACAAGCTTTTCACAAGAGGATCAGCAATTTTACCTACAGCAACTGCTACTGATTGTGCCATACATCTCTCACCAGCTGATCCATACGCTGCACCCATCAAACCATTTACTGCTTGATCTAAATCACAATCTGGCATAACAACACAATGATTTTTAGCTCCACCTAAAGCTTGAACCCTTTTTTCATTTTTTGCACAATTTTCATAAATGTATTTTGCAATAGGCGTTGAACCAACAAAACTTACTGCGGAGATATCTTTATTATTAATTATTGCATCTACAGCTTCTTTATCACCATTTACAACGTTAAAAACACCTGGAGGAAGACCCGCTTCCAAAAATAACTCTGCCAATTTCATTGAGCAAGATGGATCTTTCTCTGATGGCTTTAAAATAAAAGTATTTCCACAAGCAATTGCAATGGGAAACATCCACATTGGGACCATCGCTGGAAAATTAAAGGGTGTAATACCTGCGCAAACTCCCAATGGTTGCCTCATAGACCAGCTATCAACATTTGTGCCAACATTCTCAGTAAATTCCCCTTTAAGCAGTTGTGGTATTCCACACGCAAATTCAACAACCTCCAAACCCCTAGTTAAGGAACCTTTGGCATCTTCATAAACTTTACCATGCTCTGAGACTATAATTTTTGTGAGCTCATCATAATTTTTTTCAATTAACTCTTTAAATTTAAAAAGAACTCTAGCTCTAAATAGAGGGGTTTTTTCAGACCAACTTGGAAAAGCTTTTTTTGCAGACTCCACAGCTTTATTTAAATCTGAAGTGCTTGCAAGATTAACATGTGAGCTTATTTCTCCAGTAGCTGGGTTAAAGACCTTGCCTGTCCTTTTGGAAGAACCTTTTACAATTTTGCCATTAATAAAATGCTCTATTGAATTCATTTAATTATTAATGATTAATTAAGCTTTTAGCTCGTTGCAAGCATTTTTTTAATAGATCCGATTGCTTTAGCGGGATTTAAACCTTTGGGGCAGGAATTAGTACAATTCATTATCGTATGACACCTGTATAGTTTTAGCTCATCTGCAACTTTTTTTAATCTCTCTTTTCTTTCATCATCCCTACTATCTGATATCCAACGATATGCTTGCAATAAAACTGCTGGCCCTAAATATTTATCACCATTCCACCAATAGCTTGGACAAGAAGTGGAACAACACGCGCAGAGTATACATTCATAATAACCATCAAGTTTTGCCCTATCCTCTTGTGATTGTTTAATTTCTGTAGATGTTTTTTCACCAACTTTAGATTTTAGCCACGGCTCAACGGATTCATATTGTTTGTAAAGTGTGGTCAGATCACCAACTAAATCTTTTATTACTTTTAAATGTGGTAATGGATAAATATTTAATTCACCTTTTATATCAGAATGTGATTTTATACATGATAATGTATTTACTCCATCAACATTCATAGCGCATGAACCACAAACACCGTGGGCACAAGATCTTCTAAAAGTTAATGTAGGATCAATTTCATTTTTGATTTTAAAAAGAATGTCTAAAACCTTTGGCCCACATTCATTCAAATCAACTTCGAAAGTATCGATCCTTGGATTTTCATTGCCTATAGGGTTCCATCTATAAACATTAACTTTTTTTAAATTATTTGATCCAGATTTATCTTTGTAAAATTTGCCTTTTATAATTTTCGAATTTTGTGGAAGGCTAAATTGAACCATCAATATACTCTCTCCCTGGGTGGAAAATATTGCACATCGTTTGTCAAAGTTTTTGCGTGAACCGGTCTATAAGATACTTTAACTTCATTTCCTTTTTGCCAAGCTAGAGAGTGGGTCATATATTTTTTATCATCTCTATTCTTAAAATCCTCTCTTGCATGAGCCCCTCTACTTTCTTTCCTGTGATACGCTGAATCTATTGTTGTCATCGCCTGTCTTATAAGATTATCAAATTCCAAGGTTTCAACAAGATCTGTATTAAACAGCAATGACTTATCAGAAACAGAGATGTCTGTCATTCCTTTAAAGGGTTCTCTTATTTGATCCATTCCTTGTTTTAATGTTTTTTCTGTTCTAAAAACCGCACATTTAGATTGCATTGTTCTTTGCATAGACAATCTAAGTTCAGAAGTTTTTGTAGAACCAGATGAATTACGAAGTTTATCAAATCTGTCTAAGCATTTGTCTGTCTCACTTTGAGGGACGGTTTCATGAGGTATGCCAGGTTTAATAAGTTCTGCAGCTCTATTTGCAGCTGATTTTCCAAAGACTACTAAATCTATTAAAGAATTTGATCCTAATCTATTTGCTCCATGAACAGAAACGCATGCAGCCTCTCCTATAGCCATTAGTCCCGGAACTGTAGACTCTTTTCCATTCATGGTTAAAACCTCGGCTTTATAATTTGTTGGTATTCCTCCCATGTTGTAATGAACTGTGGGAACTACTGGAATAGGATCTTTTCTAACATCAACTTCACAAAATGTTTTTGCTGACTCTGCAATTCCAGGCAATCTCTCCTCTATAACTTTCGGATCTAAATGATCTAGGTGCAGATTTACATAATCTTTATTTTTTCCAACACCCCTTCCTTCATTAATTTCTACTGCAATTGATCTACTAACTACATCCCTAGAAGCTAAATCTTTTGCCTTTGGAGCGTATCTTTCCATAAACCTCTCTCCTTTTGAGTTTAAAAGGAAACCGCCTTCTCCTCTCACGCCTTCAGATATTAAAGTTCCTACTCCATAGATTCCTGTTGGATGAAACTGAACAAATTCCATATCTTGTAAAGGCAATCCTGCTCTCAAGGCCATTCCATTACCATCACCAGTACAAGTATGTGCGGATGTAGCTGTATAATAAACTTTTCCGTACCCACCTGTTGCAAGTATTGTTATGTGAGATTTAAATCTATGGATAGTTCCATCATTTAAATTCCAAGCTATTAAACCTTTACACTCCCCTTTTTTCATTAGTAGGTCTAAGGCAAAATATTCTATAAAAAATTCGGTATTATGTTTAAGAGCTTGGCCATACAATGTGTGTAAAATTGCATGCCCAGTTCTATCGGCTGCTGCACAAGTTCTTTGAACCGACTCATTTCCAAAATTTTTTGTCATTCCTCCAAAAGCTCTTTGATAAATTTTTCCTTCTTTAGTTCTACTAAACGGAACACCATACTTCTCCAGTTCAATTACCGCTTTAGGCGCCTCTTTACATAAATGTTCAATTGCATCTTGATCACCTAGCCAATCAGATCCTTTAACTGTATCGTACATATGCCATCTCCAGTCATCCTCGCCCATATTTCCAAGGGCAGCTGATATGCCTCCTTGAGCAGCTGAAGTATGACTTCTAGTTGGAAACACTTTTGAGATACAAGCAGTTTTTAAACCAGCTTCTGAAAGACCTACGGCAGCTCTCAAACCTGATCCTCCAGCCCCTAATACAACTACGTCATATTCGTGATCTATAATTTTGTATGCGCTCATAAAAGTTAAATATTAATTAAAAATATAATTACTACTAATGTGAACACTATACTAAATAAAACAAGTGTTCTGTTTGCGGCATTTTTGAGTTTCGAATTGTTTATATAATCTTCAAAAACCTCACTTATAGTTAGTGTATAAAAGGTAAAAGCTACCACAAGGAATAAAGATAAAGCAATCTTGTTTGTGACATCCGAAAGAAATGATGATAGTTGAGAACTGTTAGCATTAAATAAAGATACAAGACTTACGATAAACCAAATCATAAAAGGAATTAATAAGCCTGAAGAAATTTTTATAGCTAACCATTTTCTAGTTGCCTTAATCATATTAAAAAAAGACCTTTCCAATGAAATAAAATAAAATTGATAAAATAAATGAACCAAATATAGTTGCCATACCTGTAATTTTAGCCACCTTTAATTCAAATCCATATCCCATATCCCATGCTAAATGTCTAATTTCATTTAGAATTTGAAAACTAAACGACCAACAAAGAGAAATAATAAAAAATTTTCCAAAAAAAGACTGTGCTATAATTTTAAAATTATAGTTGTTAAACTCGCTTAAAATTAATAAAGATAATAAAAAAATTATACAAACAAAATTTATAATTCCCACAATTCTATGCGTTATTGATAGAAGAGAAGATATATGCCACCTATAAACTTGAAGATGTGGTGATAATGGATTGTTTTTATTTTCCATAATAATCAGTCATTAATTTTTCTGCAATTTGTACTGTATTCAATGCGGCTCCTTTTAGTAAATTGTCAGAAACGACCCACATATTGATTGATTTATCATTAGAGTTGTCCTTTCTAATTCTAGAAATAAAAGTAAAATAACTATTTTCAGCCTCAACGGGAGTGATATATCCCCCATCTTTTCTTTCATCTAAAACTTTACACCCTTTTGACTTATTTAAAATCTCTTTTACTTTACGAATATCGAATACTTTTTCAAACTCAACATTAATTGACTCTGCATGTGACACCATTACTGGAACTCTTACACAGGTTGCTGTTAAATTTATTTTTGGATCAAGAATTTTTTTAGTTTCATTAATCATTTTCCACTCTTCCTTTGTGTATCCTTCTTCTACAAATTCATCAATATGGGGGATCAAATTAAATGCAATTTGTTTTGTAAAATTTTTAGAATTAATTTTTTTTTTATTCAAATATTCTTTTGATTGACTCAATAACTCATCCATTGGTGCTTTACCTGCTCCAGAAACCGATTGATAAGTGGATACCACTACTCTTTTTATATTAAAATTATCATGCAAAGGTTTTAAAGCAACAACCATTTGAATTGTAGAACAATTAGGATTGGCAATTATATTTTTGTTTTTATACATAGCTAGTTTTTCTGGATTAACCTCGGGAACTATCAAGGGAACCTCTTTGTCCATTCTAAAAAATTTAGAATTATCAATGACAATAGTTTTTTTACTAGCTTTTGGCACCCATTCTTCAGATATTTTACTTCCAGCTGCAAAAAAAGTAATTGGAGCATTTGAAAAATCATATTTTTCCAAACTTTCAATTTCTATTGTATTTCCTTTAAACTTAATTTTTTTTCCTTCGCTCTTTTCTGAAGCTATGAGAAATAATTTTGAAATTTTTATTTTTGATTTTTCTAAAATTTCGATAGTTTTTCTTCCGACATTGCCGGTTGCGCCAATTATAGCTAATTTCATCTTAAGAGTATTTTAATTTAAATTTGATACAATTGCATCTCCCATATCTGAGGTAGACACCTTTTTCTTTCCTTTTGACATTATATCAGGGGTTCTCAAACCATCTTCCAAGGTTTTTTCAACAGCCTTGTCTAAGGAAATAGATTCTTTTTCAAGACCAAGAGAATATTTTAAAGCCATAGAAAAACTCAAGATTGTTGCTATAGGATTTGAAATATTTTTTCCAGCGATATCTGGTGCGGAACCATGCACAGGTTCATAAAGAGATTTCATTCTTCCTTTCTTGTCTTTGTCTCCTATTGAAGCCGAAGGCAATAATCCAAGAGAACCTGTCAACATTGCCGCTTCATCAGACAGCATGTCTCCAAATAAATTATCTGCTAGAATTACATCAAATTGCTTTGGGTTTCTCAAAAGTTGCATCGCACAATTATCAGCCAGCATATGATTTAACTCGATTTTTTTATATTCTTTATCTTTTAAATTTTGTACTTCCTCTCTCCATAGAACCCCCGCCTCCATTACATTAGATTTTTCACAAGAAGTTACTTTATTATTTCTTTTACCAGCTAGCTCAAAAGCAACTTTTGCTATTCTTTTAATTTCTTTTGTAGTGTAAACGTGGGTATTAATTCCTCTTCGTTCTCCATTTTCTATAGGCTTTACTCCTCTAGGTTCACCAAAATAAATTCCACCTGTTAATTCTCTCACTATTAAAATGTCAAGACCTGAAACTATTTCCGGTTTAAGAGTAGATGCATCCACAAGTTCTTTAAAACAGATTGCTGGTCTTAAATTAGCAAATAGTTTTAATTCCTTTCTTAATTTAAGAAGAGCTCTTTCAGGTTTTTTTGAAAATTCTAATTTATCGTACTGAGGCCCACCACAAGCACCAACGATTACTGCGTCACTCTCCAATGCTCTATAAAACACTTCATCAGTTATTGGAACCCCATGTTTGTCAATGGCAGCGCCTCCAATTAAATCTTGATCAATTTTAAAATCTAATGATTTTTTTTTGTTAAACCAATCAATAACTTTTTTAGTTTCCCCAACTACTTCTGGACCAATGCCATCACCTGGTAATAATAATATTTTTTTTTGATTTACTGACATTTTAAAGCCATGGTTTACTTTGAAATATTTTCTTCTCAAAGTTTTTTATATTTTCATCTTTTGTTAGTGACAAAGCAATGTCGTCTAAGCCTTCTAATAGACATTTCTTTTTAAAGGAATCTAATTTAAATTTATAAGATTTATTACCGTAAATAATCTCCTGTTCATAAAGTTTTACTTCTATATTTTCTTTTCTAGAAGAATATTCTGATAGCTCATTGATAATATTTTCATCAGCAATAACTGGCAATATGCCATTTTTAAAACAATTATTATAAAAAATATCTGCAAAACTCTCGCTTATTATGACCTTTATACCAAAATCAAGCAGGGCCCAGGGCGCATGCTCTCTTGAAGATCCACAGCCAAAATTTTTTCCTGCAATCAATATTTTTGAATTTTTAAATGGTTCTTGATCTAGAATAAATCCATTTACGGGATTACCTTTTTCATCAAATCTCATTTCGTAGAACAGGCTTTTACCTAAACCAGATCTTTTAATAGTTTTTAGGAACTGTTTGGGAATAATTTTATCTGTATCTATATTCATTAATGAAATATAGGCTGGTATACTTTTGACTTGAGTAAACTTATCCATTTTAGATATCAAACTTTCTAACGTCAGATAATCGACCTTCAATAGCGGCAGCTGCTGCCATAGCGGGACTCACAAGATGTGTTCTTCCTCCACGTCCCTGCCTTCCCTCAAAATTTCTGTTAGATGTTGAAGCACATCGCTCTCTAGGTTTTAGTTGGTCTTCATTCATTCCTAGACACATAGAGCAGCCTGGTTCTCTCCACTCAAATCCTGAATTTTTAAAAATCTTATCTAAACCCTCTTGCTCTGCCTGATTTTTTACAAGTCCAGAACCAGGAACAACCATAGCATTAACGTGTCCTGCAATTTTTTTATTTTTAAGAAGTTTTGCTGCTTCTCTCAAATCTTGAATTCTTCCATTGGTACAGCTACCGATAAAAACTTTATCAATTTTTATTTCAGTCATTTTTGTATGAGGCTTTAATCCCATATATTCTAGTGCTCTTTCCATAGCAATTCGTCTGTCCTTATCTTTTTCTTTTTTTGGATCAGGTACTGATCCGTTAACTGGAACTACATCCTGTGGTGAGGTTCCCCAAGTAACCTGTGGAACAATATCGTTACCATTAATTATTATTTCTTTATCAAATTTACAATTATCATCGGACTTTAGTTTGCTCCAATAGTCTATAGCTTTTTTCCAATTATCTTTTTTTGGTGACATTGGTCTGCCTTCTAAATATTGAAAGGTCTTTTCGTCCGGTTGTATTAAACCAGCTCTAGCTCCGCCTTCTATTGTCATATTACAAATGGTCATTCTTTCCTCTATACTTAAATTTTTTATAACATCTCCAGCATACTCTATAACAAAACCTGTTCCTCCTGCCGTGCCAATTGATCCGATAATTTTTAAAATCACATCTTTAGCCGTCACTCCAATTGGAATTTTTCCATTTACTTTTAGAAGAAGATTTTTGGATTTTTTTTGAATTAAAGTCTGAGTAGCAAGGACATGTTCGACTTCAGAAGTACCAATCCCGAAGGCAAGCGCGCCGAAAGCTCCATGAGTTGCTGTATGACTGTCTCCACAAACTATAATTGTTCCTGGTTGTGTGAAGCCTTGTTCTGGCCCTATAATATGAACTATACCTTGCCTTTCATCATTCATATCGAAGAGAGGTACGCCAAATTCATCACAATTTTTTCTCAAAGTATCAACCTGTAATTTAGACTCCTGGTCACTTATACCTTTGGATCTATCCGTTGTAGGAACATTATGATCAGCAACTGCTAAGGTTAGACGAGGTTGTCTAACTTTTCTTTGGTTCATTCTTAAACCTTCAAATGCTTGAGGACTTGTTACTTCGTGAACTAGATGTCTATCCACATAGAGAAGGGATGTTCCGTCATCTTGTTGATGAACAAGATGCTCATCCCAAATTTTATCGTATAAAGTTTTTGACATTAGAAATTATTTTTTTTGAATATCTTGTTTTTTAATTTCTTTTTTTTCTAAGGTTTTTTTATTTTCTGAAGTTTCTTCTTTTTTATCAGATGAAATTTCTTGTGTTGAATCTTCTACAATAGGATCTTTAACTTCAACTTCAATTCCAATATTTTTTTTTATTTTTTCTGCAATTCTAGCTGATTTTCCTTTTCTATCACGTAAATAATATAATTTGGCTCTTCTAACTTTTCCTGATCTAACAACTTTTATTGAACTTACTACTGGACTGTATAACGCAAAGGTTCTTTCAACGCCTTCCCCAAAAGAGATTTTTCTAACAGTGAACGAAGAATTTATATCTCTGTTTTTTTTAGCAATACATACTCCCTCAAAATTTTGAATTCTCTCTCTTTTACCCTCTACTATTCTTACACCAACACGAATAGTGTCTCCTGGAAAAAATTCTGGTATCTTTTTGTTTGAAGCAATTTTTTCAACACTCGCTTTATTTATATCTTCTATATTTTTCATTTTTTTTCTTTATCTAAATATTTTTTCCACAAATCAGGTCTTCGGCGACGTGTTATATCCTTTGATTGAGATAAACGCCAGTCCTTAATTTTACTATGATCGCCTGATAATAATACTTCTGGTACGCTTTTTTTTTCCCAAATCTGAGGTTTTGTATACTGAGGGTATTCCAACAGATCATTTTCAAAAGTTTCTTCATTTTTAGATTTATCATTCCCTAACACTCCTGGGAGTAATCTTAAAACTGCATCTATAACTACAAAACAGGCTGACTCTCCTCCGGACAAAATATAATCTCCGATACTGATTTCTTCAATATTTCTTGTGCCTAATATGCGCTCATCTACTCCCTCGAAATGACCACATAATAAATTAATAGTTTGTTCCATACATATTTCTTTTGCAATTTTTTGATCAAATTTTTTTCCTTTTGGAGAAAGATATAATACTCTTTCCCTTTTTTTTATATTTTCATCTAAAGACTTACTTAAAATATCTGGCTTCAAAAGCATTCCGCTTCCTCCTCCAAATGGTGTATCGTCTACAGTTTTATGTTTGTCTGTTGCAGAATCTCGAATATTTACCACTTCTAAATCCCATTTTTTTTTTAAAGCTTTTCCATAAAGACCTTTACTTAAAGGTCCGGGAAAAATTTCTGGGTACAAAGTGAATACTCGAGCTTTCCACATTATTTTTTTTACTTGGACAGTTTGGTTGCGCCAGTTTCTTGGTGCACTATTTTTCCATCTTTAAATTTATAATAAGACATGACTGCTTCTTTGTTACCATCCTTAAAACTTGCAATAGCATGCATAAATGCAACTTCGTTGTTTTCAAAAAGAACTCTCTCTTTATCTAATTTGACATCTTTCATTCCAATCCATTTAACTACATCATCTTTAGACAATGTTTTCCCAGATGCATGCATTAGAAATTTAAAATCATCGTGCATAATTTCTTTTGCACTGTTTGAGTCACCGTCGTTTATAGCTTTTACTAATTTTTGTATTACCGACATTATTTTTTCTCCTTTTTTTTTTCTTCTTTTTTTGGTTCTTCTTTTTTAGCTTCCTGTTTTGGAGCTTCTTTTTTTGGTTCTTCTTTGCCGTCCTTCTTTCTCTCTTTTTTTGGAACTGCTTTAATAGGATTATTTCCAGGCTTTGGCATTTGTATAATTTTTACTTCACCCAAAATTCTAGAAACTCTTAATGTTGGTTTTGCTCCTTTGCTTAACCAGTGCTTTACTCTTTCTGTTTCAATTTTAATTCTCTCTTTTTTTTCTTTTGGAAGAAGTGGATTAAAAAGTCCTATCTTTTCAATAAATCTTCCATCTCTTGGGAATCTGCTATCTGCTACAACAATTTTGTATATCGGTCTCTTTTTTGCTCCAATCATTGATAATCTTATTTTTAACATATCTTCCTTTCTTTTATTTCAATTGATTAAACAGTTCAGGAGGTATATCTCCTTTGTTTCCACTTTTGGACATTTTTTTCATCATCTTTGACATCATTTTAAACTGCTTCAATAATCTATTTATTGTTTGCACATCTGTTCCGGATCCTAAAGAGATCCTTTTTCTTCTTGACCCGCTGATTATATCGGGATTGTCCCTCTCTTTTTTAGTCATAGACAAAATTATTGCTTCATTAGCTGATAATAATTTTTCATCTACATTGGCATTTTGCATTTGCTCTTTAACCTTGCCTACACCTGGTAAAAGTGAAAGCACACCTTCCATTCCACCCATTTTTTTCATCTGCTTTAATTGCATCAGATAATCTTCAAAAGTAAAAGAACCTTTTTTTAATCTTTCCTCTGTATCTCTAATTTTTTCTTCATCAAGATCTTTGGATGCTTTCTCAACCAAAGAAACTATATCTCCCATTCCAAGAATTCTATTTGCTAATCTATCTGGACGAAAAGGTTCTAAATCATCAATTTTTTCTCCCACACCAATAAATTTTATTGGTTTGCCTGTAGTTTGTTTCATACTTAATGCGGCACCACCACGTCCGTCGCCATCTACACGTGTTAATATTATGCTAGAAAGCTTTACGGCTTTATCAAACTCATTGGCTAATTTTACTGCAATCTGACCTGTTAAAGAATCTGCTATCAAAATAGTTTCTACTGGATTGATTGATGCTTTTATATTTTTTATTTCTGACATCATATTAAGGTCAATTTGAGTACGACCTGCAGTATCAAAAATTATAATATCTGTACCAGCTAAATTTGCAGCATTGATTGCTCTCTGAGCAATATCTAAAGGTAACTGATCTTTAATAATTGGAAGTACATTTAGATGATTTTTCTCACAAAGAACTTTTAGCTGATCCTGTGCTGCCGGTCTGTAGATATCTAAACTAACTAATAAAATTTTTTTCTTTAAATTTTTTTCTAAATTTTTTGCTAACTTTACTGCAGTAGTCGTTTTTCCAGATCCTTGTAATCCAACTAATAATATAGAGGCCGGTGGAACAGTTTTGAGATTTATTCCTTCCGCTTTTCCACCTAAAAGTTCAACTAATTGATCATAAACAATTTTGACCAACATTTGTCCTGGCGAGGTAGATCGAATAATTTCTTGGCCAACAGCTTTTGGTTTTATATCTTCTATAAATTTTTTAACCACAGGCAATGCGACGTCAGCATCTAATAGTGCCTGCCTGATTTCTTTTAGCCCAGTTTCTACTTGGGCTTCATTGAGTGAAGGAGCTTTCCTTAAATTATTAAATATTCCTTCTAATTTATTTGTTAAATTTTCAAACATTTTTTATTTTCTCAACACCAATCGCACTAGTGGGCGAACCCTCGCTGACTAGTGTCGATCCCTTTATTTCTAAAGGCACCGCAAAATCTACTATTTGCGGAAGTGACGAGAAGCTACAATTAAGGGTTTTAAAAGTCAATGAATAAAGATACTAATCAAAATATGGCAATTATAAACGCTTATAGAATGGATGGTCTTGGAAATAATTTTATAATTATTGACAAAAGGAAAAATGCTTTGGAAATAAGTAAAGAAACGATATTAAGTATAGTAAATAAAAAAATAGTTCCTTTTGATCAATTAATTACTTTAGAAAAGGAAGAAAAAAATACTTTTCCAATAAAGATATATAACCCTGATGGAATTGAAGTAAATGCATGTGGGAATGGTGCTAGATGTATTGCGTATTTAATTTTTCAAGAAAATAAAAAAAAAAATATTTTAATTAAAACAAAAGAAAGAGTTTTAAGTGCAGAAGTAATTAGTAAACAAAACGTTAAAATTAATATGGGTAAACCAAAATTTGGTTGGGAAGAAATTCCATTAAGTGAAAATATGAATACAAAAAATATTAGTATTGATCTATTAAAAAAAGAACACGGATTTGGATTTTGTGTTAATATTGGGAATCCTCATATTATTTTCTTTGTAAAAGATTGCCATAAAATTGATATTAGAAAATTAGGACCAAAAATTGAAAACTACAGATTCTTTCCAGAAAGAACTAATGTAACTTTTGCCCAAATTTTGGATAAAAAAAATATTAGAATCAATGTATGGGAGAGAGGAGCTGGTCAGACAAAGGCTTGTGGTACTGCTGCTTGTGCCGTAGCAGTTGCCGCTTCAACAAAAGGTTTAAGTGATAAAAATTTACAGATTCATTTTAAAGAGGGCGGTCTAAAAATTGACTACGAAGAAGAAATATTTATGACTGGTTCTGTTTCAGAAGTACAAGAAGTAAAATTAGATATCTAATGAAATTATTTGAAAACTTTAAGTTTAGCAATTTCTTCAGTAAAAAGAGAATTGATGAAAATTTGCTGAATAAATTTGAGGAGCTTCTTATTGAGTCTGATGTTGGTACTCAAATAGCTTCAGACTTAAAAGAAAAATTTAAAAAAGAAAAAATAGGAAAAGAAATTAATGATGAAAAAGAAATATTTGATTTTCTTGGAGAAGAAATATCTAAAATACTTACACCTTATGAAAAAAAACTTAATAATCTTTATAAGGGCTCACCTTCAATTATAGTTGTTGCAGGGGTAAACGGTGTGGGCAAAACAACAACTATAGGAAAGCTAGGCAAATTATTCAAAAATGAGGGAAAAAAAATAGTTTTTGGTGCTGCCGATACTTTTAGAGCAGCTGCTATTGAGCAGCTAGAACTTTGGTCTAAAAGGGCTGGGGCTGATTTTGTTAAATCAGATTTGGGTACAGACCCAGCGTCTATTGGATATAAAACTGCAAAATTTGCTGAAGAAAACAAAATAGATATGGCTTTTATTGATACTGCGGGAAGACTACAAAATAAAAAGAATCTTATGCAAGAGTATAAAAAAATCTTTACTGTTTTAAAAAATATAAATCCAGAATATCCTCACGAAACAATCTTAATTCTTGATGCAACAACTGGTCAAAATGCTTTAAACCAAGTCGAAGAGTTTAAAAAAATCTCAAATTTAACTGGTTTAATAATCACCAAATTAGATTCATCTGCAAAGGGCGGAATAATATTGGCAATTTGTAAAAAATTTGGCTTACCAATTATTGCGGTTGGTATGGGAGAAAAGGATACTGATCTGCATTCATTCAATTCGAGTCAATTTTCTAAAATGTTAGTTCGAAATTAAAATGAAAATAAAAAAAAATTTAGAACCTATAGTATCAGGTCTGTCTGCAACTGTTGTTATTAGCATTCTTGCATTTTTAACATTAAGGACATCCTCTGGTATATGGTTGATGTTTTCTTTTGGAGCGACTGTTTTTATTGTGTTTGTACTTTACAATTTAGAAACAGCCCAACCTAAAAATGTATTTTTTGGGCATTTAGTCTCTGTTATAGTTGGTATTGTCTTTAATGAAATAATTGGATTTTCTTTTTACTCACTTGGTTTATCAGTTGGTGTGGCTGTAGCATTGATGGTTTATTTAAAAGTAATGCACCCACCTGCAGCTTCTAATCCTTTGGTGGTATTATTTACAGATGTATCTTTCGATTTTATTTTATTTCCCGTTATTACTGGAACAATTGTAATAATCTTGATGTCTGTTTTTATAAATAAAATTATTTTAAAACGGAATTACCCTACAAAATGGTTTTAAAAAAGTTATTTAAAGTTTTTAAAAGATTTTCATTATAATCCATCATGTGATCATCATTATCCGGAAAATAAGAAAATTTTGGTGTGTTTGCATTTTCATAAACTTTTTTACCCATGATAAAAGGAACTATTTTGTCTTTTTTTCCATGCATAACTAAAATTGGAATTTTAATATTTTTTAATTTATCTAGAGTTTCATATCTATCTTTTAATAAAAGTGAAACTGGCAAGTAGAAATAATAATGTTTTCCTGCATCAACCATTGAAGTGAAGGGTGACTCCAAAATAATTCCAGCAAATTTTTTATTTTGTGCAATTTCGACTGAAATAGCAGTGCCTAAAGATTCCCCGTAAATTATAATTTTATCATCATTAATTTTCTGCTTTCCTAGCCACTCCAAAGTATATTTGGCATCTTCGTATAAACCTTCCTCAGTAGGTTTTCCTTTGTTTCCACTAAAACCCCGATAAGCAACAATAAGAAAATTAATGTCAAAATCTTTTATTAGATTGAGCTTATAAATTCTGTTTTTTAAATCTCCAGCATTTCCATGGAAAAAAACTAAAGTTTTCTTTTTTTCAAGATTTTTCTTATGAAACCATGCTTTTAAATTATTTCCGTTTGAGGTTGGAATAAAAATTTCTTCATAAGAGAAATTTGCTACATCTGAACTATAATTATTTTCAAATGGATGGTATAGGAGATTTCTTTGATTAAAAAATACAAAAAATACCAAAAGTAAATAACATAGAATTATTATTACTGCAGTAACGTACATATATTTAATTTTTCTTTGCAAGGTAAACACCTATAAAAACTAAAAAGGCTCCAATTAAATGATAATATTCCAATGTTTCACCAAAAAATATTAGCCCATAAAAAGCACCATAAACCGTAAATAAATACAATGTAAACCCAGTTATTGATGCACCCAAATATTTTTGAACTTTGGCATAAAGAGTGAATGCAATTATTGCAGGAGATATTGCGGCAAAAATTACCCAAAAAAGAAAGTTTAAATCGAAGTTTGTGCTCTGTCTTTGAAATTCTTCAAGCAAATAAAAAGGAAATAGTGATATTGATCCAAACATTGCGATTAAAACAAATCTAGTTAATAAATCAAACTTTGACTTCCAATTTAATAAGTAAACGGAGTAGAGAGCCCAACTTATCGCAGCTCCTAACATCCAAATATCTCCAATGGTAAATTCAAGGCTTGATAAAAATGAAGAGTCTCCCTTAAAAATAATGGAAAAAACTCCAAATAGACAGATTACTAATCCCAGAATTTGTATTAAATTTATTTTTTCATTGTAAATAAAACTTGATAACAAAATAATAAATATCGGAGAAGAAGTATAAATCACAGCCATATTTACAACTGTAGTTGTTTGACCAGCTATAAAAGGAAATGCTCCACATATTCCACATCCTGTTAGTCCAAGGAAAAAAAGTTTAAAAAATTCGTCTTTAAAACTCTTAATTTTCTTTAATATTGGCTTATAAAAAAAAGGTATTAATAAAACAAAAACCGTTGTCCATCTCCAAAAAGCTAAAGAAATTGGAGGTACAAATTCTACACCTCCCCTAGCAACAATCAAATTGCTTGCCATAAATACCGGCTGCAAAAATAATAGAAAATAGGGAAAAAATAAATTTTTATTTTTTTTCGAAGAAGGCTTCATAAAGCATCATACAAATTACCAAGCCCATAAGGATATAAACTGGAAGAACATCAATAAAACCAATCATCATTGATCTAGTTAAAGTTGTAGCTAATCCAATTAAGAAAGCTATAGCTAAACCACATCCTATTATAGTTGTTATTCTAGTCATTATCCTTACAATTTTTCTCTAACCAATTAGCAACTCCTAAAAATCTTAAGTCATCAAGTTTGTTTCCAACTAATTGAACTCCTAATGGTAGGTTATTTTCTCCAGTAAGTAAAGGTAACGAAATTGATGGTAAACCCATATAGGTCCAGATTGTACAAAACTCTGGGCTTCCAGTGAACTTAAGTCCTTTGTCTGCAACTCCAGTTGATGAAGGTGTAATTACACCGTGGTAGTCTTCAAAAACCTCGCTGTAAGATCTATAGCTTTGCTCCATAAAATCTTTTGCCTCGGTATACTGATTTGCCGAATATTTTAGCCCACGTTCAATCGCTTCAATCAATTTTTTTCCAAGCTTATTTTTAGAATTCTTATAATATTTTTGGAAACTATTAGCCATGTCGGTTTCATGAATTACTTGATGATGTTTATGAATATCTTTGAAATACGAAGGTTCGTCAAACACTTCTATATATTTTTTTAAGTTCTTAATCAAAAATTCAAAAGCTTTTTGGGAATCTTTATCAATATTTTTCCAGTTTGCTGTTTTATAAAATATAAATTTTGGATCAAAATGAGGACCTTTTCTACACTCTTCCAACATTTTATCGGCAGAATAATGAACTGTATCTTTGTCGTATAAATCCTTTTTTATGAGACATTTGCTTAGAAGAGCAATATCTTCAACATTTTTTCCAAATACTCCAACCTGGTCGAGTCTAGATGATTGTCTCAATATACCATTCCTGGATATTAAGCCAAAAGAAGGTTTGTAACCTACAACGCCACAATAAGAAGCTGGTCTAATTACAGATCCTTTTGTTTGGGTTCCAATAGACAACGGAGTCATGTGCGCAGCTACAGCGGCGGCAGAGCCACTTGACGATCCACCCGGAGTTCTTGTTTTGTCATGGGGATTAGTGGTTTTACCTGGATCAAAATATGCAAACTCAGTAGTAACAGTCTTGCCCATAACGATTGCGCCAGATACTTTCAAAAGATTAATAACTTCTGCGTCTGCGCTTTCGGATATACCTTTTCTTAAAACAGTTCCGCATTCGGTCGGCATATCTTGTGTTCCTATAATATCTTTAACACCAATTGGTAATCCGTGAAGAGGTCCTAGGGGTTTTCCAGATTTTCTATATTCATCTTTTTCTGCGGCTTTTTCTAATAAAAGTTTTTTATCTAAATAAGCCCAAGCTTTTACATCTTTATCAAACTTATCAACTCTTTTAAGATATTCTTTACAAGCATCAACGCATGAGATCTCCCCACTTTTTAATTTCTCAACTAGCTCAATGGCTGAAATTGAAAGAACATTGCTCATGGTTTTTAATTAATTTGCAAATAGTGTTTCTGGTAACCAAAGTGCTATACCCGGAAACATATACATCAAAAACATAGCAAAAATTACAATTAGTAAAAATGGCATGATGCCTTTAAATATTTCAAGTAATTCTACGTTTCTACTTTGCACACCTTTTAAATAATAGGCTGACATGGCCATGGGTGGTGTTAAAAATGAAGTCTGTAAATTTAAAGCTATTAACATAGCAAAGAAATATGGGTTAACACCAAAAAATTCAACAAGTGGTAAAAATATTGGCACAAAAATTATTAGTATCTCAGTCCATTCAAGAGGCCATCCTAGTAAAAAAATAATTATTTGAGTTATAACTAAAAATTGCCAGGGCTGTAGATTCATAGATTTAAAGAAATGCTCAAATACTTCATGTCCACCTAAATATGAAAACACCGATGCAAACGTCCAGGATCCTACAAACAACCACATAATCATTGCTGTAGTTTTAGCAGTTAAAAAAACAGATTCTTTGAAATTTTTCCACTTAAGAGTTCTATAAAAAATAGATAGAACAATTGAACCAAATGCTCCGACTGCAGCTGCCTCGGCAGGTGTTGCTAGTCCAGCTAAAATAGTTCCTAAAACTAATATGATTAAGGAGAACAATGGTACAAAAGAAACTAATACTTCTCGTATTATAACTGATCTTTCGGGTATTTCTTCCTCTTTCGGTTTCGGTGCTAGTTCTGGTTTAAAGTAGGCTAAAACCATAACGTAAAGTATATAAAGTCCGGCCAACATTAAACCTGGGAAGATCGCTGCTGCAAATAGTCTAAGTGGAGACAGCTGTGCAATCACAGCATAAACTATTAACATTATACTTGGAGGGATTAAAATACCAAGGCACCCTCCAGAACATATTACTCCTGATGAAAATTTTTTATCATATCCAGCTCTTATCATAGCTGGCCAAGCTAATAAGCCCATCAATGTTACTACAGCACCAATTATACCTGTAGCCGTTGAAAATAATGCGCAAGTAATTAAAGCTGCTACAGCCATAGATGCAGGTAGTTTGTGAGATGCAAGTCTAATTGCAAAAAATAACCGTGAAACTATACCGGCACGCTCAACCAAATATCCCATAAATAAAAATAATGGTACTGCAGTTAAAACGTTATTATCCATTATAGTGTATGTATTAGAAACTAAAAGATTGAAAATTCTGTTATCAAATAAATGCTCCATTTGAGTTGGATCGTAATAAGCGTAATATCCAAATCCCACTCCCATTGCCAAAAGTGTAAATGCAATTGGAAATCCTAATAGAACAGCAAAAAGAAAGACTGCCATCATCATTATTGCTATTTCAGGATTTGTTAAACTAAATAACATCTTTTTGATCCTCCTCTTGTGAAGTTCTCATTAACATTTTTTCTGTTTCTTCAGCTGCTACAACTGCTCTTGCCGGCCAATGCCCAGTTTGAATGCAAATTATGCATCTAAAAACTTCACTAATTCCTTGAATGGTCAAAGATAAACCCGACAACGGTATGAATGTTTTTGCCATATAAATATTTATTTGTGCTGGACTATTCCAGCTAGTCTCTTTTATCTTCCAGGCTTGAGCTGCATAATCGTAGCCATAAAAAACAAGTGCCAAAACTCCTGGAAAAAAAAAGATAAAATATAAAACTAGATCAATCTTAGCTTGCGTTTTAGGTTTAAAAAGTCTGTAAATTACATCTCCTCGCACATGTGCCTCAGTTGAAAGAGTATAAGCAGCTGCCATCATAAAAATTCCTGCGTACATTTGTAAGCTAAAATCAAAATTCCAAAGTGTTGGAGCATTAAATGCATATGCCATAATCACCTCGTAACAAGTTCCGCCCATTAAAACTACTATGCACCATGAAAATGCTTTCCCTAAGGACGTACTTAACGTATCTGCAAAATGTATGTATCCTCTCATCATGAATATTACTAAGCTATTATAATTTCTTTTGAATTGCCATAAAATAAAAAAAGGGGGCTACAAAAAGCCCCCTTTAATTTTTTAAAAGCTATTAAATTTTTACTTTAGCTAAAGAACCGAACTCATTTTCATAAGCCAGTCTGTAATTAGGCTGATTCATCAGCAAGTATTTCATTACTCTTTTAGCGTAAGCTTTTTGTGAGTCTACAATCTTCTTAAAGAAAGGATCTTTCTTATTGAAATCTCCAATAACTTTATCCCATCCTTTTAATTGTTGAGCTAAAATCTCATCAGAAGTTTGATAAACGTTCACTTTGTGTTGGTTCATCAATTTAGATAAGTCAGCTGAGTATCTCACTAATGCTTTAAAGTAGTTGTCTGTATTCGCAGCATAAGCAGCATTTTTTAGAATAGCCTGATGTTGTGGGCTTAATCCGCCAAATGTTTTCTTATTGATTGGAATTTCAAACATCTCTTGAGATTGGTGGAAGCTACCTAAGTGATAATGCTTAGATACGTCTTGCATACCAAACTGTGAGTCTGAAGTTGGGTTGTTAAACTCCGCAGCTTCAATCAAGCCTGTTTTCATTGCAGGTTGAATTTCTCCGCCTGGAAGTTGTCTTACAACCATTCCCATTGCTGTTAATACGTTAGTCGCAAGACCAACTGTTCTATACTTCATCCCTTTAACATCAGACACTTTAGTTACGTTCTTTTTGAACCAACCAAATGGCTGAGCAGGCATTGGCATATGAAAGAAACCAACATAATTGAAACCAACTTTTGCAAGTGTTTCATCATATAGTTTTCTTCCTCCGCCGTACTCCATCCATCCCATAACTTCTTGAGATGACATTCCGTATGATGGACCAGTACCAAACAATGATGCTGCTGGATTTTTTCCATACCAGTATGCAGTTACCCAGTGTCCCATATCTAGAACGCCAGAACTTACTGCTTGACCGATTTCAGATGTTTTAACTACTGCGCCAACTGGTTGAAGATCAATCTTCAATTCTCCACCTGACATGTCGCTAACCATTTTTGCATAGTCGCCAGCCATTTCGAAGAATATATTTGCTCCAGAAGGCCAAGCTGCTTGCATCTTTAAAGTTTTAGGAGCACCAAATGCTACATTCGGCATTGCAATTGTCGCTGCCGCTGCTGCACCTGTTGCTGCTGCTGCTTTAAAGAACTTACGTCTTGAAGGAGTTTTCACTCTCTTTAACGTTTTTTCTTTTTTAGACATATTTGTCTCCCTTTAGTTAATTAACTAGTT
>CACHPL010000004.1 GCA_902581795.1 uncultured Pelagibacteraceae bacterium | reverse complement strand
AAGTCTGGTTATAGAAATTTCTTCTAATATTTCATTTAAAAAATCGGATATTGGTGAGTCAGTGTGTTGTGATGGAGTTTGTTTAACCTTAATAAGAATTACGAAGAAATCTTTTTTATTTTATCTTTCCAAAGAAACATTAAAAAGATCAAACTTTAAAAATATTAAGATTGGTAAATATATAAATCTTGAAAAAGCTTTACATCATGGAAAAAAAGTATCAGGTCACTACATTCAGGGTCATGTTGATACAACAGCAAGAGTAAAGAACATTAAAATTATCGATAGATCATGGAAAGTAACTTTTTCACTAGAAAATAAGTACAAGAAGTTAATTGTTGAAAAAGGATCTATTTCAGTTAACGGTGTTTCATTAACGGTATCAAAACTAAATTCCAATAGTTTTCAAATCACTATTATTCCTCACACATTAAAATTAACAAACTTAATCAAATTAAAAAAGGGTGACAAAGTAAACGTTGAATTTGACATGATCGGAAAATATTTGAATAATATTTATAGGTAAAATGAAAAAAAATTCATCAACTATAAAAGAAATTATTAAAGATGCAAAAAAAGGTAAAATGTTTATTTTGGTAGACAATAAAGATAGAGAGAATGAAGGCGACCTAGTCGTGCCAGCTTCCAAAATTGATCCAAGAAAAATAAATTTTATGGCGAAACATGGTAGAGGATTAATATGTTTGGCCCTTACTTCGAGAAAAGTCAAAAAATTAAATTTACCATTAATGTCGTTGATCAACAAATCTAGAACACAAACAGCATTCACTGTTTCTATCGAGTCAAAGAAAGGTATATCTACTGGTATCTCGGCATATGACAGAGCTAAAACAATTAGGGTAGCGATTAAACCTAGGTCATCAAAAAAAGATATAGTTTCACCCGGGCATGTTTTCCCATTAGTAGCAAAAAATGGGGGAGTGCTTGAAAGGGCTGGTCACACAGAAGCTTCTGTTGATATATCAAAGCTAGCGAAATTAAATCCTAGCGCTGTCATTTGCGAAGTTATGAACGAAGATGGTACAATGGCACGTTATAATGATCTGATACCATTTGCAAAAAGACACAAATTAAAAATTGCTAAAATAGAGGATTTAATCTCGTATAGATTAAAAAATGAAAGACTTATCAAATGTATTTCAAACAAAAAAATTAAAATTAAAAAATTTGGTAATTTTGATTTAAAAACTTTTAGAAATAAGCTTGATGGATCTGAACATTATTCATTAACAAAAGGTAAATTTTTTTCAGCCAAACCATCAAGAGTTAGGGTTATATCTACAAATTTAATAAATAACTTATTAAATTTTAATAACGATATTTTTAAAAACTCTTTAAAATATTTAATCAAATTTAACAATTTTGCGCTTATACTAGTTAAAGGCGCAAATCCAAGCCCATCTTCAGAAAATAATAGAATTCTTAGATATTACGGAGTGGGGGCACAAATAATAAAAGAGTTGAAAATAAAAAAAATGATTTTAGTTTCAAGATCAAAAAAAAGAATTATAGCTTTAAAAGGTTATGGTATAAAAATTACTAAGCAGGAGATTATTAAATGAAAAAAAAAGTCTGTATAGTATTATCAACCTACAACTATCAAGTCACTTCTAAATTATATAGTAGTGCGATAAAAGAGTTAAAAAAACTAAATTTAAAAAAAGTTCATCTAGTTAAAGTCCCCGGTGCTTTTGAGATACCTGTTTCTATATCTAAATTGGTAAAAAAATATGATGGTTTTATTGCAATTGGATGCGTTATAAAAGGAGAAACACATAATTTTGATTTAATTTCTAAAGCCATAACAAATGGGATTATGAAAATATCAATTAAAGAAAAAAAACCAATAGGAAATTCTATACTTACATTGTTTAATAAAAAACAATCTTATAAAAGATATAATCGTGGAAAAGAAGCGGCAAAAGCAGTATATGAAGTTCTTAAAATTGATACCTAATGCTCAAGGATAATATAAATATTAATCCGAGGATTATTGTTATACAAAAACTTTATGGATATTTTCTCAACAAAGAATCAGAAATATCATATCCAAAAAATAGATATAAAAAGTTTATCAAAGATACAGTTTTGGGAACCATCGAGAGAGAAGAGTTTCTTTTAGAAAAATTAAAAATAATTTTAGAAAAAGAATTTAATCCATCTAGAACTGACTTAATTTTAAAATTAATGATTCTATCGGCCACATTTGAACTGGTATTTAGTCACAAGACCCCAATAAAAGCGATTTTAAGTGAATATGTCAAAATCTCAGATTTCTTTTTAGAAACTGCTCACAAAGGGTATCTGAATGCAATTTTAGACAAAGTTTCGAAAAATGTAAGAAAAAACGAAGAATAATTTCTTGCCTTTTATTCTTTTTTTTGGCAATTTCCTGTTTTTATCAATCTTAAGGGAGAAAATCATTGGAAAATTTATACTTAATTATTTTTGCAGGCTTATTAGCAGTTGCTTATAGTTACTTCTTAAGCACTCAAATTATGTCCTCAAGTCCTGGTAACGCTAAAATGCAAGAGATTGCTGAAGCTATTCAAATTGGCGCAAAAGCTTACTTAGATAGACAATATAAAACTATAGCTATTGTTGGTGTAATAGTTTTAATAATTATAAGTTATTTTTTCAGCTTACTTGTTGGTCTTGGTTATTTCATTGGAGCTTTATTATCTGGAGTTGCGGGATATGTTGGTATGCTAATTTCTGTCCAAGCTAACGTTAGAACTGCAGAAGCATCAAGAACAAGTTTGCAAAAGGGATTAACTATGGCTTTTAAATCTGGCGCTATTACCGGTCTATTAGTTGCGGGTTTGGCTTTATTGTCAATTTCAATTTACTATTGGATTCTATTATCTTTAAATGTTGAAAGCAGAGAGTTGATTAATGCTTTAATAGCCTTGGGTTTTGGAGCATCTCTTATTTCTATTTTCGCTAGACTTGGTGGCGGAATTTTTACCAAGGGAGCGGATGTAGGAGCTGATCTTGTTGGAAAAGTAGAGGCAGGAATACCGGAAGATGACCCGAGGAATCCAGCTGTTATTGCTGACAATGTCGGTGATAATGTTGGTGATTGTGCAGGTATGGCGGCAGATTTATTCGAAACTTATGCAGTAACAATAGTTGCTACTATGGTTTTGGCTTCAATATTTTTTCAAGATAATTTGAGTTTAATGATTTACCCGTTAGCAATTGGCGGAGGCTGTATAGTTGCGTCTATAGCCGGAACTTTTTTTGTGAGGCTTGGTAATAGTAAAAATATCATGGGAGCTCTTTATAAGGGTTTTATTGTTACCGCACTAATTTCTTTAATTTTACTTTACCCGATTACTTCAAACATTATTGGTTTGGAAAGCATATTTAAAGTTGATGACAAAGGTTTTACTGGATTAGACTTATATTACTGTGGCGTTGTGGGGTTAGCGGTAACTGGCTTAATAATTTGGGTTACAGAATATTATACTGGAACAAATTATAGACCTGTAAAGAGTGTAGCTAAATCATCAACCACGGGTCACGGAACCAATGTCATTCAAGGATTAGCGGTTTCAATGGAAGCTACTGCGTTACCCGCTTTAATTATAGTAGCTGGAATAATTATTACAAATCAACTAGCTGGATTATTTGGTATTGCAATAGCTGTCACTGCAATGTTGGCACTTACGGGAATGGTTGTAGCTTTAGATGCATATGGACCTGTAACTGATAATGCCGGAGGTATTGCTGAAATGTCAAAATTACCAAAAAATGTCAGAAAGACCACCGATGCTTTAGATGCTGTTGGCAATACCACTAAAGCTGTTACAAAAGGTTACGCAATAGGTTCTGCTGGTCTAGGAGCTCTTGTATTATTCGCTGCTTACACCGAAGACATCAAGTTTTTTTCAACAGTTTCTGGTTCTAAACTTGAAGGAATAAATGTTAGTTTTGATTTGTCAAATCCATTTGTTGTTATAGGTCTTTTAGTTGGTGGTATGTTGCCTTATTTATTTGGATCTATGGGTATGCAGGCAGTTGGTCGCGCAGGTGGAGCAGTTGTAGTGGAAGTTAGAAGACAATTTAAAAAAATCCCAGGTATCATGAAAGGTAAAAGAAAACCTGATTACGGAAGGTTGGTTGACTTATTAACAAAGGCAGCAATAAAAGAAATGATAGTGCCGTCACTTTTGCCCGTTCTTTCTCCAATTGTTTTATATTTTATTATTTATTTTATTGGAGGTTTAGAAGCAGCATTATCTTCAGTTGGAGCTATGTTATTAGGTGTTATTGTAACAGGATTGTTTGTGGCTATTTCAATGACAGCAGGCGGTGGCGCATGGGATAATGCTAAAAAATTTATCGAAGATGGAAATTATGGAGGAAAAGGTTCCGAGTCACACAAGGCTGCCGTAACAGGTGATACAGTTGGTGACCCATATAAAGATACAGCTGGTCCAGCAGTAAACCCCATGATTAAAATCACAAATATCGTTGCGTTATTGTTGCTAGCTGTTATTTCGCATTAATTTTTTTTTTAATATTTTTGAAGGGTAAAAAGACACAACTTTTCTTGCATTTATAGTATACTCTATTTTAGTCTTAGGGTTCCTTCCCACCCTTTCTCTTTTATTTAAAATTTTAAATGTTCCAAAGCCTGAAAGTTTAACGTTCTGATCTTCTTGCAATCCTTCAATAACAGTATCTAAAAAAAAATCTATTATTTTTTTTGAGAAGTTTTTAGGAATTCCAATATCTGTATAGATTTTTTCTACAAGTCTATCTTTTGATATATTATCCCTTTTCATTAATTTTTTTAATATTCTCTAAATTATTTTTGATTATATTTATTAAGTTACCTTTAGCTATCTTATATGATAATTCTATTGAGTAAGAGAAACCAAGGGCGTCTATACCTCCGTGACTTTTTACTACAGGTCCATTCAATCCTAAAAAAATAGCTCCATTATATTTTCGAGGATCAAGTTTATCTTTAAATTTTTTTAATGAAAAATACGAAAATAAAATTGAAAGTTTTGAAAAAATATTTTCTGACAATGATTTTTTTAAATTTTTAGTTAAAAAATTTGCTACACCTTCGGCTGTCTTTAAAGCAACATTCCCAGTAAAACCGTCAGTAACTATTACATTTGAGTCCGATGAGGTAATTTGATTACCCTCAATATATCCGTTAAATTTAAAATCACCTAAACCATCTAATATTTTGAGTTTTGTATATGCATTCTTAAGAGTTTCTGTTCCTTTTAATTCTTCAGATCCAATATTTAATAAGGCAACTTTTGCTTTTTTTTCAGGAAATAATGATTTGTGTAAGGCAGATCCCATTTCTGAAAAATCAACTAAATTTTTATCATTGCACTCAACATTCGCACCCAAATCAAGAACTATATTTGATCCATCATTACTCGGCCATAAACCAGCCAAAGCAGGTTTGCCTATACCCTCCATAGTTTTTAAAATCAATTTAGACATAACTAAAAGAACGCCAGTGTTACCAGCGGACAATGTAACATCTGCATTTATAGAATTTTGTGAGCTGATGCTTTCCCACATACTTGAACCTTTGCCTTTCTTTAGAGCCGATAAAGCTGAAAGCTCGTTAGTAACTATAATTTTAGTATCAATTAATTTATAATTATCATTTAGATAATTTGAGTCTTCAATTTTTTTTTTTACTATATTTTCATCTCCAAATAAGTAAAAAAAACAATCATTTATGTTTTTATTTCTTTTTAAAAATAAGTTGATCCCCGAGATAGTTTTATCAGGCGCGTTGTCCCCACCCATTAAATCTATTGAAATTTTAATCTTTTCTTTCATTCTTAAATTTGGTCTTAAAACTAAATTATTTATCTAAAATTTTTCTTCCGTTGTAAGTTCCGGATTTAAGATCGATATGATGTGATAATCTGTACTCACCAGATTTTTTGTCCTCTATAACATTTGTTCTTGTTATAGCATGATGAGATCTCCTTTTATCTCTTCTTGATTTAGATGTTTTCCGTTTTGGTACAGCCATTTTAATTCTTATATATAAAGTTTATAGAACCATTTAGCATATTATTCACATCTAAATCAAAACAAAAATCTTTAAATTTTACGAAATAATCAGCTAATTTCTTGATTTTTTTATCATCGTAATTTTTTATATCAAAGAAGTATTTTTTTATAATGTCATTTGCATTTTCATCTTTATCAAGCTTGACTAATATGTCAAAAAAAATTTTACTTAATGTTTTCATTTTTTTGTTAACTGCTACATCGCCATAACCAAGTTCCCTAATATGGTACTCAATATTCAAAAAAACATTATCAAAAATCTCTTGAGATTTTTTCTTATTTTTTGCATCTTTACTTATTTGAAATATTGTAGCGAGGTGAAAAAAAATCAACAAAATTCTACTTTCAAAGTCATCTGAAAGTCTAATCTCCTCGTAAAAAAATTTATTACGTGATAATTCAACTAATTTATTGTAAAGTGGATTGTTATGTCTTTTATAAGTAGCAAACATTTTAATTTTTTTATTATACTATTTTTATCTATTATATTAACCCATTGTCAAAGGGACAGAGTGTTAAAGACACATGGAATATTCTACCTAGAAAATAGGGCTAATTTACTTGAGATTCAAAATACTAATACTAACGATGTGATTAAAATATTGGGACAACCACATTCAAAATCTATGAAAGAAGAAAATACATGGATTTATATCGAGCGAACTAGAACACGTGGTAAAATGCTCAAGTTAGGCAGAAACGTTCTGCTAAATAATAATGTTTTAGTTTTAAAGTTTAATGATTACGGCATTTTAGATGAAAAAATTTTTTATGATAAAACCAAAATGAATGAATACAAGTTTGCTGAAGCAAAAACAGAAAATGCAGTTAAAAAAGGCAGCTTTCTTCAGTCATTTCTTACTAGTTTAAGAAACAAAATGTACAGCAATGTCGGAAAAAGATAAAAACGCCTATAAAACTATTGCAGAAGCAGCTAAGGAAATTGGTCTTATAAATAAAAAAAATAATAAAGCCAATACTCACACTTTGAGATTTTGGGAAAAAAACTTTAAACAAATAAAACCAAAAATTTTGTCAGGAAACAGGAGATATTATTCAAATAAAGATATAAGTTTTTTAAAGATAGTGCACGAACTTTTAAAAAAACAACGTTTTACTATAGAAGGTGCTAAAAGAGCACTCAATACCCAGACTTTTAAACTTGACGATTCTGTGGATGAGAGTATAAAAAATAAAAATTTTAAAGTCTCTTTAAAAAAAAGAGCTTCAAAAATTAAGTTAATTTTAAATAAAATTAAAACAAACAAATAATGGCTAAAAAAAGTTCAGTTAAAGTAAGATTGGTTCCGGAAAAAAAACCTGACAGTCCGTTTTTTTATTACGTTAAAAAACCTACCAAGGGTGAGAAAGCTAAAATTAAACTTAAGTTAAAAAAATATAATCCTGATACTAGAAAACACGAAATTTTTATTGAAAAGAAACTTCCTCCACACAGCAAATAACCTATTTTTTTTTAAAATTTTTAAATTCATATTTTATATAACTTCTGATTATACCTTTCCAAATCTCTTCAGAAAGTTTTGGTTCCATATTTTTTTTTAAAGATTTTCTTTTTATATTTTTTAAAATTACTTTTATTCTTTTTTTATCAATTATTTGATTTTTTGATGTTTTTAATTTTAATACTTGTTTTACTAAACTTGTCCTTTTTTTAATAATTCTCAGTAAAGCGTCATCTAAAGTATCCAATTTCTTTCTTATTTTACTTAATTTTTTATTTTTCATAGCGACATAATTGATCATAAAATTTTTAATATTTATATTATAACAAATTTTAATATGATTTTAAAAAAAGAATACAACTATTTTGTTAATTATTGGTTTTCTTTACTTTTAATTACTTTAATATTCATAGTAGCTGTTGGCGGACTGACAAGGTTAACTGACTCAGGTTTATCAATTACAACTTGGGACGTTGTTACTGGTATTTTGCCACCATTCAATTTAGACCAATGGAATCAAGCTTTTGATTTATATAAAAAAATTCCACAATTTTATTTAATGAATCAGGACATAACCCTGTCCGAATTCAAAGTCATTTACTATTGGGAGTATTTTCACAGACTTCTTGGAAGATTTATTGGCTTGTTGTTTCTTATTCCATTTATTTATTTTTTAATAAAAAAAGTCTTTACTAAAGAGTATAATATTAAGCTATCAATTATATTTTGTTTAATTCTTTTTCAGGGTTTTATTGGATGGTATATGGTTAAAAGTGGTTTAACTGAAAACACAACAGTAAGCCATTTTAGATTGGCAATTCATCTAAATATAGCTTTAATCTTATTTTCAACTATCTTTTGGTATTTTTTAAATTTTTTATCAAAAGAAAATAAATTCTTTTTTTACTCATATTCTGGTGAAAAAAAAATTAAAATTTTCGTTTTTATAATTTTTCTTCAAGTTACACTAGGCGCATTTGTTTCTGGTTTGGATGCAGGTCAAATTTATCAAACATGGCCATTAATGAATGATGGATATTTTCCTGATGATGTGAATTTATATAAAATTAAAATTAGTAAAATTTTTTATGATCCATCACTAATGCAATTTCTACATCGAAATTTAGCTTATCTAATTTCTGTTTATATTATTTTTATTGCTATATATATTTTTTATAAAAAGAAAAAAGATCTATACTTTCCAGTTAGTATTCTTTTATTTTTTGTTTTTGTTCAAGTTATTATGGGTATTTTGACTTTATTAAGTGGTCTAAATATTTTATACGCTTCCTTGCACCAGTTATCCTCTCTGTTATTGTTGGCTAGCTCTATTTATCTCTGTCACAAATCTATAAATTAATTGACATAATAAATAATTAATTGTAATTATCGCACAGTTTGAATGACACCTTTTATTAAAAAAAAAGATATTAAAAATAGTTGGTACCTTGTTAATGGTGAGAATTTAATTGTAGGTAGACTTGCCGCTTACATATCAACTGTTCTTAGAGGTAAAAACAAATCTCAATATAATCCCAATCAAGACAATGGTGATTTTGTGATAGTTACCAATATCGATAAAATTAAATTTACAGGTAAAAAAAATAAAAACAAAAAATATTACAAACACACTGGGCATCCGGGTGGTATTAAATCAACTTCGCCATTAAAAATGAGAGAAAACAAAAAATCTCAAGAAATCCTTAAATTTGCTGTAAAAAGAATGTTACCAGGAGGACCATTGGCAAAAAAACAACTTTCAAAGCTTAAAATGTATTATGGAGATAAGCATCCTCATGATTCTCAAAACCCAATTGAAATTAATTTTTCTAAATTAAATAAAAAAAACTTTATTAAAAACTAATGTCAGAAACAATTTTAACAGAAAACAAAAAGAATCAAAAAATCAAACTTGATTTTAAAGACAGCAAGTATGCAACAGGAAGAAGAAAAAAATCTGTTGCAAGAGTGTGGATAAAAAAAGGGTCTGGAAAAATTTTTGTTAACGGAAAAGAAATGATGAATTATTTTAAAAGACCCGCACATCAAATAGTCGTAACAAAACCTCTTGAGGAAACTAAATCTATGGGACAATACGATGTTAAATGCAACGTTAAAGGCGGAGGTTTGTCTGGTCAGGCTGGAGCTATTATTCATGGAATGTCAAGAGCTCTAGTTAGTATTGATGAAACATACAAAAAAGTCCTAAAAAAAAACAAACTTACAACAAGAGACTCCAGAAAAGTTGAAAGAAAAAAATATGGGCATAAAAAAGCCCGAAGAAGTTTCCAATTTTCTAAAAGATAAAATCATTTATTTTCATTAAAATTAAAAGTGATATAAGGAAATTATGTCATCGCATAAAATAAGAGTGGTTGTAGTAGGGGCTACAGGATACGTAGGATTGGATTTAATCAAGATTCTTTCTAGACACCCTAAGGTCCAGATAAAATATCTTTGTGCTCAAAAAAAGTTAGGAAAAAAAATTCAGTTTTTTGATAAAACAATAAAAAATAAAAAATTACCTAAAATATCAAATATTAAGTTGGTAGATTGGAATGAAGTAGACGTTCTTTTTACTTCCTTACCTACAGGCCAGGCTCAAATAATATCAAAAAAATTGATTAAATATAATAATTTAAAAATTATAGACTTGGCAGCAGACTTTAGACTTAATGATCCGAAAATTTATAAAAAATATTATGGACAAAAACATAGATCTGTAAATTTATTGAAACAATCTATTTATTCTATACCTGAATTTGTTAAAGATAAGATATCAAATTTTAAGATTATATCTTGCCCCGGATGTTACCCCACATCTATTCAGCTGCCACTAATACCATTATTAAAAAATAATTTAATAAAAAAAAACAATATAATTATCGATTCTAAATCCGGTTATTCCGGAGCAGGAAAAAACTTAAAGAAAAAGTTTAATCATAAAAACCTGTTTTCCTCAATTCATGCATATGGTATTAACAAACACAGACATACTAGTGAAATTGACCAACAATTCAGAAAATTAAATAAAATTAAAATTAACTATATTTTTACACCTCATTTAATACCGACTTTTAGGGGAATGTTGTCTACTATATATATAGAAACTAAAAAAGGGATACCCTTAAATAAAATTTATAAGTATTTAAAAAAATATCATAAAAAAAATTATTTTGTTAAAATAATGCCAATTAACAGAAAACTTGGCACAGAAAATGTTTTAAATACAAATTTTTGTGAAATATCAATATGTAGATCAAATATTAAAAATAAATTAATAATTCTTTCTGCTATCGATAATTTAATTAAAGGCGCAGCTGGTCAAGCTGTTCAAAACATGAATTTAGTTTTTGGTTATAATGAAAAATTAGGACTAAATTAATGAAGTATATACAAATATTTGTTTTTTTTATTTTATTGTCGTGTTCTGCTAAGCCAAACCAAGTCTACATTTGTGGGGATCATGCGTGTAAAAATAAGAACGAAATGAGAGATTATTTTAAAAATAATATTTCTATAGAGGTTTATACAATAACCTCAGATAAGGAAAAAAAAGAAGGTCTCGACCTTGTTGAATTAAATTTATTAAAAGAAAATTTAAAAAGCGAAGACAAAGTTAACAAAACTTTAGGCAGCAATAAAAGTAAAGAAAATATTAAAAAAATTCTTGATCAAAGAAAAAAACTTGCAAAACTTAAAATGAAAAAAGATGAAAAACCAAAGCAAAGCATTATTAACAAAACAAAGGGAATCACAAAAACTAAGGAGATAAAAGAAATTAAAAAAAATACAAAATCTGAGATTACTAAAGAAGATAAAAAAATAAAACCCGTTACATTTGTTAGGTTATGTAAAAATTTACAAGAATGTGATATTGATCAAATATCAAAGATAATTATAGATATGAGTAAAGATAAGCCTTTTCCTGATATAACATCTCGGTGATTTATGAAAAATAAAAATTATAACATAGCAATAGTTGGTCTTGGCAATATAGGTCTTTATCTTTACGAGTATTTAATAAAAAATAAAAAGAAAATTAATAAAAAAACAAATGTAACTTTGAATATAAAATACGTATCAGCCAAAAGTAGATCAAAGAAAAGAAGAATTAAAATATCTAAAAACAAATGGTTAAAAAATTATTTGCAAGCATCTAAAATGAAAGATGTTGATATAGTAGTTGAACTTATTGGAGGTAGCGAAGGTGCAGCTAAAAAATTAGTATTTAATTCTTTAAAAAACGGAAAACATGTTGTGACTGCTAATAAATCTTTGATATCAAAATACGGCGATCAGCTATCCAAACTTGCTGAAAAAAATAAGGTAAATTTAGAATTTGAGGCCGCTGTAGCTGGTGGTGTTCCTATTATTAGATCTTTAAAAGAGGGATTATTGGCTAACAAGATTAATAAAGTTTATGGAATTTTAAATGGAACTTCAAATTATATTCTCTCAAATATGCGCAATATGAACATGGACTTTAAAATGGTTTTAGATAAAGCAAAAAAAATGGGTTATGCAGAAAATAATCCAGCATCAGATTTAAATGGTGACGATGTAAAGTCAAAAATTTTAATATTATCTGCTTTAGCTTTCAATTCCTTTATTAATAAAAAAAAAATTGAAGTAGAAGGCATTAACAATGTTGATCGAATAGATATTAAAAATTCAGAAATATTAGGTTATAAAATTAAACATCTTGGTGTATCAGAACTTGAAAATGATAAATTAATTCAAAGAATTCACCCCTGCCTTATTAAAAAAGAGTCATATATTAGCAATGTTAATGATGTTTTTAATGCAATTATCGTAGAAGGAAAACCAGTTGGCAAATTTGTAATTCAAGGTGAGGGTGCTGGTCCAGGCGCCACAACTTCTGCTTTGGTTTCTGATATTTGTTCAATTCTGAGAGGTAATATAAAATTTCCATTTTCTATTTCATATTTTAACAGAAAAAAAATAGACACCTTAGACGTTTCTAATAAAATTTTTTCATATTATATAAGGTTGGATGTGCTTGATAAAAAAGGCGTTCTTTCATCAATTACAAAAATTATGTCAAAAAATAAAATTTCAGTTAAAAGATTGATACAAAATCCATTTAAAGGTAAAAAATTTGCATCAATTGTTATTGTTTCGCATAAATCAAAAAATAGAAATATAATTAGATGTATGAGGCAGCTATCGAGAAAGAGCTTTATTATAAATAAACCGAAATTTATTAGAATTGAAGAGTTTTGAAAAAATTAGATCCTATTTTATTAAGTCATTTCATAAAGGTAACAGAACGTGCTGCTTTCGGCGCATCTAAATATAGAGGGAAAAATGACAAGATCGCAGCAGACCAAGCTGCGGTTGACGAAATGCGCACTGAGCTGAATAAAGTTAAAATGAAAGGAACTGTTGTTATTGGCGAAGGAGAAATGGATGAAGCACCAATGTTATTTATTGGCGAAAGTGTGGGTACAGGAATAGGTGAAGAAATCGATATAGCCGTAGATCCACTAGAGGGAACAAATTTTACTGCAAAAAATTTACCAAATGCTATTTCAGTACTAGCAGTTACAAGAAAAGGTGACTTATTGTCTGCCCCAGATACATACATGGAGAAAATTGCAGTCGGACCAGATCTTCCAAATAATCTTTTAGATTTAGATAATTCAGTTGAAAAAAATATAAAACTTCTTGCTGAAGCTAAAAATACTCAAACCTATAAACTAACTGCATGCGTTCTCAAAAGAAGCAGGCACGATAAAATTATTCAATCTTTAAAAAAACTGAATGTAAAAATTAATTATATTCAAGATGGAGATGTAACAGGTGTTATTTCTGTTGCCGATAATAATTCAAATACAGATATTTATTTAGGAATAGGTGGTGGTCCAGAGGGAGTATTAGCAGCCGCAGCACTTGATTGTTTAGGCGGACAAATGCAAACTAGACTTGTTTTAAGCGATGACAATGAGGTGAATAGGGCAAAAAAATTGGGGATTACTGATTTAAAAAAAAAGTATAATATTTCCGATATGGTAAAAGGTGATGTCATATTTTGCGCAACAGGAGTTACAGACGGAGATATGTTAAAGGGCATAAACTTATTAAATAATAATGAATTTGAAGCTACAACATTTGCATTACATAAAAGTCAAAAAATATCAAAGATTGTAAAAAATATTATAAAAAAATGAGCACGAGTTCCGTTCTTGGCAAGGATTGGGTTTCAAAAACCTATAACGAAGAGTCTGTTAATTTTTTAAAAGATAATTTAAATTTGAGCGAAATTACATCAAAGCTAATAGCAATTAGAAAAATTAAAGTTGCAGATGTCAATTTATTTTTGAAACCTAAAATTAAAAATTTAATACCAGATCCATTTATATTAAAGGATATGGAAAAAGCTGTTTCCAGGACTGTTGAAAGTATACAAAAAAAAAATAAAATTGGAATATTTGGTGATTATGACGTTGATGGAGCTACATCTTCAGCTTTATTGGGAAATTTTTTTAAATCAATTAATCAAGATGTAGAAATTTATATTCCAGATAGGAAAACCGAAGGTTATGGACCTAGCAAAAAAGGTTTTGAAAAGTTAATTAGAAATGAATCAAAATTAATATTTACTGTAGATTGTGGTACGTTATCTTTTGAAGCTATTAATTATTCAAAAACTAAGAATGTAGATGTATTAGTATTAGACCACCATCAATCAGAGTTAGAGCTTCCCGATGCACATTCAATAGTCAATCCGAACAGATTTGATGATAATTCGAATCTAAAATATCTTTGTGCTGTAGGAGTATGCTTTATGTTTCTTGTTGCTCTAAATAAAAAATTGAGAGATTTAAAATGGTTCAAAGATAACAATATAAATGAACCAAATTTATTAAATTATTTAGATTTAGTATCTCTCGGAACAGTTTGTGACGTAGTTCCACTTGTAGGTCTTAATAGAGCATTTGTTAAACAAGGACTAGAAATATTTAAAAAAAAAACAAACTTAGGTATAAAAACTTTAAAAAATATTTGTGGAATTGAGAGCAATATAAATACTTATCACCTAGGATATATACTTGGTCCTAGAATAAATGCCGGAGGAAGAGTTGGTAAATGTTCTCATGGAGCTAATTTATTATTAAGTGATAATTCAAAAGAAATATTTAAAATTGCATCTGAACTCGAACTATTTAACAAAGAAAGAAAGATTCTAGAGAATAACATGTTAAATAAAATTGAAAAAAATATTAAAATAAATCAAAGCGAACCAACTATAGTCTTATCCGGTCACAATTGGCATGGGGGTGTAATTGGTATTATAGCTTCAAGATTAAAAGAAAAATATAACAAGCCAACAATTATAATTTCTGTAGAAAACGGACTTGGCAGGGCTTCAGCTAGGTCTGTTTTGGGTTTCGACATAGGTGCTTTAATAATTAAGGCTCACCAAAAAAAAATAATTAAAAAAGGTGGTGGCCACAAAATGGCTGGTGGTTTTTCTTTACAAGAAGAAAAAATATCAGAATTTAAAGATTTTATAAATTTAGAATTTTCAAAAATTGAGAAAAAAATTAATAGAACAAATAATCTATTTTACGACTCTAAGATTTCACCATCTGCATTAAATGAAAATTTTTATTCTGAGATTAATCTTCTCTCCCCGTTTGGATCAGGAAATCCCGAGCCACGTTTTGTTATTGAGAGTCTTGAATTGTTAAAATCATCGATTGTTGGAGAAAAACACATTAAAACAATCTTCACTGCTCCAGACGGATCAGTAGTCAAATGCGTCACTTTTAATGCTATTAAAACTGATTTAGAGACTTATTTATTAAGAAAAGACAGAAAAAAAATTAATATTTTAGGCAAGTTAAGTCTTAATGAATGGAAAGGTCAGAGAAAAGTAGAGTTTATTATAGATGATATTTCTGTTAATAAGGCTAACATTAATTAGGTCCCATCGTCTAACGGTTAGGACAGATGGTTTTCAATCATCTAATCGGGGTTCGATTCCCCGTGGGACCGCCAAAATATTATGTTTAAAATCGGAATTGTAGAAAATTTTCACAAAGATGGAATAAAACTTTTAGAAGACCATCCAAATTTTGAGTATGAAATTATTGATGATGTCTCAAAAGAAAATCTAATTAAGAAGCTGCCAAAATTCGATGGTTTGACTTTACGTGTTGCAAAATTAGGCTCTGATGTTTTAAGCAATTGCAAGAAACTTAAAGTTATTTCTCGTCATGGTGTTGGTTATGATAACGTTGACATTAATCATTTAAAAAAAAATAATATAACTTTACTTATAACCGCTACCGGTAACGCATTAGCTGTTGCAGAGCACGTTATGTACATGATGTTATCATTATCAAAAGGTGTAACTTTATACGACTCAGAAGTAAGATCTGGAAACTTCAAAAAAAATGCCAACAAAATAGAAACATATGAACTTTATAAAAAAGAAATATTAATTGCAGGATTTGGCAGAATCGGAAAAAATTTAATTAAGAGATGTCTTGGTTTTGATATGAAAGTAAATGTTTTTGACCCTTTCGTTGATGAGAGCACTATTAAGTCTTACGGCGGCAACAAAGTAGATAATCTTGAAACTTCAATAAAAACATCAGATTTTGTTTCAATACATATGCCTTTAAACGAAAAAACTAAGAATCTTATTGATGCTAAAATATTAAAAACAATGAAAAGTAATGCTATTATTATTAATACTGCTCGCGGTGGAATAGTAAATGAAGTTGATTTAGATAAAGCTTTAAAATTAAAAATAATATATGCAGCAGGTTTAGACGTTTTTGAAAAAGAGCCACCAGATTCAAACAACCCTTTGTTAAAAAATAAAAATGTTTTGTTAAGTCCACATTCTGCAACGTTTACAAACGAGTGTAAATCAAGGATGAGCGTTGAAACAGTTCAAAATATAATTGATTTTTTTGAAAATAAAACAAAACCATATATGATGGTAAAATTATGAATAATTTTTTTAATAAATTTAAAAACTATGGTTTATTGGAACTATTAGTATTTTCATCCGCAGTTTATGTTGTTGGTATGTTACTGTGGACAGCGTCGACAAGATCTGCAGTTGAGGAAAAAGCTAATACTGTAAAATCAAACCATAAACAAATTGTTGATTTTATAAATTCAGAAATAAATAATTGTGGTCAAGGTGATGAAAATTTAAAGACGGCCTGGGGTGATCCATGTAATGGTGAGTGGTTGTCCATAAAAGTTATTGAATATATTAATAGTAATATGAAAATGGTAAATCCTTATTCATCAAGCAAAGAAATTTTAAAGCAAGCACAGGATCCCAGACTACAAGCAGAGGGAAAAGCTGGTCAGTCAACTGAGATGGGAGTTATTTTTTTAAGTTCTCAAAATATTAGTTCAGAAGCTGGATCGGAGTGGGTTATCGGAACTTGTGTAAAATCTCCATGTGTAGCAGCTGGAAATAACGAACTTACTTCTGTTTATAGATAAACTTATTTAATAATTTCAAATCCAGCTATAGTTGCGGTTTTTTTTAAATAAGAATAACCTTTTTTTGCGTATTCAAACGGGTTAGCTTTTTTTGGGTCTTGTTCAGCCTCAACAACTAACCAACTATTATAATCATTTTTTTTAAGTTGATCTAAAACAGGTTTATAATCTATGCAACCATCACCCGGAACAGTAAAAGCGCCTTCAAGAAACGCGTGTCGAAAACTTAAATTTTTAGATAAAGATTTTTTTAAAACATTTTCTCTCATGTCTTTGCAATGTACGTGAGCAATTTTTTCTTTAAAATTTTTTATTATTTTTAAATAATCTCCACCTGCAAATAACATATGCCCAGTATCAATTGTAAGTTTAACCGAGTCATTGGTTTCTTGCATTAGCCTGATCGTGTCTTCTTCGGACTGTATAACAGTACCCATATGATGATGATAAGCTAACGGCATTTCTTCATCTTCAAGTCTTTTTCCAACTTCATTAATTTTTTTGCAATAAGAAATCCAAGTATCATTATCTAGAGTTGGTCTTTTTGATAATGGCTTATTCCCGTCTCCTTGAATTGAGTCGGTTACTTCAGCAAAAACTATACATGGGGCTTTACAATCTTTAAATAAATTTAATTGACCTCTTAGATTTTCCATTTCATCTTTAACTGTCCGTTTTAATAAATTTGCCCCATACCAGCCGGAACATAATTTAATATCAAATTTATTTAATATTGGAATTAATTCATCTGATGTTCTTGGAAATTTACCCCCTGACTCAATACCAGTAAACCCAGCCTGTCTTGCTTCAGACAAGCAGGTCTCAAGAGATGTTTCACCACCAAGTTCTGGCATATCATCATTACTCCAGGCTATTGGTGCTATTCCTAATTTTACTGACATTTTATTTATATTTGTTAGGATAATGCAGATATCAGTACTAAAAACAATAAAAAATTTATAAAATGAAAATTAATGTTGCATTATTCGGCCTTGGAAGAATTGGTATAATGCATGGTCAAAACTTAAAAGTGAATAAAAAATTTAATCTTAAGTATGTATTCGATATCAATAAAAAATTATCTATAAGAGCTGCGAAAAAACTCAAATCAACATATATTAGAAATCCAAATATTGCATTCAAAGACAAAAATATAAAAGTAATTTTTATTTCATCTACAACTTCGACACATATACCTTTAATTTTATTAGCTGCAAAACATAAAAAAATAATCTTTTGTGAAAAACCTTTAGATCTTAGTATTCAAAGAGTAGTTAAATGTAGAAGAAAAATTAAAAGATTTAAACCTAAAATACAATTGGGTTTTAATCGGCGTTACGATCCAGGCCATTATCATCTTAAAAAATCTCTTTTGTCTGGAAAAATAGGTAAGTTGGAAAAAATAATCATTACAAGTCGAGACCCAGCTCCTCCTTCCTTTAATTATTTAAAAAATTCAGGAGGAATATTTAGAGATATGACAATTCATGATTTTGACTTAGCCAGATTTTATCTTGGCAAAGATCCAATTAAGGAAATTTTTGCATCCGCAACCAATTTATCTGACTCAAGATTTAAAAAAATTAAGGATTATGAAATTGCTACATGTGTTTTAAAATCAAAAAAAGGTGTAATTACAGTCATTAATAATTCACGTCACTGTAATTTTGGGTACGATCAAAGAGTAGAAATATTCGGAGACAAAGGAATGTTAATATCTGATAATAAGAAAAAATATAATTTTTTCATAGATAGATATAAAATAGCTTACAAACTTCAATTGAACGATCTATATAATTTAGTAAAAAAAAATAAAAAACCCAGATCTACATTTGATGATGGTGAAAAATCACTTCTAATAGCTAACGCGGCATTTAAATCATTAAAATTAAAAAAAGCTGTTCCTATCTGATAATAATTTTTAAACCTAAGGTTGAAATAAAAAAACCTTATCTTTTCATTTAATCTTTTTTTTGCTTAAATGAAATAATATTAATAAATTGTAATAACAATGATAGGGGAGAATATGAGAAAAATATATTTAACTATATTGGCTTTTCTTTCGTGGATAACTATGTCTGTTGCGTCTTTTGCAATAGACGTGATTGTAGTTTCACATGGACAAGCTAACGATCCTTTCTGGTCGGTTGCTAAAAATGGAGTCGATTCTGCTTGTAAAGATATGAAAATCAAATGTAAGTATACTGCTCCGGGTACATTCGACATGGTTGAAATGGCAAAATTAATTGACAATGCTGTTTCACAAAAACCAAAAGGAATTGTAATCACATTGCCTGATGCTGCGGCTCTAGGAAAATCAGTTAAAGCTGCAATCGCTGCTGGAATACCAGTGGTATCAATGAACTCTGGTTCAGACGACTTTGCTAAATTAGGTATTAGCGCTCACGTAGGACAAACTGAGTTTGAAGCAGGTGTAGGTGGCGGTCAAAAAATGAAAGCAGCTGGTGGAAAAAAAGCACTGTGCGTTAACCATGAAGTAGGTAACGTAGCACTTGATAGAAGATGCGCTGGTTTCAAAAAAGGGTTTGGTGGTTCAGTAGAAATACTTGGTACATCAAATGACCCAACAGAAATTCAAAAAGCTGTTGCTGCTAAACTAGGTGGAGTAGATACTATTCTAACTTTAGGTGCAGGACTTTCTGGAGAAGCGGCTCTAAAAGCAATCAAATCTGCTGGTAAAACTGGCAGCATTAAACTTGGAACATTTGATATGTCACCAGGAATGCTTAAAGCTGCTGCAGCTGGAGAAGTTGAGTTCTTAATTGACCAACAACAATATCTTCAAGGATATTTGCCTATAGCTATATTTGCTCAGTATATGAGATGGGGAACAATGCCAGCTGGCGTTGTTATGACGGGACCTGGTTTCGTTACGCCACAAAATGCTAGCAAAGTAATTAAGTGGGCAGCACAAGGTTATAGATAAAAATAATTTTAAAAGGCCTGGTTTTAAAGCCAGGCCTTTTTTTTTAACAAAAGCAAATAAATATGTCAGTTAAGTCAAAAAGCATTCAGAATAAATCTAAAGACGAAAGATTACGTAAGGTTTCAAATTTAAAAGTTTTATTAAACAGACCAGAACTCGGCGCACTTGGTGGATCAGTTCTTGTATTTATTTTTTTTGGTATAGTTGCGGGTGATACTGGAATGTTTAGTGCATATGGAACAATCAATTTTTTAGAGGTCTCATCTAATCTTGGAATAATTGCGATTGCAGCAGCACTTTTAATGATAGGTGGAGAATTTGATTTATCAGTTGGATCCATGATTGGTTTTGCTGGTATATGTATAGCTATACCAGCAATTTATTGGGGCTGGCCATTATGGTCGAGTATTCTATTTGCTTTCTCCATGGCTGTTCTTGTTGGATATGCAAATGGTATACTAGTAGTTAGAACAGGTTTACCATCTTTTATTGTAACACTTGCAATGCTTTTTATTTTACGTGGAGCAACTTTAGCTTTAACTAGATTAATTACAGGTAGAACACAGGTTCCGGGTTTAAGAGTACTTATTGAAAATGATCCAATCGCATGGATTTTTTCTGCGGATGCATTTAAGGGAGTTTTTACATGGCTAGGTTCATTAGGTCTAATAGCGTTAAGACAAGATGGAACACCTTTAGCCACAGGTATTCCCGCATCAGTTTTGTGGTGGGTCGGAATGACAATTTTTGCAACATGGTTATTAATGAAAACTAGATATGGAAATTGGATATTCGCTTCAGGAGGAGACAAACTTGGAGCAAGAAATGTTGGAGTTCCAGTTGGCAGGGTTAAAATAAGCTTGTTTATAGGAACAGCGGTTGCAGCTACTATTTATGCTTGTGTTCAGGTTTTAGATGCTGGGTCAGCTGACACAATGAGAGGTTTCTTAAAAGAATTAGAAGCTATTGTTGCTGCTGTAGTTGGCGGATGTTTGTTGACAGGGGGATATGGTTCTGCAATTGGGGCTGCGTTTGGTGCATTAATATTTGGAACAGTTTCTATGGGCATTTACTATACAGATGTTGATACAGACTGGTTTAAAGTTTTTTTAGGAGGAATGATGTTAATTGCTGTTATATTCAACAATTTTATAAGAAGAAGGGTTACAGAGAATAAATAATGTCAAAAAATTTAGTTGAATTTAACAATATTAGTAAATTTTTTGGATCTGTAATCGCATTAAAAGATGTGACGATGCATGTGAAAAAAGGTCAAATAATGTGCTTACTTGGCGATAATGGAGCGGGTAAATCAACTTTAATAAAAACTCTTTCTGGTGTTCACAAGCCAAACGAGGGAGAAATTATTGTTGAAGGTAAAAAAACCGTTTTTGACTCACCCAGAGACGCACTAGATTTGGGTATAGCTACAGTTTACCAAGATCTGGCTTTGGTTTCTTTGATGAGCGTTACAAGAAATTTTTTTATGGGAAGAGAACCTATGAAAGGTGTTGGTCCTTTTAAAGTTTTCGATGTTAAAAAAGCTAACGACATAGCTTCAGAAAGAATGGGGCAAATTGGTATTGATATTAGAGATCCTTCACAGGCTGTTGGCACAATGTCAGGCGGGGAAAGACAATGCCTTGCAATCTCTAGAGCAATTTATTTTGGTGCAAAAGTTTTAATTCTAGATGAACCGACATCAGCACTAGGAGTTCACCAAGCATCAGTTGTTTTAAAATATATAGTAAAAGCAGCAGCATCAGGCTTAGGGGTAATTTTAATTACACACAACGTTCATCATGCTTATCCGGTTGGAAATAGTTTTACTATTCTAAACAGGGGTAAAAGCATGGGTACATTTGAAAAAAAAGATTTATCAAGAGAAAAACTTTTAAGTATGATGGCAGGTGGCGAAGAATTAAATAAACTTGAAGTGGAATTAAAAGAAATTGACAGGACTTCGAAAAATTAATGCAAATCGGCATAGATCTTGGAGCAACAAAAATTGAGTATGTCTTATTAGATAATAACAATAAAGAATTAGAGAGAAATAGATCAAAAACTCCTAAAAATTTTTCTGATACAATAATTTTGATAACAGAAATTATTGATAATTTAGAAAAAAAATATAAATCAAAATTTGTTGTAGGTATATGTCACCCCGGAAATTTAGATAGTTCAACAGGAATGATAAAAAATGCACATAATTCCTTATGGCTTAACAATCAAAGTTTAATAAGTGAATTAAAAAAGAAAATAAAAAATGATGTATTTTCAGAAAATGATGCAAATTGTTTTAGTTTGTCAGAAGCAATCGATGGAGCCGCAAGGCATTATAACAGTGTTTTTGGAATAATTTTAGGCTCAGGATGTGGAGGTGGTTTGGTTATAAATAAGAAGATTGTTTCTGGTGCAAATGGATTAGGTGGTGAATGGAGCCTCAATCAAATGCCAATAAAAGAAATTAAAACAAATATAGAAAAATCTAAAAATTTTGATTTCTCACAAAGAATTGAGGGATACTTATCAGGAAAATCAATTGAAAAAAATTATCTTAATCTATTTAATAAAGAATTATCCGCTAAAGAAATTTTTTCTGAATACCGTAAAAAAAATAATAATGCAGTTAAATTTATAAACATTTATAAGGATCAACTTGCGAGAAGTCTTGTGATAATAATAACAACTATTGACCCTGACGCTATAGTATTTGGAGGTGGTGTTTCAAACGAAATAGATTTCCTTGAGGAACTAAAATTAATTACATCTTCTTATCTTAATGAAAAAAGTCTTAAAACAGTTTTTTTAAAACCTATATACGGAGATGCTAGTGGGGTTAGGGGAGCAGCATTGCTCGGAAGACAAAATCTTATTTAACTTCTAATTCTATTTTTATATTTATCAAATAAATAAATCTTTTCTTTATTAAATGATATTTCACTAAGTTCATTTGAAAAATTTTCAGATGTCTTGATAATAAAGTCATTATTAAATATTGATGAATGAATTATTTTCTCAAAACCCAAATTTTCAACCAAATCAATTTTAATTTGTAACTTTATCTGATTATTCGAATTTAAAATTATATCTTCAGGCCTTATACCTAAATAAATATCACCATGAAATTTATATTTATCAAATCTTATTTCGTTATCAAATAATCTTATAGTATTTTTATTTAATATTTTATCTTTACTTATTTTTAATATATTCATTTTCGGCGTGCCAATAAACTCTGCAACAAAAACATTATTTGGATTTTTATAAATTTCATTTGGTGCTCCAAATTGTTCAATGTTTCCTTTGTTTAGTATGACTATTTTATCTGCTAATGTCATTGCCTCAACTTGATCATGTGTTACATAAATCATATTGGTATTAAGTTTTTTATGAAGCTTTGAAATTTCAACTCTCATTTCCGATCTAAGTGCCGCATCAAGATTTGAAAGAGGTTCATCAAATAAAAAAAGCTTGGGATTTCTTGTTATTGCTCTACCAATGGCTACCCTTTGTCTTTGTCCTCCTGAAAGTTGTTTGGGTTTTCTTTCAAGCAAATCTTCGATTTGAAGTGTTTTTGCTGCTTCATTAACCTTATTGTTAATTTCATTTTTTGAAAGTTTTTCATTCTTCAGTCCAAATGACATATTCTCATAAACATTCATATGTGGATACAGTGCGTAAGATTGAAAAACCATGGCAATTCCTCTTTTTGATGGAATTAAATTGTTTATTAATTTTTCATTTAAATAAATATCACCTTTGTCAATTGACTCTAGACCCGAAATCATTCTAAGAAGAGTCGATTTACCACAACCTGATGGACCAACTAAAACCACAAATTCTCCATCATTAATTTTTATATTAAAATTATTTATTACTTTGTTTTTTCCAAATGATTTTTCTATATTATTTAATTCAATAACTGCCATAAAATTTACAACCTGAAGTTTTAATTTTTATTAATTATCATTTTAATCTTAAATTAAATTAATGTAAAAATTGCATAGCCGCCATATTTTTTTTTTTGGGTTTATTATCTCCATAAATTTGGTAGGTTTTCACGTTAAAAAAATAATAAATAAGGGGTAAAAAATGAGAAAAATATTAATTTATTTAATTGCATTCACTTTTTTTGCTAACTCTAGCTATGCTGGAATTACATTCTGGACAACGGAAGTGCAGCCAGCAAGGATGGAAAAGCAAAAAGCAATGGCTAAAGCTTTTGAAGCAAAGTCAGGTATTAGCGTAGAAGTAATTCCTGTTGAAGAAAAAGATCTTGGAAAAAGAGCTACAGCTGCAGCTGCTGCAGGTGATCTACCTGATGTGATCTATCATACACTTCAGTACGTATTACCATGGGCAGAAGCTGGAATATTAGATGTTAATGCTAACAATGCAGTTGTTAAATCTTTGGGCAAAGATACTTTTGCTCCAGGCGCACTTAACATGGCAAAAAAAGGTGGAAAAATCGCTGCTGTACCAGTTGATGGGTGGACACAGATGGTTGTTTACAGAAAAGATTTATTCAAAGAATTTAATCTTCAACCACCAACAAATTATGAAAACATTTCTAAAGCTGTAAAAGCTTTATCTAATGCTGACAGATTTGGATTCGTTGCTGCTACAAAAACAGATGAAAACTTTATGAGCCAAGTACTAGAACACGTGCTTTTAGCTAACGGAGTTAATTTTGTTAAAAAGGGCGGGACTAGAAAACAAGGTAAAGAATTAAAAAACGCTTTAGTATTTTACAAAGAACTAGCAAAAGCTAGCCCTCCAGGAGAACTATTCTGGAAACAATCTAGAGCACTTTACTTTGCTGGTAAAACACCAATGATTATTTGGTCACCATTTATTATGGATGAATTAGCTGGTCTTAGAGACTCTGCTCCTCCAACAATAAATAGCGATCCAACATCACCGGAACTTGCATCAAAAACTGGATTCATTACAAACTTTAGTGGACCAGATAATAAAAAAGGTGCTGCTTGGGCTGATGTTAGATATTTTGGTATTACTGCTGATGCTGATACTGATGAAGCTAAAAAATTCATCGAATACTCAATGGATGAAGGTTACACAGCTACATTATCTATCGCACCAGAAGGTAAATTTCCTGTAAGAAGAGGAAATGCTAGTGATCCAGCTGCGTTTACAAAAGCTTGGAGTAAACTCCCAGTTGGTGTTGATAGAAAGAAACCTTTAACAGAACTTTATTCTGGCGATGTTATTAATAACATTGTTGCAGGTTTAGATACCGCTAACAGATGGGGCGTTAAAGAAGGTGAGCTTTCTAGAGCATCAAAAATCATTAATGCACAATTCTTAAATAGAATCACAAGAGAATTTATTGATGATCAAATTTCAGCAGACGAAGCAGTTGATAAAATCAACGCTGAATTAGCTAAATTTTAGTAAGAATATTTTTAAAAAGCGGGTAATATAATATTATCCGCTTTTTATATGAACGATACATTATCAAAAATAGAAAAAAGAACAGCTTACACGCTTTTATTACCGGCGGTATTTTTAGTTTTCGCTATAGTATTATTTCCAATTTTTGCAAACATTTGGATAAGTTTTAAAGAAGTACAATTAAAAGATATTAGAATTCCCGAGCCAAGAGCAAAAAAGATAGTAAAAAGTATTCCTGAAGATAAAACCAAATTAAAAATAGTTTATAAACTAAGGAACAGTTCACTAATTGAAGATATTAATAATATTAAATTTTCAGATAATTTACCAAGAAATATTGAACCTGTTGATCTTGACTCGAGATGCGAATTTAAATCAAAAAAAATTAAATGTGATTTTGGTAACTGGGAAGCTAAATATAGGGAAAGTTTTGAGATTGTTATTCAAAATATTAATAATGATGTAATTGATAAAAATACCATTAAATCTCAAAAACCCAAACTATCAGGCGATGCTGACAATATTTTATTAACTACCAAATTTACCTTAAAGAATTTTAAACAAGTTTTTAATGAAAGTGAATTTTTAGATTTATTACTAACTACTTTTTATTTTACTTTTTTTGGAACAGTTGGTGCAATCATTTTTGGTATGTTTGCAGCACAATTAGTAAATCAAAAGTTTTATGGAAGGACTTTTATGAGGAGTATTCTTCTGTTTCCATATGTCGGACCTGTTGTTGCGTTAGCATATACGTGGACATTATTGTTAGATCCAAATAGTGGGACTTTAAATGCTTTATTAGTTAATTTTGGAATTATTGATAAACCGATAAATTTATTGGGTCAGAAGTATATGACACTAAATCTTTTAGGTTTTGACATTAAATTAAGGTTAGCACTAACTACAGTAATAATGTTTGAGATTTGGAGATATTTTCCTCTAGCCTTCTTGTTTATTCTTGCGAGATTGCAGGCAGTACCCAAAGATTTGTATGAAGCTGCTGAGGTTGATGGTGCTGGCCCACTAAGAAAATTTATTAATATTACTTTGCCACAGATAACAGCAATTTTATCTATTTTATTTATGATTAGGTTTATTTGGAATTTTAATAAATTTGAAGATATTTTTCTTTTAACCGGGGGCGCATCAGGAACAAGAACTTTGCCAATAAATGTTTACCAACAAGGCTTTGCTGTTTCTAACATAGGAATGGGGTCAGCGGTTTCAATTATTATAGTTATGTTGTTAATAATTTTTATGATTATTTATTTCAAATTGATTGGAAAACGTGCAAATGAGATATAAACCATTATTAATTTATTTATTTATATCATCTATTTTTCTGACGTTAGTAGGTTCAATTTGGAAAATAATGGGAACTCTTCAAGGACTTAAGTTAACAGAAATAAATTTTAATATAAATTTTCTTTTAGCCTTATTATTAAGTTTATCACTTGTTTTTATTGGTAAAAGAATTAATCATCTAATTAAAATAATAGTGCTACCACTGATATTTACCTTTATTTATATTGCAATAAATGAAAGTGCTCCAATTTGGTATAATGTTGGAATTCTTTTAATAAGTTTATTTTTTACAAATAGGGTTAAAAATTATAACTTAAATTATCTTAAAGAAGATTTTGTATCTGAAAAAATCGTTTTTGACTTCTTATCTTTATTTGCGATTGTATTTTTCGCTTTTATCATTTTGTTTCCATTTTATTTAATGTTTGTTACAAGTTTTAAATTACAAGCGGCATTATTATATAATCCTTTAGATTTAAGTATTGATTTTACCAAAAATATTTCTGAGCAATTTAAATCTTACCTAGTTATCTTTAAAACATATGACTTTGGAAGATATATTTTCACAAGCTCTATAGTCTCAATTGGAACTGTAATTATTACTTTGATCTTTGCAATACCAGCGGCTTATGCTGTTGCTAGGTTAAACTTTTTTGGCAAAACTTTTTTATCAACATCAATATTGATTATATACATGTTCCCTGCCATTGTTTTAGTAATACCTCTTTATACCGTCTTCAGTCAGCTAGGATTAAGAAATTCAATTGAAGGGCTTCTAATAGTCTATACAGCCACAACGTTACCTGTCGCTATTTATATGCTTCAAGGATATTTCAAAAGCATCCCAAAGGAAATCGAAGATGCTGGTCTTATGGATGGACAAAATTGGTTTGGGATAATAATTAAAATTATAATCCCTTTAAGTTTACCTGCAATTGCATCTGTTGCTTTATATGTTTTTATGATAGCATGGAATGAATTTTTATTTTCTTTAATGTTTTTGGACAATCCTAAATCTTTTACATTATCCAGAGCCATTAATCATTTAACAGGAGACGCTGAAACACCTAGGCAATACTTAATGGCTGGTTCAGTCGTGGTAACACTGCCTATACTTTTAATTTTTGTTTATTTTGAAAAATATCTTGTTAGTGGATTAACCGCAGGAAGTGTTAAAGGTTAATGAAGGAAACAATCGAATTTGCAAAAGAAGTTTTAAAAAATAATAGAAGATCTGGCTACACTCTACCTACAAATAATAAATTGTATCCTGCACAGTGGAATTGGGACTCGGCTTTCATAGCTTTGGGGTACTCATATTTCAATATAGATTATGCAATTAAAGAATTAGAAACACTTCTTACCGGCCAATGGGATGATGGCATGATACCTCATATTCTTTTTCATGAAAATGATGAAAGTTATTTTCCAAATCATAAAACATGGGAATGCGGTAATAAAATACCCTCTTCAGGTATTACGCAGCCACCAATAATAGCAACAATAGTTAAAAAAATTGTAGACCAAAACAAGTTAGACCAAGATCAGATGAAAAGAATGGAAAAAATTATTATAAAATTAAAAAAATATTTAGAGTGGTTTTATAATTATAGAGACACTAATAAAATTGGTCTAGTTTCAATTATTCATCCGTGGGAAAGCGGGCTTGATAACTCTCCTATTTGGGATGCTCCATTGGATAAAGTAAAAATTGAAGAAAATTTAAAATATGCAAGAAGAGATCTAAATGTTTCTAAAAGCGAAAACCGACCTCTTAAAAAGGACTACGACGCTTACATAACTTTATTAAATCAATTAAAAAAGTATAAATATAATCCAACTAAAATCGTGAATGAGTCGATGTTTAATGTGATCGATATTGGATTTAATTCAATATTAATAAGAGCTACAAAAGATCTAATAGAAGTAGCAAAAAAATTTAATTTAAATTTTAACGATTTTCAAAATAAGATTTCTATATCAGAAGAAAGTTTAATCAAATTTTATAAAGAGGAGGAGCAAAGTTTTTTTTCTTATGACTATAAGAACCACAATTTAATAAAGGTAGATGCCATTTCAAATTATTTCATACTATTTGCTAACCTTGAAAATAATGATATTAATAATAAAATCATAAATAAACTTAAGAAATACAATTCGAAGAAAGAATATTTTTTTACCACCGTAAGCCCTAAAGACAAAACTTTTGAACAAACAAGATATTGGAGGGGTCCTGTTTGGATAAATTCAAATTGGATAATTTACCAGGGTTTAATTAATAAAGACAAAAGCTTCTCATCACTAATAAAAAATAAGACTTTAGATTTATTAGAAAAGAAGAAATTTCACGAATACTATAATTTTAAAAATGGAGATTGTTTAGGAGCAAATAACTTTTCATGGTCTGCAGCTTTATATTTGGATTTGAAATTAAATAATTAATATTTAAGTATCTTTTTAATTTCCATAAGAGTAAATCTTTTTGGAATTTTACATGTAGATTTTATATCTACTCTTTCTTTTTTTCTAGCCGCGATCATAATTGACTGTATAATATCTAAAACATGAAGAGATAGTTCTCCGTTACATCTGTGTTTTTTTTTATTTTTAATGCAATACGCCATTTCAGCTAATCCAACCCCTCTGTAGTTTGTATTTATAGGCGCTTCATTTGCTCTAAGGCTTTTTTCACGTATATTAATTTTTCCTAGTGGCATTTTATTAGTCTTGTGTTCTTTCCAAACCCCACCAAGTTTTTTACATGTGAAGACTGAGCCACCAAACATATTTGGATCTGGCACAAGTATTGATCCTTTGTCACCATACAATTCTATATGATTTCTGTGATGAGCAATAACGTCAAATGATAAAGTAAATCTTATTATTGTTTTATTTTTAAAAAATATTGTTCCTAAATAAGTGGTTGGACAATGAACTTTAATTGATTTGCCTTTTCTTGGACCAATTCCTATAACTCTTTTTCGCTTATTCCACATCAAACTACCCCAAACTTGTTTTGCCGGGCCAAGTAAATTTACCAATGCTGTTAAATAATATGGGCCCATATCAATAACTGGACCACCTTCCTTTTTAGCAAACCATGGATCTGGATTTGGATGATAGGATTGTACACCAGGATAAGCAAAAATAATATTTCCCAAATTTACTTTTCCAATAAAATTATTTTCTAATAATTCTTTTGATTTTTGATTTCCACCACCAAGAAATGTATCTGGAGCATTGCCTATATATAATTTTTTCTTTTTTGAGATTTTTAATAGTTCTTTTCCATCTTTTACATTAATCGCCATAGGTTTTTCTGTATAAACATGTTTATTATTTAAAAGAGCTTTTTTTGAAACTTTGAAATGAGCCTTTGGAACAGTAAGATTTAATATTATTTCAATTTCCTTATCTCTAAGTAAATTTTTTACACTTAATGATTCAATATTATAATCTGATGCGCATTTTTTTGCAGCTAAATCATTTATATCTGCGCACTTTACAATCTTAAAATTATTAAAATATTTATGAGCTTTAAAATAAGTCTCTGCAATATGTCCACAACCTATTAACCCTACCTTAAAGACTTTACTCATTTTTTCTAAACACCTTGTCTTTGTTTAGATTTGCCCTCGAGATGATCTTTTAAAGCTTTTTCATTTTCCTTAGTAGAGGGCTTAGTTAAAGTTGGGCTTTCCCAATAAGCAGATCCTTCCAACCACTTGTATCCATCAGTTTTTATTGAAATAATGTATGTGGTTTTAGATTTCTTTGCCCTAACAAACGCTTCTTCTAACTCACTTATAGAATGAACGTTTTCACCTTTTGCGCCTAAGCTTTCAGCATGTTTTGCAAAATCAATAGTTTTTAAATTATCAATTTTTGAGCTATCAAATAAACAATTAAATTCTTTTCCACCTTTATATAATTGCAATCTATTTATAACCGCATGACCTCCGTTATCACAAACAATAATAATTAATTTATGATTTGTTATAACGGAGCTATATATATCGGAGTTATAAAGTAAATAAGAACCATCACCGACAAAAGATATAACTTCTTTTTTAGGATTGGCCATTTTAATTCCTAGAGCCCCAGAAATTTCGTAACTCATACAACTAAATCCCCATTCTGTTTCGTGCGTGTTAAGTTCTCTTGGTCTCCAAACTTGAAGTACTTCGCCGACCAAACCACCCGCTGCAGTTACAGCAATATCAGAGGAATCAGATTTTCTATAAACTGCTCCAGCAACATGAGCATAAGATGGTAATTTTTGATTAGTAGGTCCGCTTTCTTTTTCAAGATAATTATTCCATTCATCGACGGCTTTTCTAGAGTTTTTGTACCAATCATTAGGCGCTTTCCAATTTCCTAATTCATTAGAAATATCTAAAAGACTTATCTTTGCATCTCCAATAACAGATTGAGCCATGTGTTTGTTAGCATCAAATCTTGAAACATTTACAGAGATTAATTTAAATTTAGGATTTTCAAAATTTGACCATGATCCTGTTGTGAAGTCAGCAAGTTTAGTACCGACAGCAATTGCCAAGTCAGTTTTTTTTATAAAATTGTTAGTTGCTTTTCCACCAAATCCACCAATAGCCCCTATAAAATAAGGGTCATCTTTTTTCATTGTTGAATAACCCATCACTGTTTGCGCGGTAGGAATATTATGTTTTTTTGCAAAATTACTTAATTCCTTCATTGCATCTGAATAAAAAACTCCACCACCTGATATAATAATAGGATTTTTTGATTTTTTTATTATTTCAACAGCTTGTTTTATTTGAAAATCATCTGCTCTTGGGCGCCTAATAGAATGAATTTTTTCTTTAAAAAACTCTTCTGGATAATCAAAAACTTCTCCCTGAACATCTTGAGACAAGGAGATACATGCTGGTCCACAATCTGCTGGATCTAACATTGTTTGAATTGCTTGAGGTAATGTTTGAAGTATTTGTTCTGGTCTTGTTAATCTATCAAAATATCTACAAACATATTTAAACGCATCATTTTGAGTTACGTTAGGATTATTGAAATGTTCCACTTGTTGTAAAACAGGATCGGGTATTCTATTTGCATATGTGTCACCAGGCAAAAATAGTATTGGCAGCCTATTGCTCATGGCAACAGCTGCAGCAGTTAAAAGATTTGTAGATCCAGGTCCCACAGAGCTTGTGGCAATAAAAATCTGCCTTCTTCTTTTTGCTCTAGCATAAGCTATTCCTGTGAGAGCCATATTTTGCTCATGATGTCCTCTCCATGTTGGTAATTCTTTCTTATTTTCCTCAAGCGCTTGACCAAGACAAGCTACATTTCCATGTCCAAAAATTCCAAATGCACCTGGAAAGAGGGGTAACTTTTTACCATCAACTAATATTTTTTGAGAAATAAGATATTTAACTATAGCGTGTGCACAAGTTAGTTGAATTTTTTTCATAAATTAATTAAAGTGAACCCTAGGAAATATTGTAGTTTTAAGCAATAAAAATTTAAATGTATTCAAAATTTGGTCAATTCATTGATGGAAAATGGCAGCCTTCTGCGAACAATGATACTTATGATGTAATAAATCCTGCCACTGAAGAAGTTATTGGTAAGGCATCTAAAGCTACAAAAAAGGATGTTGCTAAAGCTTTAATATCTGCTGAAAAAGGTTTTCAAGTATGGAAAAAAACTCCTGCCTGGCAACGATCTTATAAAATAAGAAAAATCGCTGATTTAATGAGAGAAAGAAAAAAAACTTTAGCTAAATGGTTAGCCTTGGAAGTTGGCAAACCTTTGATTGAAGGTGAAGGCGAAGTTGGTGGAGCTGCTGATATTTTTGAATGGAATGCTGAGGAGACAAAAAGAATATTCGGTCAAACAGTTGAAAGTAGATTTGAGGAAACTAGAGTTCAAATAATATACCAACCTGTTGGCGTTGTAGCGGCGCTTATTCCTTGGAATTTTCCGATTATTTTAGCAGCGAGAAAAATTTCTACTGCATTAGCAGCAGGATGTTCTGTTGTTGTTAAACCAGACGTTATAACACCAGGCGCGGTTATGGAACTAATGAATGTAATTAGTGATGCCGGAATACCTCCGGGAGTTGTAAATTTATTGTCTGGCGATCCCGAAGAAATTTCTAACGAATTAATTTCATCAGATATTATAAAAAAAGTTTCTATAACTGGATCAACTAGAGTAGGAAAGTTAATTCTTAAGAAAGCAGCAGACAAAGTACAAAGAGTCACTATGGAACTAAGTGGTCATGCGCCCTTTATTGTTTTTGAAGATTCAAACATAGACAAAGTCACTGACATGGCTATTACCTCAAAGTATAGAAACAATGGTCAAGTATGCATATCACCAAGTAGATTTTACATTCATGAAAGTAAAAAAAATGAATTCGCTGAAACCTTTATTAAGAAAACAAAAAAACTAAAATTAGGTGACGGAACAAAAGAAGGTGTAAACTTGGGACCAATTACTACTAAAAAAAGATTGGAAGATATAGAAAAGCTAGTCGAAAAAACAAAAAAAGAAGGAGGCAAAGTTCTATATGGTGGAAAAAGACCAGCGGGATTTAATAAGGGGTATTTTTATGAGCCAACTATAATAGATAATATTAAAGATGATTTTACAGTAATGACTGAAGAACCTTTCGGACCAATAACTGCAATTACTACATTTAAAAATTTTGATGAAGTTATAAAAAGAGCTAATAAACACAATTGTGGTTTAGCTGGTTATGTTTGTACCAACTCAATGGAAAAAGCCTTTAAGGCTTCAGAGCAATTAGAAACTGGAGTCGTTGCTGTTAATACACCTGTTGTTGCTACAGCCGAAACGCCGTTTGGTGGGATTAAACAAACGGGATATGGTAGGGAAGGTGGTTCCGTCGGTATTAAAGATTATTTAAATATTAAATATACTCACCTTGGTCTTTCCGGCTAAACAATGAGAAAAAATAAACTCAAAAAAATCTTTGCGGAGGGCAAAGCCGTTATAAATGGCTGGCTTCAAATACCAAATTCTTTTTCTGCCGAGGTCATGTCCCATCAAGGTTGGGATTCATTAACAATAGATATGCAACATGGTGTAGTTGATTATCCTAACGCATTACAAATGCTGCAAGCAATATCTACAACCGATGTTGTTCCTATGGCAAGAGTAAATTGGAATGAACCAGGACAAATTATGAAAATTTTAGATGCGGGTTCTTACGGAATAGTATGCCCCATGGTAAGTAACAGAAATGAAGCAGAAAATTTTGTTAAAGCGTGTCTTTATCCGCCCAATGGATATAGGAGTTTTGGCCCAATTAGAGGATTATTATATGGAGGCGCAGATTATGGAAAACATGCTAACGATGAAATTTTAAAATTTGCCATGATAGAAACAAAAGAGTCGCTTGGTAACTTGGATAACATTATGTCTACACCAGGTCTTGATGGAATTTATATTGGACCAGCTGATTTAAGTTTGGCAATAGGCGAAGAACCAAGTTTTGACAAACCTGAAGGCAACAAAGTTTACGACACTATTATGAAAATACTTGAACATGCTAAAAAAAATAAAATTATAGCCGGAATACACAATATGAAACCAGACTATGCAGAAAAAATGATTAAAAAAGGTTTTCAATTAGTCACGGTTGGTTCTGATCAAAGATTTGTTTCTGGTGGAGCTAAAGAAGCAATAAGTAGATTTAAAAAAATTAATGTTAAGGAAGGCAAAGGTTATTAAGGTTTAAACCTTGAAATTGCCATCAAATTATTAAAGTGTGACCCAATTTTACATTTACGTATTAAAATCATTAAAAGGAAAATCTGTAACTTATGTTGGTTATACCAAAAATTTAAAAAATAGGCTAAAACTTCATAACGAAGGGAAAGCAGCAAAATTTACTCGTGGTAGAAAGTGGAAATTAATATATAAAGAAAAGTTTAAATCGAAAAAAAAGGCTATGTCGAGAGAGTATTTTATTAAAAATAATAGGAAGTTTAGAAATTTAATAAAGGCAAGATCTATTAATGAATAAATCGAAAATAGCCGTATTGTTACCTTTTAAAGACAACTTCACTAATTCAAAGGCTGGATCAGCCTCTATTTGGGTTAAAGATTTTAATAAAAGAAGCTTATACAAAAAAAATATATACGTTTGTGGAAACACGGATAATCTTAAAGATTTAATTATAAAAAAAAACTACTTAAATATCAAATTTACTAAAAGTCCATTTAAAAGTAAAAATTTATCCTACGTTGATAGTTTTATAAAGATTTATAATAAATACAGGTTCAATTTAATTGAAATTCATAATAGACCATCATATATAAACTATCTCACAGATAAGAAAATAAATTCAAAATTTGTTTTAATCTTTCATAACAACCCTCTTAATTTAGGTGGATCCAAAACAGTTAAAGAGAGAAAAGATTTAATTAACAAATGTGAAAAATTAATATTCGTTAGTAATTGGGTAAAAGAAAAATTTTTTGAGGGCATAGATAGTAAATCTATTAATAAAAGCACTGTTATTTATCCTAGCATAGATCCAATAAAAAAATTCCCCTCTAAGAAGAAAATTATCGCATTTGTTGGTAAACTCAATCATTCAAAAGGTTTTCATATATTTGGTCCCGCAATAATAAAAATATTAAATAAATATAAAAATTGGAAATCAATTGTTGTTGGTGATGAGCCACGTGAGAAATATAATTTTAAACATAAAAATCTTTATTACAAAGGTTGGTTAAGTCACAAAAAAACTATGGATCTTTATAACCAAACAAGTATTTCAATAGTCCCTTCTTTTTGGGAAGAACCATTCGGAAGGACGGCAATGGAGGCAGCTTCAAGAGGATGTGCAACGATTATTTCTAAAAAAGGTGGTCTCGTTGAAACAATTGGTAATGCTGAATATTTAGTTAATTTAAGTACTAAAAATTTATATAATAAGATAGAAAAACTTATTAGTAACATCAAATTAAGAACAACCATCCAAAAAAAATCTTTCAATAATGTCATACATTTATTGGATGAAAACACAAAAAAAATTGACTCGTATAGGGATATAATTTTAGGTCAAAGGTTTACTAAGACCAATGGTAATAAAAAATTAAAAATTATACATGTTTCAAATTTTGGAAATCGTTTGAGTAATCGTTTGTACTTCATTTCAATAGCAAAGAAAATATCAAATGGATTAATAAGAAATGGGCATGATGTTATTAATATTAGCGATAGAGATTCAATAAAATTTAATAGATATATTTCAGCTAAAAGTGGAATTAAATATTTTAATAATCTTTTACTTGAAACTGTAAAAAATTATTCCCCTGATTTGATTCTATTAGGACACTCTGACAATATTAATATAGAGATTTTAGAAGAAATTAAAAAATATAATAGCGATATTGTAATTGCTCAGTGGTTTGAAGATAACCTGCACAAAAGTGGTCCAGATCCTGAATTAAATCAAAAAAGATTGTTAAAATACGACCCGTTTATTGACCATAATTTTATAACAACACATCCATCTGCTTTACATTTTGCAAAAAATAAAAATTACCATTATTTGCCCATACCTGTTGATAAAAATATAGAAAGATTAAATATTTATAAAAATAGAAACTCTATTTATGATTTATTTTTTACTATGAGTCATGGCGTTAATCGTGGAAAATTAAAGCAAAATAAAACAGATATGAGGTACCCTTTTCTTGATGAGCTTTTAAATAAAAATCCGAACATTAATTTTGATATTTATGGTTATAAAGGAAGAGAGCCAATTTGGTCTGAAGATTTCTATAATGTAATTAAACAATCAAAAATGGGCTTGAATTTAAGCAGGACTAATTCAGTTAAGTATTATACTAGTAACAGAATTTCTTCACTCATAGGTAATGGCTTGATGACATTTATAGATGTTAACACAAAATTAGATGATTTTTTTGATGATAGAGAAGTTGTATTCTATAAAAATGTAGATGATTTATCAGACAAGTTAAATTATTTTAAAAATAACGATCATTTAAGGAAAAAAATTGCTGAGAAGGGTAAAATAAAATATTTTAATCTTTTTGATGCTGAAATTGTATCCCAATATATAATTGATAAAATTTATGATTTAAAATTTAAAAAACGTAAATCATGGATGAAAAAATAATTTATTTTAAATGTTTTCTATTACAATACCAACTTATAATAATATAGATTATCTAAAATTATGCTTACATAGTCTAAAAAAAAATTCTCAAATAAATCACGAAATTATTTTACATGTAAATGATGGTTCAGACGGGACATTGGATTATGTAAAAACGAATGATTATAAATATACTTTTTCCAAAAAGAATGTTGGCCTGTGTACATCTATAAATATGGCCTCAAGAGAAGCTACAAGTAAATTTATTCTATATGCACATGACGACATGTATTTTTGTCCTAATTGGGATTTATTTTTAATTAATGAACTAAAAAAATTAAATAATAATAAATTCTACTTATCAGGAACTATGATCGAGCCAAATTCTGGACACATACCTTTTAATTGTGGAGAAAATATTAAAGATTTCAATGAGGAAAAATTATTAAAAAATTATGAAAAATTAAAATTTTTTGATCATCAAGGATCGCATTTCGCACCACATCTTGTAGAAAAATCAATGTGGGAAAAAGTTGGAGGTTTTAGCGAAGAATTCAACCCGGGCGATTGTTCAGATCCTGACTTTAATATGAAATTATGGAAACAAGGCGTCAGAATTTTTAAGGGTATTAATAATTTTAAAGTTTATCATTTTAGCTCAATAACTATAAGAAAGAGATCTGACATTATTCAAAACAAAGGAGATAAAACTTTTTTAAAGAAATGGGGGATAACACACAAATTCTTTAAAAAACATTATTTGAGATCAAGGTCAATTTATAATGGTCCTTTAAAGGAACCAAAAAAAAATTTTCATTATTTTTTTCAATATATCTTGTGTAAATTAAAACTAATATATTTAATAATATTTGATAAGAATAAAAAAAAATGGAATTAATAATTTTAGGAAGTGGTAGCTCTGTTGGCTCCCCATGGATCACAAATTATTGGGGTAATTGTGATAAAAAAAATAAATATAATATTCGAACGCGTTGTTCTGCTTTTATTAAAAAAGGAAATCTATCAATTTTAATTGATACTTCACCAGATATTAAAAAACAAATTCTTGATAATCAAATTAAAAACGTTGACTATGTTCTCTACACCCATGAACATGCAGATCAAACAAGTGGAATTTTTGAACTAAGGCCTTTTTTTTGGAAAAATAAAAAAAAAATTCAAATTTTTGCTGGTAAAAAAACACTAAATAAAATCAAGCAAAAACACGATTACTGTTTTAATGGCGGACAAGGGTATATTCCAATAGCACAAGCGAACTTGATTAAAAAAAATTTTATTTTAAAAAAAAATTCTAATAAAATTAAATTTACTTCTTTTGACGTAAAACATGGTCAAATATCATCGACTGCTTACATCTTTAATAAAACAGCCTATATAAGCGATTGTAATGAAATCTATACTAAAGATTATAAAAAATTAAAAGGTCTTAAGTATTTGATAATTGATTGCCTTAAATTTAACAGTCATCCCTCACATTTTAACTTAGAAACCTCTATAATGGTAAGTGAAAATCTAAAACCTAAAAAAACTATTTTAACAAATTTACATACTGATCTTGATTATGGTTTTTTAAAAAAGAATTTGCCTCGTAATATAATTCCAGCTTTTGATGGTATGAAATTGCGGATTTGATCTAATCGTTAAGAGCTTTTTCAATAATCTTAACGATTTTATTTGAAGTTGGCTTCGTCATTGAAGAAAATGTATCTATAATTTTTCCATCTTTGCCAATAATTATTTTATGAAAATTCCATTTAGGAACCGCTCCTTTGCCATAATTATCTTGAGCCCATTGATAAAACGGATGAGCGTTTTCACCTTTAACTTCCTCTTTTTGTGTCATTGGAAAACTTATTCCAAATTTTGCTTCACAAAAATTTTTTACCTCAGCATTTGTTCCTGGTTCCTGATTGAATGAATTTGAGGGTACCCCAATCACTATTAATCCTTTGCTTTGGTATTTTTCCCATAAAATTTGTAAATCCTCATATTGCGATGTGAAACCGCATTTACTTGCAACATTTGTAATTAACAAAACATTCTCCTTAAATTCAGAAAGATTGATTTTTGATCCATCCAAGTCATTAAAAGAGAAGTCATAAGCTAACTTATTATATGAACCCTTTACACTTGTCGTAAATAAACTAATCATAATTAATAAAAAAATAGTTTTAATTTTATTCATTTTTATTTTTTATTTAATAAGATGATCATATAACCGAAAATAGTGGAGGCAAGTGAACCTAATAGCACACCTATTTTTACGCCATCTAGATTATTAGCAGCTTCAGCAAAAGCTAAATTTCCTACGAACAAACTCATAGTGAAACCTATGCCAGTTAAGACGCCGACTCCATATAATTTGATCCAGTTCGAGTCATTTGGCATCTCAGCAAAATTAAATTTTATTGAAAAATAAGAAAACAAAAATACACCAAATTGTTTACCAAAAAAAAGTCCACACAAAATACCAAGTGGCACTGGTTCCATTAACGAAGATAAATTTACTCCCTCAAGAGATACTCCTGCATTTGCAAAAGCAAATATTGGCATTATTCCAAAAGCTACATACGGAGATATTAAATGTTCAATTTTAATTAACATGGATTTTTTATGAAATTTTTTATTCTCATCTTTATGCGGAATTGTTAAAGCCAATAGAACACCTGCTATAGTTGCGTGAATTCCTGAAGCATGTGTAAATTCCCACAAAAATATACCGACTATTAAATATGGAAAAAAATTTCTAACATTAAATCTATTTAATAATATTAATACTATCATCGATAAAAACATCATAATGATATAAAAAACTTGAATTTTACCAGAATAAAAAAAAGCAATAATTACGATTGCACCCAAGTCGTCAATTATTGCTAGTGCCGTTAAAAAAACTTTAAGAGACAAAGGCACTCTTTTTCCCAGTAAGGATAATACACCTAATGAGAAAGCGATATCCGTAGCCGAAGGAATTGCCCAACCTTTTAGAGTAACTGGATCTGAAAAATTTATAGCAACATAAATTAGAGCAGGGACAACCATTCCTCCAACCGCAGCTATAATCGGCAAAAGCGCTTGTTTGGGATTAGATAATTCTCCCTGTATAAATTCCCTCTTTATTTCCAGTGAAACTAAAAAGAAAAAAATTGCCATTAATACATCGTTTATCCAATGTAAGACACTTAGCTTGAGTTTAAAATTCCCAAAACCTAAACTTAAATAAGAATTTAAAATTTCATTATAATTCTTACTAAGATCACTGTTGCTTATTATCAGGGCAATAATGGCCGCAAACAATAATACAAGACCCGAAGCAGCCTCTAATTTAAAAAACCATTTAAATGGTTTAGATATGTATTGAATCATTTAAGCTAATTATAACTAAATTTAATTAAATGTAATTATGTTTCAATTGATAAAATTGATATATTCATCTATATAAATAACTTTTCGGGGTGTAGCGCAGCCTGGTAGCGCATCTGGTTTGGGACCAGAGGGTCGCAGGTTCAAATCCTGCCGCCCCGACCATTCATTATGAATATTAAAAAAGTTGTTGTAATTGGTTCAGGAACAATGGGTAGTGGGATTGCTGCCCACTTATGCAATGCCAATATTCCAGTAATTCTTCTTGATTTGAAAACTGAAATTGCTGAAAAAGCAAAAGAAAGAATATTGAATTCTCGACCACCTTTGCTTTTTGAACAGTCAAAAATTAAAAGTTTAAAAACAGGAAACATTTCAGATGATTTTGAAAATGTTTCTGATGCAGACTGGATTATCGAAGCTGTTGTAGAGCGGATTGATATTAAACATAATATTTATGAAAAAATCTTTAAGAAAAGAAAAAAACTTTCTGTAGTATCTTCAAATACTTCCACTATACCTTTAAAAATTTTATCAAAAAAATTATCTGTTTTAGATAAAAAAGATTTCTGTATAACGCATTTTTTTAATCCAGTAAGGTATATGGGTCTGTTAGAAATTGTTAGAGACCCGTCAAATGATGATAAAAAAATTAATTTATTGAAAAATTTTTGTGAAAAAAATTTAGGCAAGGGAGTTATTGTATGTGGTGATACTCCGGGGTTTTTAGGAAATAGAGTGGGGGTTTATTCGATGCAAATTGCTATGACCGAAGCAATCAAAATGAATTTAACTATAGAGGAGGCCGATGCTATTTTTGGTAGACCAATGGGTATTCCTAAAACTGGTGTTTTTGCTTTGTATGATTTAATCGGTATAGATTTAATGTCAGATGTATTAAAAAGTTTTAAAAAAGAACTACCTTTAAATGATGACTTCCAAAAAGTTGTTGAAGGAATTCCAATAATAAAACAATTAATTGAAACGGGATATACTGGTCGAAAAGGCAAAGGAGGTTTTTATAGAATTAACAAATCTGATGGTCAAAAAGTTTTAGAGACGTTAGATTTAAATCAAAACAAATACTTTCCAGCAAAAAAAATTGATTTGCAAATTAACAAAGTTAATCTTTTAGATTTAATTAATAGAAATGATAAGTATGGTAAATATGCTTGGTCCGTGATTTCTAAAATTATTTTATATTCTTCATCTTTAGTTCCAAATATAACTAAAGAATATAATGATATAGATGAGGCTTTACGGCTTGGGTTTAATTGGTCTATGGGTCCTTTTGAAATGCTTGAGTCAATAGGACTTCATAATTTTTTTGAAAAAATAGGAAACATAAAAAATAATTCATTTTTAGAAACTTTGCGAAGTAGTGGGTCAAAAACATTTTATGACCAAAGACAAAAGTACACCAATATTGAAACGTTAGGTAAAATTAAAAAATCTGTAATCAAGAAAGATATAACTGAATCTGCTGAAATTTTTAGATTTAAAGACTTTAATATTGTTGAATTCAATACCAAAGCCAATGCTTTAGATTATAATTCTATGGATGCATTAATGAAAGCTACAGACAAGCCATTAATTATTATTAATGAAAGTATGCAGTTTTCTGCAGGTGTTAATTTGAATTATGTAATGGAATTTATTAAAAAGGGCGATTTAAAATCAGTAGAAAAATTTATTAAATATTTCCAAGATACTTGTAAACATTTAAAATATTCAAATAATCCTGTTATATCCGCACCTTCGGGATTGGCTTTAGGTGGTGGTGAGGAAGTTTTGTTACAGAGCAATTACGTTGTATCTCACACTAATATAGTTATGGGTTTGGTTGAAACTATAGTTGGCCTTGTTCCTGCAGGAGGTGGATGCAAAGAATTACTATGGAGATGGACAAAGAGTGAGCAAGCGAAGAATGATCCTGATTTTGCCCCATTAAAAGTTTTTGATATTATAGGTTATGCCAAAACTGCTTCTTCACCTCAAGAGGCGAAACCTCTTTTATTTTTAGATCGAAACCACGAAGTGATAATAAATAGAAACAATCTTTTAGAGGTAGCAAGAAATTATATCAAAAAGAATAAAGATTTTTTACCGCCTGATAAATGTCAATTTAAATTATCTGGTGAAAAAGTTAGAAAAAAAATGCATAAAATTCTTGATGAATTATATAATAATAAAAAAATTTTAGATCATGGTATGGAAGTTGGTAAAGAATTAGCATATGTTTTAAGTGGAGGCGATACAGATATTAATAAAGTTATAAATGAAGAAAAAATGTATAAATTAGAATTAAATAGTTTTATGAAATTAATAGAAACACAAAATACTCAAAATAGAATTGAACATACTTTAAAAACAGGCAAACCTTTAATTAATTAATTATGACTACTTACAATGCACCAGTGGAAGATATGATGTTTTTATACGATTATTTAAAAGATAATAAAAACTACAATGAAATTGAAAAATATAAAGAAATAAATTCCGATCTTGTAAAAGATATTTTAGAACAAGCTGCTAAAATTAATAAAGAAATTATTTTACCTCTCGCTAAAACTGGCGATGAAAATCCATGTATTTATGAAAATGGTATTGTGAGATCCCCACCTGGTTACAAAGAAGCCTACAAAAAATTTATAGAAGATGGATGGACATCATTAAGCTGTGATTCAAAATACGGTGGCCAAGATATGCCCAAAACTATAAGCACTTTTTTTGAGGAGATGCTTTCATCAAGTAGTTTATCATTCAAATTATATAGTGAACTAAGCATAGGAGCATACAATTGTATACTTCATCATGCGGATCAAAAAATTAAAGATAAATTTTTACCTAAAATTGTTGAAGGAAAATGGAGTGGAACAATGTGTTTAACAGAGTCTCATTGCGGAACTGATTTAGGTTTATTGAAAACCAAAGCTGTTAAACAAAGTGATAACTCTTACAATATTTCAGGACAAAAAATATTTATTACATCAGGAGATCATGATTTAACTGAAAACATTATTCACTTAGTTTTAGCTAAAATTCCCGGATCACCTCCTGGATCTAAAGGAATTAGTTTATTTCTAGTTCCAAAATTTTTAGTTGATGATGATGGAACAGTTGGTTCTAGAAATGGAGTTAATACAGCTTCAATTGAAACAAAAATGGGCATCAAAGGTTCTCCAACATGTGTTTTAAATTTTGAGAATGCAAAAGGCTATATGATTGGACCAGAAAATAAAGGTTTAAACTCAATGTTTACCATGATGAACTTAGAAAGAATAATTGTTGGTATCCAAGGCCTTGGGATTTCAGAAACAGCTTACCAAAACGCATTATCTTATGCCAAGGAAAGAAAACAGGGTAAGGCTAACAACAGCAAAAACAAAGAAGCTGACTTGATAATACAACATGCCGATATTAGAAGAAGCCTTATGAATATGAAATCTTTAATTGAAGGCCAAAGGTCTTTCGCTTTTTGGGTCTCCCAATTAATCGATGTGAGCTTAAACCATTCTGATAAAAAAGTTAAGGAATCGGCTGGTGACTTAGTTTCTTTAATGACACCAATAATAAAATCATTTTTTAGTGATACAGGAATGGAGATAACAAATGATGCTATACAAGTTTTTGGCGGATATGGTTACACAAAGGATCAAGGAATAGAACAATTATTCAGAGATAATAGAATAACACCAATATATGAAGGAACAAACTCTGTTCAGGCGATTGATCTGGTTTATAGAAAAGTTTTAAACAATAAAATATTTGATAAGTATATTGATCAAATTACCGGTGAGATAAAGGAATTTTCAGAAGATAAAAATTTATCTTTGTTTGTTCAAAAATTTCAAAAATATTTGGAATTATTGAATAATTTTACATTATGGCTTACTGAAAAAAATAAATTATCAAAAGACGATGTTAGCGCCGCATGCAACGATTATTTAAAAGTCTTTGGTTATATTGCTCTTGCTCATTCTTGGTTAAAGATTTTAAAGGTTAGTCATGATAAAATTGATCAAAATAAAGAATTTTTCCAAGATAAGATCAATACCGCAACATACTATTTTGATAAAATACTACCAAGAGTTCAAGCCCATTATATTTCTGCTATAAGCGGAAGTGAGACAATGATGAAGGGCAATTTTAATTAAAATGAATAACTACGAAACAAATTTAGATAAAAATAAAGCAAATTTTGTACCATTAACCCCACTTTCATTCTTACAAAGGGCTAAAGATATATATCCGACATATGAAGCACTTATCTACGAGGATCGAAAATATACATGGAGTCAGGTTTATAAAAGGTGTGTGAAATTTGCGAGTGCTTTAGAAAAAATTGGAATTAAAAAAGGTGATACAGTTTCTTTTTTAGCTTTCAATACACCTGAAATCTTTGAGGCACATTATTCAGTTCCTATGACTGGCGCTGTTTTAAACACTATTAATATTAGATTAGATGCAAAAACGATTGCTTATATTTTAAATCACAGTGATGCAAAAGTTTTAGTTGTGGATAGACAACTTCATAAAGAAGTAAATAAAGCATTATCAACAATTAAAAAAAAAATTACTATAATAGATATTGTAGATAAATATGCTGATCAATCAAAAACAGAAAAAATTGGTGATTTAGAGTACGAAACATTTTTAAAAACTGGTGATGAGAAATACGAATGGAAGATGCCCGAAGATGAGTGGCAGGCAATATCGTTAAGTTATACCTCTGGAACTACTGGAAATCCAAAAGGGGTCGTTTATCATCATAGAGGATCATATTTAATGTCAACCGGTAGTGCTACAGCATGGAATATGCCAAATAGATTGAACTTTTTAACTGTTGTACCCATGTTTCATTGCAATGGCTGGGGTTATCCGTGGACTATTCCAATGTTGAATGGTCGTACAATTTGTTTACGTAATATTGATATTAAAAAAATCTTTGAGTTAATAGAACAATACAATATTACTCATTTCGGTGGTGCCCCAATAGTATTAAATATGATAACAGGCGCTTCTGAAAATGAACGAAAGAAATTAAAACATAAAGTTTCTGTATTAACAGCGGGAGCTCCTCCACCAAGTATTATTTTTAAGAAAATGGAAAGTCTTGGATTCGATGTAATGCACGTTTATGGATTAACTGAAACATATGGGCATGTAACACAGTGTGCCTGGAATGACACTTGGAACAATTATAACGAAGAAAAAAAAAATGAAATAAAAGCTCGACAAGGTGTAAGATATCCAAATACTGAAGGCGTAACAATTATGGATCCAAAAACTATGAAAGAGGTACCAAGAGATGGAAAAACTATAGGTGAAATAATGATAAGAGCAAACGTAGTAATGAAGGGTTATTTTAAAGACAAAGGCTCAACAGATAAAGCAATGAAAGGCGGCTGGTTTCATTCAGGCGATTTGGCGGTTATATATGAAGATGGTTATGTAAAAATTCAAGATAGATCAAAAGATATTATTATCTCAGGTGGTGAAAATATATCTTCTATAGAGATAGAAAATACATTGGCTAAACATCCGTCAGTATCTATTGCAGCGGTTGTTGCTAAACCAGACGAAAAATGGGGAGAAGTTCCTTGTGCATTTATAGAGATAGTTAAAGACAAAAACGTTACCGAAAAAGAATTGATTTCCTTTTGCAAAGAAACGCTTGCAGGATTTAAAGTTCCAAAAAAAGTTGAATTTTGTGAATTACCGAAAACATCAACAGGTAAAATTCAAAAATTTGAATTAAGAAAAAAGGCTAAAGAGTTAAATTAATTCAGATATGTCAAAAATATCAATCGATCTTATTTGGAAACTTGAAAATGGAGAACTAGTCCCAGGCAAGTATTCAAATCAACATGAAATAACATTTACATCTAACACCAAAATCGTTGCAGATTCCGCTCCAGATTGGAGAGGTAATGAATTAAATACGAATCCCGAACAAACACTGGCAGCATCTTTAAGTAGCTGTCATATGATGACTTTCTTGGCCCTGGCAGCTAAAATGAAATGGCCCGTTAAGACCTACAAAGATACAGCGATAGCAACACTAGGAAAAAATCTTAAGGGATTGATGTCTGTTACTGAAATTGAACTTAATCCCAAAGTAGAGTTTTCAAATAATTTTTCTGTCGATGTTTCAAAAATGAAGGAAGTACAAGATAGAGCTCATCGGTATTGCTTTATTTCAAACTCACTCTCAAAGGAAGTTAAGGTTAAAATTAATTAATTTATGAAAGGTGTTAATAATAATCAATTGGTTAAAACATCAGTTCACTCTGACAGCATTCTTCGTCTTACATTAAACAACCCATCACAACATAATGTTTTATCAGAGGAAATGATGTCAGATATACAAGCAATTTTGGATAAATCTGTGACAAATAAATTCATAAGAGTGATTATTATATCTGCCGAGGGAAGAACATTTTCAGCAGGCCATGATTTAAAGCAATTAAAAAAAGGACGTAAGAATTCTGATAAAGGTAGGGACTATTTTAAGAAAGTGATGTTAAAATGTTCTAAACTTATGCAATCTATTATTAATAATCCAAAACCTATTATTGCAGAAGTTGCAGGCACCGCTACTGCTGCCGGCTGTCAATTAGTTGCAAGTTGTGATTTAGCATACGGCGGAAAATCATCTAGATACGCAACACCAGGTGTTAATATCGGTTTATTTTGTTCTACACCAATGGTTGCTTTATCAAGAACTGTATCAAACAAACATTCTATGGAAATGTTATTAAATGGAGATTTAATTACTTCTGAAAAAGCAGCTGAAATTGGTTTAATTAATGAGGTAATAAATGATAATGATCTTAAAAATATTGTTTTAGAAAAAGCATTAAAAATTTCAAAGAAATCATCTATGACATTAAAAATTGGCAAACAAGCTTTTTACAATCAAATAAACATGAACTTATCAGAAGCTTATGATTATGCGTCTAATGTTATGGTTGAGAATATGCTTAAGATAGATGCTGAAGAGGGAATAGATGCTTTTATAAACAAAAGAAATCCTAGCTGGCAAGATAAATGATTCTTGAAATAGAAAATAAAAAAGTTTTTTCTTCCGACATTGGTCAAACTTTCGATAAAAACAAACATACTATCATATTGCTTCATGGAAGCGGCCAATCTCATGTTGTTTGGTCTTTAACAGATCAGTATCTTTCTGACAAAGGATACAATGTTTTCGCACTAGATTTGCCAGGTCATGGCAATTCCGAAGGCTCTTCTCTAAAATCAATAGAAGATATGGCTGATTGGCTTAACAAAGTTGTTAATGTCATTGGTATTAAAGATTTAACAATATTAGGACACTCACAAGGTTGTTTGGTGGCATTAGAATATGCAAATAAATTTCCTAATAATATTAAAAATTTAATTTTTGTAGCCGGTTCATATCAAATTCCTGTAAACAAAAGTTTGATAGACTTAGCTAATTCGGGAGATCTTGAGTCCATAAATCTAATGATGAAATGGGGTTATGGTTATTCTAAACAATTTATTGGCGGAAATCCGCTTCAGAAAATCTTGAATTCTTCTAGGGAGGTGCGCGAGGTTTTGGCAGTAGACTTAATAGCTTGCAATAATTATAAGAACGGAATCAATTGTGTAAAAAAGATAAAATGTCCAACCTTTTTTATATTTGGGGAATTAGATAAGATGATTAGGCTAGATAAAGGTAAAGAATTTTCGGGCTTAATTAATGGGTCAAAAACACATATCATCAAAGATTGTGGCCATATGATAATACTTGAAAACGCATTTGAAATGAGAGAGCAAGTAGCTAAATTTTTAAAATAATGAAAAAATTTTTGATTTCAAAGACAAGAAGACTTAGAAGTACACCGTTTACTTCAAGATTAGAAAAATATGGAGTAGGCGGATACACTGTATATAATCATATGCTTTTACCGACTTTTTTTCAATCTGTAGAAACAGAGTATGAGCATTTAAAAAATCATGTACAGTTATGGGATGTGACCGTCCAAAGACAAATTGAGGTCATTGGCAAAGATGCATACAAACTAATTCAACTTATGACGTGCAGAGATCTTTCTAGAGCAAAGATTAAAAAATGTTACTACGTTCCTTTAATAGATAAAGAGGGAAATATGGTAAATGATCCATTGATTTTGAAAATTGATGAAAATAAATGGCGTATTTGTATTGCCGATTCAGACGTGCTATTTTTTGCAAAAGGTATAGCTGGTTCATTTAATTTAGATGTAAAAATTTTCGAAACAAATATAGCAACTTTAGCTATTCAAGGACCAAAATCCGAAGATTTAATGAAAAAAGTTTTTGGAAACAACATAGGTAAATTAAAATTTTTTAGTTATGATTATTTTGAATTCAAAGGAGTCAAGCACATGGTTTCTAAATCAGGTTATTCAAAGCAAGGGGGTTTTGAAATTTATATAGAAGATATAGAATCGGGATTAAAATTATATGATCAATTAATGAAAGATGGAAAAGAGTTAAACATCAAACCTGGGTGTCCAAATGCTATTGAAAGAATTGAGGGCGCTCTCCTTTCATACGGTAACGATATGGATAATAATGACAATCCTTTTGAATGTGGTTTTGATAAATATATTTGTCTTGATAATGGAATTGATTATTTAGGAAAAAAAGCTCTTCAAAAGATTAAAAAAAAAGGAGTACAAAAAAAAATAATGGGTGTAAAAATTGATTTAGATGAAATAAATCTAACAAAAGAGGAAAAACTTACAGATGAAAAAGAAAATGTTATCGGTTTTCTTAGATCTGCTGCTTTTTCACCCAAATTCAAAAAAGTTGTCGGTATTGCAATGATTAAGTCAAAATATTGTAATGACTCACAAAAATTCAAATTAAATATAAATGATAGGCTAGCTTCAGGAATAGTTTGTAGTTTACCGATTTTGTAATTTTATGAAAAAAGCAAAAATATATATACCGACAAAAACAGCCATGCAGTCAGGCAAAGGCAAATCAAAAAATTGGTTGTTAAAATTTGAAACTAGGCATGAAGTAACAAATCCTTTGATGGGTTGGGAGTCAAGCGATGACACAATGGGCGAGGTTACATTAGAATTTTCTTCCAAAGATCAAGCCATCCAATATGCAAAAAACAACAACATTAATTATGAATTGGTAGAACCAAAAAAATCTGATTATATAATTAAATCATACGCAGATAATTTTTTGAAAGACTGATATGTGGAGAAGTTTTTTTACTGAAAGAAAGTGGCTTTTATGGTCTTGGGGCGGCGCACTTTTTATTTTTTTATCTCTTTTGTCTCAAACTTGGATAGATGTTAAAATTAATGAATGGTATAAAGGTTTTTACGATCTTCTTCAAAAAGCCACTGAAAGAGATATATCAGAATTTTATGATGGTCTCATATTATTTATGAAATTGGCTATCCCTTACGTAATTATTTATACGGTCACCAATTATTTCACAAGACTTTGGGCTTTTAGATGGAGAGAGGCAATGACTTTCTCTTATATGCCTTATTGGAGAAAAATTGATGCTAAAGTTGAAGGGGCCTCTCAAAGAATACAAGAAGACTGTATGAATTTCGCCAAAATAGTTGAAAGTTTAGGATTACAGGTGGTACGAGCAATAATGCTGCTAATTGCATTTATACCTATTTTGTGGGGACTATCATCTAATGTTGTTATCCCTTTTTTTAAAGATATATCCGGCTCATTAGTGTGGGTTTCTTTAACCGCCAGTTTAGGAGGTTTGGTTATAAGTTGGTTAGTTGGTATTAAATTACCTGGTCTTGAATATAATAATCAAAAAGTAGAAGCTGCCTTTCGAAAAGAGCTAGTATATGGAGAGGACGACAGAAAAAATTATGTTAAACCACCAACTATTTTAGAGCTATTTACAGGTATAAAATTTAACTATCACAGACTTTTTTTACATTATGGTTATTTTGACCTTTGGTTAATAATGTATAATCAATCTATGATTATAGTTCCCTATGTATTGATGGGTCCTGGTTTATTTACTGGAGCAATGACTCTTGGTATTTTAATACAAACATCCAGTGCTTTTAGGGAAGTTCAAAGTAGTTTTTCATTATTTTTACAAAATTGGACAAGAATTACGGAGTTGAGATCTATTTACAAACGTCTTAATGAATTTGAAAAAGCTATAAAATTTAATAAACCCTTGAGTAAACCTAGAAAATCTGATGTAAGAGTTTAATGGTGCTCTACCTTAAACTCATCGATGTTCTTTTTCCCGTATTCTTCATAATTGGAATTGGATATTATATTGGAAAAAAAGACTCAAAATTTAATACTAAATTTATAACAAATTTTGCTGGAACTATTGGAACTCCAGCTATGATATTTTACACAATAACAACAACTGGTGTAACCTTAGAAATTTTTATTGAATATTTCATTTATGCTGTGGTAATTTTAGGTGCCTTTGCTTTTATAGGTTTCTTTTTTTTAATTTTTTTAAAAAAAGACCCTGTTACTGAACTTCCTCCGTTATTTTTACCTAATACAGGTAACATGGGTGTACCGATTTGTTTATTTGCTTATGGTACAGCTGGACTTGGAGTAGCCTCTGCCATTGCTTCTGTCATAATATTATTCCATTTTACAATTGGAATTTTCTTAGCAAGTAAAAAATTCTCCTTAAGCATTTTGATCAAAAACGGACCTATTTATGGAATTATTGCTGCTGTATTATTTTTATATTTTGATTGGCCTGTTCCTGGTTATTTAGAAAATACTACTTTTTTATTGACCTACACTACAATATTTTTAGTTTTAATGGCGTTGGGGGTTGCTTTAACAAGGTTAAAAGTTGTTTCGTGGTCTCATGCAGCTATACTTGGTGCTGTAAGAGTAGTATTAGGACCTATAATTGGTTTTACTTTAATCAAATTCCTTGGATTAACCGGTTTTATGGCTGGAGTTCTTCTTATTCAATCAGCTATGCCTAGCGCTGTTCTTACTTATTTAGTTGGTTCAATGTATTCTAAGAAGAGGGCAGTCGATAATATAGCAAGTGTTATTGTTTCATCGACTCTCATGTCATTTATTACCATTCCAATAGTTGTCTATTTATCTTTAAGGTTTTTTAATTAAGTAAGTATTATTGACCTATATATTAAAGTATTACTTTAATTAATATGTTTATATCACTGTTTTTATTGAATAATTTATGTATTTGATTATATATGTACAAAAAACGTTGATTTATATGGTTTTTTTTCATAGAAAAAATTATTAGAGCTAATAGGGTAAAAAATAAATATTAAAAGTGAAGAATATTAAGAAAAATAGACACAAAAATAGGATTTTAATTAACCAGTAATGATAATAATTAATGAGCATTGCAGTATCAGAATATAGCGATTAATGGGCCATATATAGGTCAATTTTTAACGTTTGTTCATATGGGGTCATATAGAGGGCTTAAAACAAGGTTTTCTAGCTAAATACACCTTCAGATTGCAAAAAACGTTGAAAAATAAGGGTTTTTAGGGGTAAAATAGGGGCTATTTTAGGTGTTTTTTTGATACCTAGAGTATTTTTTAGAACCCTTGTTTGGTCCTACTAATATTAAGGTCCATGTTGGTTTTCCCTCAGGTATCCTTAAGCTGTGTCTATCAGTGCCTTTTCTGAAGCCCATATACCCAGGACCCCTCCAAAAAGTACCTCTTTCTCTAGTTTCCCAATAACCTCCTTTAAGTATGATCGTAAAATACGACCAATAATGGTCATGTAGATCACCTCTATCACTCTTTAAGATCTTATGAATGAAGATATTGAAAGGGAACCATTTAGGTCTTTTCCGAAATAAAGGATAATAACGAACCATAAACGGCTCAGCCTTATCGTAATCAGGCCAACTAGGACCTCTGTCTAAAACTACACGTTTACGATTCTTAAAAAGCATAATTCTCTATAATAAATCAAAGCTTGACATCTGAAAAATGATTATTTATATTGTTCCGATAATTTATGGTTATCGGAAATATATGAATGATTTGGTTACTGATGTTAAAAGCTTAGAATTAGAAACTTTAAAGAACCTAAGAAGTTCTAAGGCCAACAATACTTTAAGAGCATATAAAGCTGATTTTAGAGATTTTGCTTTATTCTGCGAGAAGAATGGGCTTAAGTGTATGCCCTCTGAACCGAAAGTAGTCTCTATATACCTCACGCACCTTTCAAAAACATCTAAATTCAGTACTTTGAAAAGAAGATTGGCCTCAATTAGCATAATTCATAAGCTAAATGGGCATTATTTAGATACAAAACACCCAATAATCACTGAAAATTTACTTGGAATTAAAAGGGTTAATGGAACCTATCAAAAAGCAAAAAAACCTATATTAATCAATGATTTAAAAATAATTATTAATGTAATAAATCAAGATAAAAATCAAAAAAATAGAGCTAAAAATAAAGCATTAATTTTAATTGGGTTTGCAGGCGGCTTTAGGAGATCAGAGCTTGTAGAAATAGTTTATGAAGATATTGAGTTCGTATCAGAGGGTGTCAAAATCTTCGTAAGGAGATCAAAAACGGATCAATCAGGAGAAGGTATGACCAAAGGGATACCATATTTTTCTAACCACGAGTATTGTCCTGTAGTATCTTTGAGAAAATGGATTGAGGAAAGACAAATTAAATCTGGAAAAATTTTTGATATGTCTGATAAGAATGTAGCCCTTACAATAAAAAAATATGCCGCAAAAGCAGGTTTAGATAAAAATAAATATTCAGGTCATAGCTTAAGATCAGGTTTTGCAACCTCCACAGCTGAACAGGGAGCCGAAGAACGAAGTATTATGGCAATGACGGGCCACAAAACCACTCAAATGGTTAGAAGATACATAAAAGAAGCAAACTTATTCAAAAACAACGCTTTGAATAAAATCAAAATTTAATTTAAACAAATTTTTGGATAATATAGCCTTAATATATCAGGCTTTTCTTTATTTATATTAAGAGAGATTTCCTTTTGGGTATAATTATTATTAAAAATAAGTTTCGAACCATCAAAGAAATAATTATTTTCACTAATTAATAAAATTATGTTTTCATTCACTAATTCGTTATTGATTTTAATTAAAAAAGACCCGTCTTTAAAGAATTGTTCTTGCACAGCAGATTTATCGAAGTCCCCTGCCCTAATCATTGGAACAATATGAATATTTTTAGACTCGAGAGCAATAAAATAGAAGGCATCAAAAGTAAAATTACCCGCATACTCAATTTTACATTTATTTTTAATTTTTTTCTGTAGACTATAAATTTGTATTAAAGGATCAATTTTTCGTTTCTCCCACTTTTGATTTTTAAAATACGATATATTACTAAATTCGTACGAATTTTCTTTATTAATAT
>CACHPL010000003.1 GCA_902581795.1 uncultured Pelagibacteraceae bacterium | reverse complement strand
AATACTTTTTAAAAATTAATTTATTGTTTTCAGGATCTATAGAGGAATTAAAATTTGGATACTCTTTAAGTGCGTTTACTAGAGCTCTAGTTATAAATGCCAATGGACTTATTCTTATTCTATCACCAGAATAATTATCGATTAATGTTGTTCTAAACTGTTCCATTTCAGTTATATCTATTTCATCATGTTGAGTAACGTGAGGGATCTCAGTCCAAGATCTAACAAGTTGAGGACCAGATAATTTTTTCACTCTAGGAAGGTCTTTTTTTTCTACTTCTCCGAATGCTTCATGAGGATATTCATCCTTGTAAACTTTCTTTTCAACTTTTCCTTCATTAACTGATACCTGGGATCTTACAAATTTTTTTACATCATCTTCAGTTACTCTACCAGCTCTTTGTGATCCGGGTATCTGAAAGATATCAGCACCTAATTCTCTAGCAAATTTTCTTACCTTTGGACTTGCAGATGATACACCGTCTTTACTCAATTTTTTTACTACAGGAGCTATTTCCTTTGGAGTTTCAGTTACTATTTTCTTTTCAGGGATATTTTCTTTTACCTCAACTGCTTTTTTACTTTCCTCCTTTTTACTAACAGAATCTAACGATAATATTTCACTTCCTTCTGAAACTTTGTCACCAACTTTAACAATAATCTTATTGATTTTTCCTTCATCAGTTGCAGGAACTTCTACACTTGATTTATCACTTTCCAAAGTAATTAAGGGATCATTTTTTTTGATCTGTTGTCCTGACTTAACTAATACCTCAATCACTTCAACATTTTTAAAATCTCCGATATTTGGAACTAATAATTTTTTTTCAGCCATTAAACTCTATAATTTTGTTGGAAAAACTTTTGTTTGATCAATATTGTATTTTTTAATTGCTTTTTCTGCATGTACTGAAGCCATCAATTGTTCTTTTGCTAATGCGCTTAAAGTGTATGTAACAATATGCTTTTTATCAACTTCAAAAAATTTTCTTAATTCTTTTCTTGTATCACTTCTTCCAAAACCATCAGTTCCTAATGTATAGAATGGTTTATTAAGATATGGTCTTATTTGGTCTGTATGTGATCTTATATAATCTGATGCTGCAAATATAATTCCCTCTTGAGAGTCTAAACATTTTTGTACATAACTTTTCTTTGGCTTCTCTTTTGGATTTAGTAAATTTCTTCTTTCAACTTCCATACCATCTTTCTTTAATTCGTTAAAACTAGTAGCACTCCAAACATTACAATCTACTCCGTAATCTTTTGATAAAGTCTCAGCAGCTTTAATAACCTCTCTTAAAATTGATCCTGAACCAAGCATTTGAACTTTAGCTTTGCCTTTTCCTTTATAGTTTTTAAATAAATACATTCCTTTTAAAATTCCCTGATCTGAACCAGCTGGTTTTTCTGGATGAGTATAATTTTCGTTCATTGCAGTTATATAGTAGTAAATATTTTCTTTTTTCTCGTGCATCCTTTTTAATCCATCTCTAAAAATAACTGCCATCTCATATGAAAATGTAGGGTCATAACTTACACAGTTAGGTATTGCAGATGCTAGTAGCAGACTATGTCCATCCTGGTGTTGTAATCCCTCACCGGCTAAAGTTGTTTTTCCAGATGTTGCTCCAATTAAAAAACCTCTTGTCTGAGAGTCTGCTGCGGCCCAAGCCAAGTCCCCAATTCTTTGAAAACCAAACATAGAGTAAAACAAATAAATAGGAACCATTTCTAAATCATGATTAGTGTAAGAGGTTCCAGCGGCAATCCATGATGACATTGCCCCCGCTTCTGTAATACCTTCTTGTAAAACTTGCCCGCTCTTGTCTTCTCTATAAGAACTTAATTGTTCAGAATCGACCGGTTCATACTTTTGGCCTTCATGCGCATAAATACCAATCTTTTGAAAAAAACCCTCCATACCAAAAGTTCTAGCCTCATCAGCAATTATAGGCACCAATCTTGGGGCAACATTTTTGTCTCTTAGTAAATTCGCAAGCATTCTTACAAGAGCCATTGTAGTAGACATTTCCTTATCACCAGTGGACTTCATAAAACTTTCAAATATATCTTGAGGAGGTGTTTTAACTGGTTTTGCAAAAGTAGTTCTCTCAGGAATGTGTCCACCAAGCTTAACTCTGCAATTTTTTAAATACTTTATTTCTGGTGAATTTTCTGCTGGTTTGTAATATTCAATATTTTTAACCTGCTTATCAGTAAGTGGCACATTAAATCTATCTCTGTAAAATAATAAATCTTCCTCGTCTAATTTCTTTTGTTGGTGTGTTGTATTTATACTCTCACCAGATTTACCCATTCCATAACCTTTAATTGTTTTAGCTATTATGACAGTTGGCTTACCTTTGCATTTAACAGCAGCATGATAAGCTGAGTAAACTTTATGAGGATCGTGTCCGCCTCTATTTAATTTCCAAATATCAGCATCAGTCATATTTGCTACCAAGTCTTTTAATTCAGGATATTTACCAAAAAATTTCTCCCTTACGTAAGCCCCACCTTTTGCTTTGAATGCCTGATATTCACCATCGACTGCTTCAGTCATTCTTTTAACTAGTAAACCAGTTTTATCTTTAGACAAAAGCTGATCCCAGTAAGATCCCCAAATTACTTTAATTACATTCCAGCCTGACCCTCTAAATCTTCCTTCAAGTTCTTGAATAATTTTTCCATTTCCTCTTACAGGTCCATCTAATCTTTGAAGATTACAATTAATTACAAAAATCAAATTATCTAATTTCTCTCTTGCTGCTAGCCCTACAGCCCCAAAACTTTCAGGTTCATCCATCTCACCATCACCTAGATGACACCAAATTTTCCTATCTTGATCTTTTAAAAGACCTCTATTTATTAAATACTTAGTAAACCTAGCTTGATAGATTGCCATCATAGGACCAAGTCCCATGGACACAGTTGGGAACTGCCAAAACTTAGGCATCAACCAAGGATGTGGGTAAGAAGACAATCCGCCTTTCTCAACTTCTTGTCTAAATTTATCTAATTGTTTTTCTGTAATTCTTCCTTCTAAAAAAGCTCTTGCATACATACCTGGTGCGCTATGACCTTGGAAATAAACTAAATCACCACCAAATTTATTATTTTTTGCTCTCCAAAAATGATTCATACCGACGTCATATAATGTTGCTGCAGAAGCAAAAGTACCTATGTGGCCTCCTAGTTCTGGATTTTTTTTATTAGCCTTTACAACCATGGCAGCTGCATTCCATCTTATGTAAGCTCTAATTTTTCTCTCTAAATTTTGATCTCCTGGCGATCGGATATCTGCGGTGGCAGGTATTGTATTTATATAAGGGGTAGTTCTAGTGTCTGGTAAAATTAATCCTTGCGTGTAAGCTTCATCAATTACTTTTTTAAGTAAGTAACCAGCTCTAGATGAGCCATCTGCTTTTACAACTGCCCGTAAGGAGTCTAACCATTCTTGTGTTTCTGCAGGATCTATATCATCCTTAGAAATGGGTTGAGCATAAATCGTCTCCTTTCCATTTCTTAGACCATTTGTCTTTTCCATTTTTGGAATTGGTTGTTCCTCAACTTCGATTATTTCTTTTGTTGGTTTGGCAACTTCTTCTTTTTTCTCATTCCCACCATCTAAAGTAGCTAGAATACTTCCTTCCGAAACTTTGTCTCCTATTTTAACTTTAAGTTGAGATATTTTACCTTCGTAAGGCGATGGAACTTCAACACTTGACTTGTCACTTTCTAAAGTAACAATTGGATCATTTTTTTTTATTTGATCACCTGGTTTAACTAAAACCTCTATTATCTCTACGTCTTTAAAATCTCCAATATCAGGCACAGATATGTTCTTAGACATTTAATTATTATACACAATTTTTGACACAATTTATCCGCTTTTTTGACACTTCAAATTTGCAATATAAACTATGCAATTTTTAAGACTTATTTTTAAAAAAAAGAGAATTGATCTTAATTCTCAGGCAATAATACAAAAAATTTTATTAAGAAAATACCTGGCTAAAACCAATTAATAGAACGATGGCAATTATAATACCGTAGTAGGTTTGATAACCTCTTACTGTAAAAGGCATTTTTCTAGTTTTCCATGCGCCTCTTTTATTTTTTTTTGCTTTTGACAGTTTCATTTTCTCTCAATGCACATTGCAACACCCATGCCCCCACCGATACATAGTGTGGCTAACCCTTTTTTGGAGTTTCTTTTTAACATCTCATGAACAAGAGTGACAAAAATTCTTGATCCAGAAGCTCCGATTGGGTGTCCAAGAGCAATAGCTCCTCCATTAACATTAACCTTTTCTATTGGTAAAGACAATTCTTTAACTACGGCACAGCTTTGTGCAGCAAATGCTTCATTTGCTTCAATTAAATCTAAATCTTTCGAATCCCATCCTGCAATTTCTAATGCTTTCTTTGACGAAGGAATTGGTCCGGTACCCATAACCGAAGGATCAACACCGCAAGACGCCCAAGATTTGATCTCAGCTAACGGCTCTATTCCTCTTTTCTCAGATTCACTTTTTGACATTAAAACCACAGCGGCAGCACCGTCATTAATTCCTGAGGCATTACCAGCTGTTACAGTTCCATCTTTTTGAAATGCAGTTCTTAATCTTTGTAAAGCTTCCATTGAAATACCATCACGAGGATGTTCGTCTTTATCAAAAGTGGCAGTTCCTTTTTTAAGCTGAATTGTAAAAGGAACAATTTCATCTTTAAATTTATTTTCCTTTTGAGCTTTTAGAGCCTTTGTTTGAGAGTCAAAGGCAAACTTATCTTGATCTTTTCTTGTAACTTGAAATTTTTGCGCAACATTTTCAGCAGTAATACCCATGTGGTAGCCATTAAAAGCATCCCAGAGACCGTCCTTTATCATCGAGTCAATTAATTCTGTATCTCCTAATTTTTTTCCATTTCTTATATGAATCACGTGAGGTGCTTGGGACATGCTTTCTTGTCCACCAGCCACAACAATGTCTGCATTTTTTGATAGAATAGAATGAAATCCTGATGCTATAGATCTTAATCCCGATCCACAAACTTGATTTACTATATAAGAGGGTGTTTCTTTAGGTATTCCAGCATCCATTGTTGCTTGACGTGCTGGATTTTGTCCAGTTCCACCAGTTAGAACTTGTCCCATAATTACTTCATGAATATCAGCAGGTTTTAAATTTGATTTTTTTATGGCATTTGAAATTGCAGAAGAACCCAATTTGTGAGCAGGTACATTTTTGAGCGATCCTCCCAAATCCCCGATCGCTGTTCTTACAGCTGAAGTTATTACTACGCTATTTTCTTTAGACATATTTGTAATTCATTATAGTCTTATTTAAGTAATATCAATAAAGATAAATTCCTTTATTCTCGCTATTTTCTTTGGTATTTTTAACCTGCGGTCCCATAGCTCAATTGGATTAGAGCGTCTCGCTACGGACGAGAAGGTTGAGGGTTCAAATCCTTCTGGGACCTCCAAATTATATGAGAAATTTATGAAGTTTATAATTAAGTTACCTTTAGAAAAAGCTGTAGTGGTTTTTTTTATTTTAGTTGGTCTTATTTTAACACTTTTGGCTCTAATTTTATAAATAGGTTATAAAAAGTATAATTGACCCCAAAATTAGTCGATATCCAATTATAAGGTTCAAATTGAAACTTCTTAAAAAAATAATAAAGTATTTCATAGTGAAGTAAGAGATTATAAAAGAGAAAAATATAGTAATAATTGAATTTATATTAAGTATAACATCTTCTTTTTCAATTAAAGTATAGGCACCAAAAACTCCAGTACCAGCCAACGCAGGTATTGACATTAAGAAAGAAATTTTTGCTGCGTCTTCTCTATTAAACTTTAGTAATCTAGCTCCAGTCATTATTATTCCAGATCTACTTACCCCAGGTATTAATGCTAATACTTGAAAGAATCCTAATAAAACAGCATTTTTAGAAGAAAAATTTTCTTTAATTTTATGATTTGTACTAAATTTATCCGCAAAGTAGAGAAGAATACCAAAAGTTATTGTTGTCCAACCTATAACTTTATATGTTCTTAATTCAGAAACTAAGTTAAGCTTTACTGTTAAATAACCAAAGAAAAATAATGGAATTGAAGCTAGGATTATCTTAAAAAAAAGCTTTTTATTTTTTTCAAAATTTGCAATTTCTTTTTTAAAGAAAAAAATTACCGCAAATAATGAGCCTACATGTGCACTTATATTTAACAATAGTTCTTGCCCTTTTAGTTTAAAGAAATTTGAAATTAAAACTAAATGAGCTGAAGAGCTGACGGGTAAAAATTCTGTTACACCTTGAACTATTGATATTGTTAATATTTGAAAAAAAGTTTCCATAAGCTAATGAGTTTTTATATTTAATTATGTAATTTATATCATCCAACATATTGCATGGCAGCCATGCATTAAAAAAATCAAGTAAATTCAATGCTTTTATAAAAATAGGTACGTAGCATTGACCTAAATGTTCTTCAAATTAACCCAATTTTGTTTTACCTTAAAAATATGTCAGAAAAAATGTTAAAATTTGTAAAAATAGGTCAACAAACACCCCCTAAAAGGTCTGTTGAAAATAGAAGTGAGGATTTTAAAGAAATTTATGGAGAATACATCAGCGAGAAGGCAAAAGAGCAGTCTAGCAGATGTTCTCAGTGTGGTGTCCCATTTTGCCAAGTTCATTGCCCACTACAAAACAATATACCGGATTGGTTAAAATTAACTGCTGAAGGAAGACTCAAAGATGCATACGAATTATCTCAAAGTACAAATAATATGCCCGAAGTATGTGGGAGAATATGTCCTCAGGATAGATTATGTGAAGGAAATTGCGTAATAGAGCAATCAGGACATGGAACAGTTACAATTGGATCGGTTGAAAAATATATAACAGATACAGCTTGGGAGAAGGGTTGGGTAAAACCAATTAAATTAAAAAAAGAAAAATCTCAATCAGTAGGGATAATAGGGGCAGGTCCCGCAGGATTAGCCTGTGCTGAAGAGTTAAGAAAAATTGGCTTTAAAGTTACTATATACGATCGTTACGATAGACCCGGAGGTTTGTTAATTTACGGAATACCTAACTTTAAATTAGAAAAATTTGTTGTGGAAAGAAGAACTAAACTTTTAAAAGATTCAGGAATAAAATTTGTCCAAAATTTTGAAGTTGGAAGAGACTCATCATTAGAGGATTTAAGAAAAAAACACAATGCTATTTTAATTGCAACTGGTGTTTATAAAGCAAGGAATATAGAAATTTTTGGCAATCAATTAAAAAATATTTTTCCTGCAATGGATTTTTTAACCGCATCAAATAAAAAAGGTTTAGGTGACAAAGTCCAATTGTTTGAAAATGGAACGTTAAATGCAGAAAATAAAAATATAGTTGTTATTGGAGGAGGAGATACTGCGATGGATTGTGTAAGAACTGCAGTAAGACAAAAAGCTAAGTCAGTAAAGTGTTTATATAGAAGAGACAGGGAAAATATGCCTGGTTCAGCAAGAGAAGTTGGAAATGCAATAGAAGAAGGTGTAGAATTTCTTTGGCTTTCAAGTCCTAGTAAATTTTTAGGCGAAAATCAGGTGGAAGCAGTAGAGGTTCAAAAAATGAAATTAGGAAACCCAGATGCTTCTGGAAGAAGAAAACCTACATTAATTGAAAATTCAAATTATAAAATTGACTCTGATATGGTTATAAAAGCACTAGGCTTTGATCCTGAAAATATCCCAAAGTTATTTAATTCAGAAAATCTTGCAGTTTCAAAATGGGGCACTATAAAAATTGATTTGAAATCTATGCAAACAAATATTCCAGGAGTCTTTGCAGCTGGTGACATAGTAAGAGGAGCATCTTTGGTAGTATGGGCTATTAGAGACGGTAGGGATGCCGCGGTTCAGATTGAAAAATATCTAAATTCAAATTTATCAAAAAAAGAATTTGCAGCATGAAGAATTACTTAAAAAATAAAAAACTTTTAGAAGATAACTATATATATAATAGTTCACAAGAACATGATGCTTGTGGAGTAGGATTAATCGCTTCTCTTGATGGAAAAAAGAAAAGAGAAGTTGTTCAGTACGGAATAGACTCCTTGAAAGCAGTTTGGCATAGAGGAGCAGTCGATGCAGATGGAAAATCAGGGGATGGAGCAGGAATTTGTGTTGAAATTCCAAAAGAATTCTTCTTAGAAAAAATTAGAGATACTGGGCACAATCACAATGGCGGAGAAGAAATATGTGTTGGTATGATTTTCTTACCAAGAACAGAATATTCTGAGCAAGAAAAATCTAAAACGATAGTGGAAAAAGTTCTTCTTGAAAATAATTTTTATATTTATGGTTGGAGACAGGTTCCGGTAAATCCAAGCGTTTTAGGCTCAACCGCAGACTCAAATAGGCCTGAGATTACACAAGTTATTTTTAAAAGTAATGATAAGATCGACAGAAATACTTTAGAACGTTTGCTTTTTGTATCTAGAAAAAAAATATTAAAAATCACTAGAAGTCAGCAAATAAACGATTTTTACATATGCTCTCTAAGTTCTAGATCAATAATTTACAAAGGAATGTTTTTAGCTGAGGCTTTGTCAGATTTTTATTCTGATTTAAAAGATAAAAGATTTATTTCGAGATTTGCAATTTTTCATCAAAGATTTTCAACAAATACTTTCCCTAGCTGGAAGCTTGCCCAACCTTTTAGGTGCCTAGCTCATAACGGTGAAATAAATACGTTAAAAGGAAATGTTAATTGGATGAAAATACACGAACAAGATATGTCCAGCGATTTATTTCAAAATGTAGATGACTTGAAACCCGTTATTACTCCAGGCAATTCAGATTCTGCTGCACTGGACAATGTTTTTGAATTATTAATCCATTCTGGAAAACCAGTACCTCTCATAAAATTAATGATGATGCCAGACGCATGGTCGAAAAGAAATAAAATTTTACCAAAGTCACATCAACAACTTTTTGATATTTTAAATAGCGCAATTGAGCCATGGGATGGCCCCGCAGCAGTCTGTGCCACAGATAGCAAGTGGGCCATTGCTGCAACAGATAGAAATGGACTTAGACCTCTAAGATATTCTGTGACTTCAGATAATATATTCTGTGCTGGATCAGAAACAGGAATGGTGCAGATACCTGAGAGTAAAATTTTATCTAAAGGTAGATTAGGCCCAGGACAACTGATTGCGGTTAATCTAAAAAAAGGTTTAATTTATAAAGATAAAGAAATAAAAGACTATTTATCCAAAGATTACAAAAAATTTCATAAACAAATAATCCACTTAGATAAAAAAATTACAACTGAAAAAGAATTTTTTAATTTCTCTAATGACGAACTAAGAAAAAGACAATATCTTTCAGGTTATAGTATAGAAGATTTAGAATTAATTCTTCACCCAATGGTAGAGGATGCAAAGGAAGCAACTGGATCAATGGGAGATGACACCCCTGTTGCTGTTCTATCAAATCATTATAGACCAATCTCTCATTATTTTAGACAAAACTTTAGCCAGGTAACCAATCCTCCTATAGATTCTTTAAGAGAAAACAAGGTAATGAGTCTAAAAACAAGATTCGGAAATTTAGGAAATATTTTAGACTTTGCAAATTTAACAAAGGACAATATCTATGTTTTAGATAGTCCTATTTTAACAAATTCTCAATTAAAGAAATTTAAAAAAATATTTGCTGATAAAGTTAGAATTATCGATTGCACTTTTGATTTGAAAGATAATCTAAAATCAAGAATTGAAAAAATAAGAAATGAAGCTGAAATAGCAGTAAGAGAAGGAGCAAATCATTTAATCTTATCAGATCAAAATATATCAGAACAAAGAGCAATAGTGCCAATGATTTTAGCGGTAGGAGCGGTGCATTCAAATTTAGTTAAACTAAGTATAAGGGGATATGCATCTATAAACGTTCAAACTTCTGAAGCAATGGACACCCATTCATTTGCGGTATTAGTTGGTGTAGGCGCGACTACTGTAAATCCATATCTTGCAATTGATAGTATATTTCAAAGATTTGAAAAAAGATTATTTGGCACATATGACTTTGATACTTGTGTTTTAAGATTTAAAAAATCTATAAATGCTGGCTTGCTAAAAATAATGTCTAAAATGGGAATATCAGTTTTGAGTTCTTATAGGGGAGGATGTAATTTTGAAGCTGTCGGTTTAAGTAGAGGCTTGGTAGAAGAATATTTTCCTGGAATGATTTCTAGAATTTCAGGAATCGGAGTTCTAGGAATTGAAAAAAAAGTAAGAGAAATTCATTTAAAGGCTTTTCAAAAAAATGTTACGGTATTGCCAATTGGCGGTCTTTATAAATACAGAAAAACAGGCGAAGATCATCAATTTCAAGGCAGCTTGATTCACCTCCTTCAAAACTCTGTTGGAAAAAATTCATATGAAATGTTTAAAAGATACACTTCAGGAATAAACAATTTAAACCCAACAAATCTAAGAGATCTTCTTGAATTTAGAAAAAATAAAAAGCCAATAAAATTAGAAGAAGTGGAACCTGTTGAAAAAATTACGCCAAGATTTGGTAGTGGCAGCATGTCTCACGGTGCTCTTTCATCAGAGGCACATGAAACTTTGGCAACTGGCATGAATAGAATAAAAGGTTCTTCATGTAGTGGAGAAGGAGGAGAAGACGAAAATAGATTTAAAATTCTTAAAAACGGAGACTCATCTAATTCAAAAGTCAAACAAGTGGCATCTGCTAGGTTTGGAGTTACAATAAAATATTTGAATAATTGTAAAGAAATTGAGATTAAAATTGCCCAAGGAGCTAAACCTGGAGAAGGCGGACAGTTACCAGGATTTAAAGTTACTAAAGAAATAGCTAAATTAAGACACTCAACACCCGGGGTAACTTTAATATCACCTCCTCCACATCACGATATTTATTCGATAGAGGACTTGGCCCAGTTAATTTATGATTTGAAACAAATTAACCCAACAGCCAGAGTAGGAGTAAAGTTAGTTGCATCTACAGGAATAGGAACTATAGCAGCAGGCGTTGCTAAGGCTAAAGCAGATATTATTTTAATTTCTGGTCACTCCGGTGGCACTGGAGCTAGTCCACAAACTAGTGTTAAGTATGCTGGTATACCTTGGGAGTTAGGGCTGACAGAGGCAAACCAAATTTTAACTTTAAATCAATTAAGACATAAAGTTACATTAAGAACAGACGGTGGAATAAAAACTGGTAGGGATGTTGTAATGGCTGCAATGATGGGTGCCGAGGAATTTGGTATGGGCACATCATCTTTAATAGCAATGGGCTGTATAATGGTTAGACAATGTCACTCTAATACTTGCCCAGTTGGAGTTTGTACACAGGATAAAAAGCTTAGAGAAAAATTTTCAGGAACTCCAGATAAGGTTGTAAATTTTTTTACTTTTGTTGCGATGGAGGTCCGAGAGATTCTTGCTTCTCTTGGATTTAAATCTTTAGAAGAGATAATTGGCAGATCAGATCTGCTTTATCAAGTTAGCAGGGGCTCACCAAACCTTGATGATTTAGATTTAAACCCAATGTTGGTTCAAGCAGACCCTGGAGAAAATAAAAGGTTTTCTTCACAAAATATAATCAACCCAGTTCCAGACAATAATATTGATGAAAATGTTTGGAAAGATATAAAGGAAAAAATAAAAGATAAAAAAGAAGTAATTTTTGAAGCAAAAGTTAAAAATACAGATAGAGCAGTTGGTACCAAGTTATCTCATTACTTGTTTAAAAATCTTTCAGAAAATATCTCAGAAAAAAAAGTAAGTATAAATTTAATAGGATCAGCTGGACAATCTTTAGGTGCATTTTTGTCAAAGAACATCAAAATTAAACTTTTAGGCGACGCTAATGATTATGTTGCCAAAGGTTTGTCAGGAGGAACCATTGTAGTTAAACCTTTGACAGATAATTTTAAAACTGACGAGAACACTATAATAGGAAACACGGTATTATACGGAGCAACATCAGGAAAATTATTTGCATCGGGCAAAGCAGGAGAAAGATTTGCAGTTAGAAATTCTGGCGGTATAGCTGTAGTTGAAGGTTGTGATGCTAATGGGTGTGAATATATGACTGGTGGGCAGATAGTAATTTTAGGCAAAGTTGGTGATAATTTTGCAGCTGGTATGACAGGTGGAATGGCTTTTGTATACGATCCTCAAAACAATTTTGAAAATTACGTAAATCCAACTTCAGTAATATGGCAGGCACCCGAAACTGATTTTTGGAAATCAAAATTGAAAAAATTGATTGAAGAGTATGTTTTAGAAACCGATTCAAAAATAGCAAAAAAAATACTCAATAATTTCCTATTAGAGGTAAAAAATTTCAAACAAGTATGTCCAACTGAAATGTTAGATAAACTAGAAAGTCCCATTGGTTTTAAATCTAAATCCTCTTTGGCAAGCTAAGAAACATCCTTAACAATTTTTTTTAACTCAATAATTATTTTTTTTAGACTTTTTTTATTTGAAAGACTATGATCACCATTTTTTACAATAAAAAGTTTTTTTTTAGCATTTGGAAAAATTTTTAATACATTTTTTGAAAACGAAACTGGAACCACCTCATCTTTTTGACCATGAAACATTGTTACACTTATTTTAAGTTTAATTTTTTTTGATAAAATTTTATTTTTTCTTCCATCTTTAATTAATTGATAAGTAATAGGGTACTCATATTGTCTTTTTTTGAATTTTGAATCTCCGTGCTTAATTATACTTACACCTTTTTCTTTTATTTCTTTCTTTATCTTTTTTGGAAATTTTTTCCACATCAACTTTTCTAGAAATTCAGGGGCAGAACCAATCCCAACAAAACCCTTAATTTGTTTTTTAAAAGATTTGAACTGATTCAAAGAAATCCATGAACCCATACTGGAACCAATTAAAATAAAACTATTTTTTTTAACAATTTTTTTTATAGATCTTTCAGCATCATTGGACCACTCACTAATATTTCCTTTGGTAAACACCCCGGATGATTTACCGTGGCCAGAATATTCTATTGCTAAATATCCTAATTTATTTTTCTTTGCATACTTTCTAAATGCAGTAGGCTTTTCCCCATCAATATCGGACATAAAGCCAGGTAAAAAAATTATATATAGTTTTTCTTTGTAATAATTGTCTATATATCTAAGTTTTTTAGTCTTTGAGATTTTAAGATATTTAAATTTTTTCATGTAAATTTTATTTGAGTAATCTGATATAATATATATTTACCATATGTCATCTAAAATAAAAGTTTTACAAGTTATTCCAAAATTAGGTTATGGAGGAGCTGAAACAGGTTGCTATGATCTTGCGCATTATTTAGCGGAAAAAGATTGTAAGTCATATATAATTACTAGCGGGGGGCCTCTTCTAAAATTTGTAAGGAAAAATAAAGTCAAAGTATTAAGATTACCAGTCCACTCAAAAAACCCAATTTTAATTTTAGTTAATGTTATTTTAATTTCTCTTATTATTTTAATTTTAAATATTGACATAGTGCATGCAAGAAGCAGGGCACCCGCATGGTCCTGCCTGCTATCTTGTAAAATTACAAGAAGGAAATTTGTTACAACTTTTCATGGTACATACAACTTTAGTAATAAGCTGAAAAAATTTTATAACTCTGTTATGATAAGATCTGATCTAATAATAGCAGGGTCGAATTTTATATTTGATCATATTAATGAAAATTACTCAAATTTATTGAATAACAAAAAAAAACTTCTTGTAATTTTTAGAGGCATAAATACTGAATATTATAGTAATTCAAATATCACTGATGATAAAATAAAAGAGTTTAGCACAAAATTTAATATAAGTTCTGAAAATTTCAAAATATTATTACCAGGTAGATTAACTAGATGGAAGGGGCAGGAAATGTTTATTGAAGCTTTAAATTTATTAAGAAAAGAATATGGAATAGAAAATTTCCAAGCAGTAATTCTTGGGTCTCATCAAGGAAGAAAGGTTTACTATAAAAAATTACTTTCGATGGTTGAAAGGTATCAACTTAACAAAAAAATCATTTTTTTAACTCATTTCAAGGAAATTCCTATAATTTATTATTTATCAGATTTAGTTGTATCTTCATCAATTGAACCCGAGGCATTTGGGAGGGTTTCAGTTGAAGCACAATCAATGCAAAAACCAATTTTAGCGAGTGATTTAGGTGGCTCAAAAGAGACCATAATGGATGGCAAATCAGGATTCTTGTTTAAAAATAATAATATTAAGTCTCTTGCTGAGAACTTGCATAAACTTATGGTAATGGATAAAAGCGAGTTGCAATCTATAGGAAATGAAGGTAGGAAAAACGTATTAAAAAAATTTGATGTCGAAAAAATGTGTTATTCCACATTTATTGAATACCAAAAGCTATTTAAAAAAAATTAGATGCCATTAATAAAACTTTTAGATGGAAAGGAAATTAATTTCAAAAAAGTAACAAACGGTTTTGAAATTATTAAAAAAATAAGCAAGTCTTTAGAAAAAGAAGCTCTTATAATGGATGTAGACGGAGAATTAAAAGATCTAAGTTTTCAAATACAAAAAGATTCCAAAGTTAGGATAATAACTTCAAAAGATAAAGAAGGTCTTGAAGTCTTAAGACATGACTCTGCACATATTATGGCTATGGCAGTCCAAGAATTATTTCCCGGGACTCAAGTAACGATTGGTCCAGTTATAGAAAATGGTTTTTACTATGACTTTGCAAGAAATGAGACATTTACAAAAGATGATTTAGATAAAATAGAAAAAAAAATGTCAGAAATAATTGATAGAGACGTTAAAACACGAAGAGAAGTTTGGGAAAGAGATAAAGCCATAGCTCATTTTAAAAAAATAGGTGAAAAGTATAAAGCTGAAATTATAGAGAGCATCCCCAAAAATGAAGAACTTTCAATTTATCATCATGGAGATACTTGGCACGATCTTTGTAGGGGGCCCCATCTTGAGTCCTCAAAGAAAATTGGTAAAGCATTTAAATTAACAAAAGTATCCGGAGCTTATTGGCGTGGCGACTCTAATAACGAAATGTTACAGAGAATATATGGAACATGTTGGAGTTCAAAAAAAGATCTAGACGATTATCTTCACAGACTAGAAGAGGCGGAAAAGAGAGATCATAGAAAACTTGGTAAAGAAATGGATTTATTTCACTTTAGGGAAGAAAGTCCAGGATCAGTTTTTTGGCACGAGAAAGGTTGGAATTTGTTTCAAAAATTAATTGAATATATGAGACTGAAGCAAAGAAATGCTGGTTATAGAGAAATTAATACTCCAGAACTATTAGACAAATCACTTTGGGAAAAATCTGGTCATTGGGATAAATTTGGAGATTTAATGTTTACATCCGAAACACCAGACGAGAAAGTATTCGCAATAAAACCAATGAATTGCCCCGGTTGTGTTCAAGTTTTTAAACAAGGTTTAAAAAGTTATAGAGATTTGCCTTTAAAGTTATCAGAATTTGGAAAAGTTCACAGATATGAACCTTCGGGAGCATTACATGGACTTTTAAGGGTCAGAGCCTTTACCCAAGATGATGCCCACATATTTTGTACTGAAGAACAAATAACAGAAGAGTGTATTAGTGTTACAAAGTTAATTTTAGATATTTATAAAGATTTAGGATTTAAAAAAGTTTTTCTTAAGTATTCAGATAGACCAGAAAAAAGAGTTGGAGAAGATGCGGTTTGGGATAAATCTGAAAAAGCTTTACTTGCTGCAATTAAAAAAACAAAATTAGAATATAGTATAAATAAAGGTGAGGGAGCTTTTTATGGTCCAAAAATTGAGTTTGTTTTGAGAGATGCAATTGGAAGAGATTGGCAGTGTGGAACGCTTCAAGTAGATTTAAATTTGCCAGGCAGACTTGGCGCAACTTTTGTAGATAAAGATGGATCCAAAAAAACCCCTGTTATGCTGCATAGAGCTTTATTTGGATCGTTAGAAAGATTTATTGGAATCCTGATAGAAAATTATGCAGGCAAACTACCTTTTTGGCTATCGCCAGCACAAGTTGTTGTATTACCTATTGCTGAGGAACACAACGATTATGCAAAAAAAATATTTGAAGAACTCTTTAAAGAAGGTATAAAATGTGAAGTGGATTTGAGAAACCAAAAAATTAATTATAAAATTAGAGAACATTCATTATCTAAGGTTCCATTGTTATTGATCTGTGGAAAAAAAGAAATATCAGAAAAAAGTATAACAATAAGAAAGCTTGGTTCAGAAAATCAAGAAACCATAAAGCTTACTAAGGCTGTAAAGAATATAAAATCCTTAAATAACCTACCAATTAATTAAGTGCAAAATATTAAAAAAAATTATTTTCAGCGAAGAACAAAGTTTGAAGGTCCTAGAACAAACCATAGGATCAGAAGTCTTGATGTTCAAGTAATTAGCAGTAACGGAGAAAATTTAGGAGTGCTTCCAATAAAAAAAGCAATTGAAGCAGCAAAAAATGAAGGACTTGATCTTATAGAGATATCTCCAAAAGCTAATCCTCCAGTTTGTAAAATAATGAATATGGGAAAGTATAAATATGATATGCAAAAAAAAGCAAGCAAAGCAAAAAAAAATCAAAAAATTGCTTCTTTAAAAGAATTAAAACTAAGGCCCGGCACAGAGACACACGATTATAATTTTAAAATAAAAAATGCAAAAAAATTCCTTGCAAAGGGTGACAAAGTAAAATTTACAGTAAAATTTAAAGGAAGAGAAATGCAACATGTACAACTAGGTAAAAATTTAATGGATAGAATTATCAAAGATATACAAGAAGTGGGAAAAGTCGAAGTGATGCCTAAATTTGAAGGTAAACAAATGATTATGATAGTTCAGCCAAACTAATTTTCTCTAAAAAAATCTTGTAAAGCAAAAATATTCTATATATAAATCCGATACCATGCCAAAATTAAAAACAAAAAGTTCAGCAAAAAAAAGATTTAGATTAACCAAATCTGGAAAAGTCAAGATGCCCCAGTCAGGAAAAAAGCATGGCATGATAAAAAGAACAAATTCACAAATCAGAAAACAGAGAGGCACTACGATTATGTCAAAACAGGACTCTAAAATTGTTAAATCATATATGCCTTATAGTTTGAGAGGATAAAGTGGCCAGAACAAAAAGAGGAAAAATAAGTAACGCAAGACATAAAAAAGTTTTAAAAGCTGTCAAAGGACAATTTGGTAGAAGAAAAAACACAATCCGTATTGCTCGTCAAGCAATGGAAAAAGCAATGCAGTATGCATATAGGGATAGACGAGCAAAAAAAAGAGAATTCAGATCGCTTTGGATTCAAAGAATAAATGCAGGAGTTAGGCAAGAAGGTTTGACTTATTCAAAATTCATTAATGGTTTAAATAAGTCAAAAATTAAATTAGATCGAAAAGTTTTAGCTGATTTAGCCTATAATAATCCCGAAGCTTTCAAATCACTAGTTAAAAAAGTTCAGTTATCAATAAAATAAACTTGTTTTTTCTTTTATAAAGTTAGAGTAAAAACTAACTAATGGTAGATTTACGAGAATTAATTCAAAAAGTATCACAAGCGAAAGATAAGTCAGAACTGCAAATTTTAAAAACTCAGTTTTTGGGCAAGAATAGTCAAATTAATCAAGAGTTCAAAAAACTTGGCGCACTGACAGAAGATGAAAGAAAAGCAAAAGCAACATCACTTAATAATGAAAAGAAAAAAATTACTGAAGCTATTAATTATAGATTAAAAGAATTAGAAAAATCCGAAATTAATAAAAAACTACAAAATGATAAAGTTGATATAACATTGCCTGCAAGAGAAAGGCCAAATGGCAAAATACATCCTGTCTCACAAGTTATTGACGAGATTTCCTCAATATTTTCCGAAATAGGTTTTTCAGTTGCAGAGGGTCCGGATGTAGAAACCGAATATAATAATTTTACAGCTTTGAATACTCCTGAGAACCACCCCGCTAGAGATATGCATGACACTTTTTATTTACATGGTAACAAAAAAATTCTGTTAAGGACCCATACTTCTCCAGTACAAATTAGAGCCATGCTGGATGGTAAACCGCCTTTCAAAATTATTGTTCCTGGTAGAACTTATCGATGCGATAGTGATCAAACTCATGCTCCTATGTTTCATCAGCTTGAAGGACTTCATATTGACAAAGATATAACAATGGGTCACCTAAAGGGTTGTTTAGATTATTTTGTAAAAGAATTTTTTGAGGTTAAAAAAATTCAAATGAGATTTAGACCAAGTCATTTTCCATTTACAGAGCCCTCAGCCGAAGTTGACATTGGATATAGATTAGAAAATGGAAGAATAATTGTGGGAGAAGGAGATAAATGGCTAGAGATACTGGGTTGTGGAATGGTACATCCAAATGTTCTTAAAAATGCCAAAGTGGATCCAAAAAAATTTCAAGGTTTTGCGTTTGGAATGGGGATTGATAGACTTGCAATGTTAAAGTATGGAATAAATGATCTTAGATCTTTTTTTGAAGCAGACTTCAGGTGGCTTAATTATTTTGGCTTTGATCCTTTAGACGTTCCAACAAGTTATAGAGGTCTAAGTAGATGATTATAACTTTATCTTGGTTAAAAGATCATTTAAATACCAGTGCAAATTTAGAAAAAATAATAGACAAACTTACAGGGATTGGTCTTGAGGTCGAAGGAATAAAAGATAGTCAGGGTGAGCTATCTGATTTTAAAATTGCAAAAATCGTAAAAACAGAAAAGCACCCAAACGCAGACAAACTAAAACTTTGTGAAGTTAGTTTGGGTGAAAACAAACACATCAAAGTCGTATGTGGTGCTGAAAATGCTAGAGATGGCTTAATAAGTGTTTATGCACCTCCAGGAGCAATAATTCCAAAAACAAAAATGAAATTAAAAATAGCAAAGATTAGAGGCATCGAGTCTCGTGGTATGCTTTGCTCCGAGAGTGAGCTTAATATATCAAATAAAAGTGATGGAATAATTGAGTTAAATAACAGAGTTAAAGATATAGGAAAAAACTTTTTTAAAAGCAAAGGGGAAAAGTCAATTGATGTATCAATTACGCCAAATAGACCAGACTGCTTGGGAGTAAGAGGTATAGCGAGAGATTTAGCTTCAGCAGGCTTAGGTAAACTTTCAAGTGTAAAAAAAGCAAAAATAAAACAAATTTTTTCTCAACCAATAAAAATTTCAATCATAAAAGAAAAAAACCAAGGATGTATGTCATTTGGCGCTTGTTATATAAAAGGCATTAAAAATAAAGAGAGCCCAAAGTGGCTAAAAGAAAAAATAATTTCTTTAGGTCTTAAACCAATATCGGCTGTAGTTGATATTACAAATTACGTCATGCTAGATCTTAATAGACCTTTACATGCATACGATGCTGATAAAATAGATAAAGAAATCATTGTAAGAAATTCCAAATTAGGAGAAAATTTTGAGGCTCTAGACGGTAAAAATTATCAATTAAAAAATAATATGTGTGTTATATCAGATAGATCGGGACCTTTAGGCTTAGGAGGAATTATAGGGGGAGTGCGATCTGAGACTGAATTTGAAACAAATAACATTCTTTTAGAATCTGCATATTTTTTTCCTAATTCTGTCAGAAAAACATCTAGGATTTTAGATATTGATACTGATGCTAAATATAGATTTGAAAGAGGCATTGATCCGAATTCAATTAAAGAGGGTTTGGAAGCTGCCACCAATTTAATTATTAAAATTTGTGGTGGCCAAGCAAGTAAATTTTCTGTAGCTGGAAAATCTTCTGTTAAAAATAGAGTTATTCAAATTGATAATAATAGGTTTAAAAAAATTATAGGTATACCAATTTCATCAAATGAATCAAAAAAAATTCTTAACTCTCTTGGATTTAATATCAAGATTTCTAAAAAAAATTTTAAAATTGAAGTTCCATCTTGGAGGCCTGATATTTATGAGGATGTAGATATTGTTGAGGAACTTATTAGGATAAAAGGATTTGATAAAATTTCTTTAATTCACCCGGAAAGGACTAGATCAAAAGAGACACTTAGTTTTAAACAGAAGTTATTTCATCTTTCACAAAGAGCAGTGGCAAACAAAGGATACTTAGAAGCGGTAACCTGGTCATTTACAGACTCTCGTATTGACAAGCAATTTGCTCAAGGAAAAAAAGAAATAGGAATTGCGAATCCTATCTCAAGTGACCTTAATGTATTAAGAAGATCAATATATTCAAATTTAATTTTTTATTTAAAAAAAAATCAAGATAGAGGCTTTCCTGATATCTCTTTGTTTGAAATTGGACCAACTTTTCATGGAGACAAACCTGGCGAGCAGCAAACTGTTTTGGGAGCATTGAGGTCTGGCGTTGCAAATAGAAAAAGCTGGGATTCTAAAGCAAGAAATATTGATGTATTTGATGTTAAAGCTGATGTAATTAAAACACTAATAGAATTAGGTGTAGAAGAGTCTGATTTAACCATTAGCAACAAAACTCAAGATTATTATAATCCAGGAAGATCTGGCTGTATAAATCTAAAATCAATAAATGGAACCCAATTAGCTTTTTTTGGAGAAATACATCCTGCTATAGTTTCCAATATAGATTTGAAAGAGCAAAATGTTTGCGGCTTTGAAATTTTTATTAAAAATATACCTGAACCAACAAAGAAACGGAGGTTGATTAAAAAAAACTATTTAGTATCCGAGTTCCAAAAATCTGAAAGAGATTTTTCTTTTGTAATTGATAAAAATTATAAAGCAGGGGATGTAGAGCGATTAATCAATGATGTAGATAAAGATCTAATCCAAAAAGTTTTGATATTTGATGTTTTTGAGGGTGAAAGCGTGCCAGAAGGCATGAAATCAATTGCTGTTAATGTAACTATACAGTCAATGAACAAAACACTTTTAGAAAAAGATATTAATGAAGTCAGTCAAAAAATAATTAATGTTATTAAGTCCAAGACTGGCGGAACAATAAGATCCTAATGTCAGATATCAAAAGAGTTAGAAATTTTGCGATTATCGCACATATTGATCATGGAAAATCTACAATCGCAGACAGAATGATTCAAATTTGCGGTGGTCTTTCGAAAAGGGAAATGAAAGAGCAGGTTTTAGACTCAATGGAAATTGAAAGAGAAAGAGGAATTACAATTAAAGCTCAAACAGTTAAATTAGAATATAAATCAAAAGATAATAACACTTATATTTTAAATATTATAGACACACCTGGTCATGTTGATTTCAGCTATGAAGTAAGTCGTTCCTTACTTGCTTGTGAAGGATCTGTCTTGATTGTTGATAGCTCACAAGGTGTTGAGGCTCAAACATTGGCTAATGTTTATCAAGCTTTGGATTCTGACCATCATATCATTCCAGTTTTAAACAAGATTGATCTCCCTGCTTCTGATGTAGAAAAAGTAAAAAAACAAATAGAAGATGTTATTGGAGTAGATACCTCAAAAGCAATTTCTTGCTCAGGAAAAACAGGAGAAGGCATAACTGAAATTTTGGAGTCAATTGTTAAAGACTTACCTCCGCCCAAGGGAGATCAATCATCTAAGTTAAAATCTTTATTAGTTGATAGTTGGTATGATAGTTATTTGGGAGTTGTTATCTTGGTTAGGGTTCTTGATGGCAAAATCAAAAAAGGAATGAAAGTGAGACTGATGTCAACTGGCTTAGACTATAACATAGAAAAAGTTGGTGTTTTTACACCTAAAGCAAAAGATGTTGAAGAATTAAACGCAGGAGAAATCGGATTTATAATTACTGGGATTAAAAGTTTATCAGAAACTAAAGTGGGAGATACGATATGCGATCCAAATGATCCGCTACCTAAACCTCTTCCAGGCTTTAAGCCCAGCAAACCAGTTGTATTCTGCGGTTTATTTCCAGTTGATAGTTCAGAATATCAAAAACTTAAAGATGGTTTGGCAAAATTACAATTAAACGACTCAAGCTTTTCTTTTGAGCCAGAGTCTTCAAGTGCACTTGGTTTAGGATTTAGATGTGGTTTTTTAGGTTTATTGCATCTAGAAATTATAACTCAAAGATTAGAAAGAGAATTTGATATAAATTTAATAACCACAACACCCGGAGTTGTTTACAAAGTAAATAAAATTAATAACGAGATAGTAGATCTTCAAAACCCAACTTCTATGCCTGATCCTTCGCAAATTAAATTTATTGAAGAACCTTGGATAAAGGCAACAATTATTACTCCAGATGAATATTTAGGATCAATAATTAAAATATGCCAAGATAAAAGAGGAATTCAAAAAGATTTATCATATTCTGGAAATAGAGCTGTTCTAGCTTATGAACTTCCTTTAAACGAAGTTGTTTTTGATTTTTATGATAGGCTTAAGTCTATTACGAGCGGATATGCCAGCTTTGATTATGAGATTACAGGTTATAAAGAGGGTACTTTAGTTAAGCTTGGTATTTTAGTTAATAACGAACCAGTCGATGCATTGTCCATGATAATTCATAAAGAATTTGCACAAAAGCAAGGACGATTGGTTTGTGAAAAATTAAAAGATTTAATCCCAAGGCACAACTTTATGATCCCAATCCAAGCTGCAATTGGCGGAAAAATTATTGCAAGAGAAAGTATAAAAGGATTTAAAAAGGATGTTTTGACAAAAATTCATGGTGGAGGAGCGAGAGATCGAAAAAGAAAGTTATTAGAAAAACAGAAAAAAGGAAAAGCTCGAGCTAAACAATTTGGAAGGGTCGAAATTCCTCAGGAAGCTTTTATAGGAGTTCTAAAAATTAACAAAGAAACGTAGGAGAGATGGCTGAGCGGTTTAAAGCGCACGCTTGGAAAGTGTGTATACCTTCGGGTATCGTGGGTTCGAATCCCACTCTCTCCGCCATTTTCTAAAATCTAATTACTTGATGACCACTAGTCGGTTGATTGGCATTGAGAAACGTCCTTGCCTCTCGAGATCTCTACTTTGTTTTGATATCGTGAGAAGACTAGACAGCTTTGAAAGCATTATATTCCGAATTTCTGATGGCAAGATAAATGAAGCATAAAAAAATCCTGCAGTAGTTTCGGCTACTTTAGCAACAGGTCCTTCCATGGATACCACATTTGTTTCGATATTAATTTTAGCATCTGGAAAAGCCTCACTTAAAAGATCTCTCAAGCTATCCGTACTTCGTATTCTTGGATCGCCTAAATCAATCTCGCCATATTTAGGTAACTTCGCTTGTACATATTCATAGATTAAATTGTATACATCACTATATCCTGGTGCTGCATCCATAGGTCCGTTGACTAATGCTACAAATCTTCCACCTGAGGATAGTACACGACGGACTTCATTTAATACTGGAGTAATTGGGTTCATAAGTGTTAAAGCCCAATGGCACAGTACAACGTCAATTGAATTATCATTTACTAATTTCAAATTTTGCGCTTTTAATTCAAGTAGATCAACCACACCGTCCGGCAGACGGGCTTTAGCTAGAGCTAATTCTTCAGGACACATATCTACTCCCTTTAATTTCAATTTTTTATTACGGTCATATAAGATTTTTAGTAATGGTCCCGATCCACAGGCAAGATCCAGCACACGGATACCATCAATATCAGGCACAATTTCAGCTAACCATTCATAACTATTACGTCCAACCTTATCGCGGCAGGAACTTGCACACTTTTCAGTGAAACCAGCATTATTTTGATGCACAGTTCTTAGATGGGAGAGAAGCGCTTTACCATCCGGCTGTTGATTGTTAGCAAGACTGTCAGTCCAGATCGAGTTAACGCCGCTCCAAATATTTATATTTTTATTTGTCATCAACAGGCCAACAAATTGGATTTAGCGGACTGGCAGCAACTTCGCCAGGTTTTACATTTGGCATGAATTTTTGCCAGTCACCAGAAACCATTGTAGGAGCGTTTATAACTCGAGCTCCATCTCTAAAATAAGTATTGGCTAAAGCTACTCGGCTACGATTAGTTCGATTCCGTGATGCAGTATGAAAATTTAAATTGTGATGAAAGCTAACTTCACCTAAATCAAATGAAGTTTCGTTGACCGAGACACTATTTTTTTTAAAAACTTCAGACACTCCACGGTCATAGCCAGTGCCAGTCTTTTCAAATGTAACAGCATTGACTAGCTTATGAACATTTAACGGATAAGCGAAAGAAAGCGGCCCCATCTCAATTGGTGTTGGTTGTGCTGGTACCCAGGCAGTGACTACATCATTAGTATCTAATGGAAAATGATGGTCGTCATAGTGCCATGGCGTTCTTCCACAACCAGCTTGTTTTGCTAAAACATTATCATGGTAAAGTCTTACCGCTGGAACTCCAAGAAGATCAGCTGAAATTTGTCCAAGACGTGGTGATAATACGTATGAACGTAGAAGCGTGTTCTTGGGCCATATCATTTCAAGACTAAGAAAACGGTCATGTGCTTCTTTATCGGGATCAACATCAAATTCTTTTTTCAAAAGTTTGATCAACTCAGCTCTAAGCTTAAGCACCACCCCTGGCGAGAAAACTTTTTTGAGTTTAATAAAACCATTTTTTCTGAAGAAATCAATTTGGTCATTTTTCAAAGGATAAGTCCCGGACAGTTCGGAGACAACCTCATCATCAGTCGGGATTGCAACATCAGGTAAAGGTTCAGCATTTATTATTGAGTCCTTTTTATCGTCATTATCTGCTAGACCAACATACCAGTCCCACCAGGCTTGATTATCTTTATCCCAAGGCTTACTGATATCGGTCGTATCAGATTTCTTAGAATTAAATTTGTTCTGAGATGCTTTCATAAAAAAATTATACTATTTTTTTTGTGATAAGTAAGTGCGCGTTTTTAAACATTAAAACAAGATCCCTTGTAGATTCCGGCATTTTTGATGGTTGGAATAGATTTAACGAATAATAATTTATTTTCAGATTTAGTATTTTTTGCTGATGTTTACTATTTTAATAAATATTATCATAAAATTAAAACAAATCGTGGGTACGAAACTCACTCTATCCGCCATTAACTTGTGGTATAATATAACGAATCAAAGGGAGGAAAAATGAGTGGATTAGAAATAGCAGCGGTTGTTGTAGTTATTTATTGGTTAATGAATAAATAATAATACATTTAAAAAAAAAGGAGATAGATATTAGAATTAAAACAGATATTTATCTCCTAAATAAAATATCAAACCTATCGCTATACCAAGTAGTACCCAGTGCATATTATATTCTTCTAATGCTAGTAACTTTAAGATTAGCAGTTTTGTAAATTTTTTCTATTGTTTTTTTAATATCCATAATAACAACTTTTTTTTTTGGACCATACGCGTGAATTAATTGATTTTTAGACAAAGTAACTGCTACATGACCTTTCCAAAAAATTATATCATTCTTTTTTATATTTTTAAATTTTATTTTTTTTTTAAAAAAGTTTTCCTGATCTTTAGAATCTCGAGGACAATATCTATTATTTTGATTAAAAAAAATCTGAACAAGAGCAGAACAGTCAATTCCTTTGTAACTCTTTCCTCCCCACAAGTATTTTGTATTCTTAAATATTTGTATATCTTTAAATATATTTTTATTCTTAGAATTAATTCTTTTAATATCAGAAAATTTAATCCAGTATTTATCAAATTTACCAAATCCACCATTTTTTTTGTAAATTCTTATTCTAGACTCATAGGAAAGATATTTTGCTAATTTTTTTTTAAAGTTTGGTTTGCTATATAGACTTGCTTTTAAAACAGAAACCTTAAAATTTGGTCTAGTGGTGCTAGAAAATATTTGATTATTAATATATCCAATATAACCGTCTTTTTTTATTCTAATTTTTCTCCAAACACCGTATTTTTTTATTACTTTAAAATTATCACCGTAAAGTAATTGTGTATCTAACTTTGATTTGATGCTTTTTCTTTTGTAGAGGTTAACTATAGGTAAATTATTTCTAAAATTATTTTTCACTTAATTTAATATCGTTTTTAATCACATATAGAAAAATCAAAGAAGGTATTACCATCACTGCTGTTATTATAAAAAATATACCCCAATCACCATTAAGCCAGTCAACCATTGCGCCCGAAGAAGCTGCCAATGTAGTTCGTCCAGCTGTTCCAATAGAAGCGAGAAGTGCATACTGAGTTGCCGTATATGTTCTGTCAACTAGCATTGAAATAAAAGCAACAAAAGCAACTGTTGCGAATGCAGCAGCCATATCGTCGAAGATTACTGCTACAGCAAATAACCACTCAGATTTTCCTGTCCAAGCTAGTATAGAAAATAAAAGGTTTGTAGACGCCATCAATATTCCCGAAACAAACATTGCTTTAATTACACCTGAACGAATTGCAAACAATCCACCTAATAGGGTAAAAACAACTGTAGTTATCCAGCCCAAACCTTTTGAATAAATTGCTATATCAGATTTTGAGAAACCTATTTCTTTATAAAATATTATAGACATTCTTCCCAAAAAAGCCTCTCCGATTTTGAAAAGAAATACAAATCCAAGAATTCCTAGGGCGATTTTAAATCCATTTTTTTTAAAAAAACTAATTATAGGACCAGCAATAGTACCACTTACCCATGCGGTCCATTTTGTAGCAAAATTAGAAATCCTCATTTTTTTTTGAATCATTTCATCGGTTTTTCTTTGAGCCTCTTGCCTTTCTGTAGGCGGTGGCTCATGAACAAACATTAGTCCAATATTGCAAGCAATAATAACTATTCCAAGAATTAAAAAAGTAATCTGCCAGTAATTTTCAAATCCTGCACTTTGGAAATAATCTGCAGCGTTTAAGGCAACCACCCCTCCAAGTTTGTAACCCGTCCACCATCCAACCACTGCAATAGCGGCACCCGCTTGCATTGATTTTCCCTCATCTTTTCCAATTTGCTCTATTCTCAGAGCATCAACAGTTATATCTTGAGTTGCCGAGGCAATAGCAATAATCAGTCCGATCATAATTACCAATGCAAGATTTGCTGTTGGGTCAATTACACTCCAAAAAATTAAACTTAAAAGAATAATAAGCTGCATAATCATAATCCAACCTCTACGATGGCCAACTTTACTTGTTATCCATGGAATACGAATTCTGTCTATTAAGGGAGCCCAAAGATAATTGAATGCGTAAACTGCAAATATTAATCCTGCCCAACCTATAGTACTTCGACTAAGCCCATCTTCTTTAAGCCAAAGACTTAAACTACTTCCAATCAAAACCCAGGGAAATCCGCTTATAGTTCCTAGAAGTAATATCCTCCACATTCTTTTGTCTAAATAAATTTTAAAAGAATCTTTAAAACTCTGTTTTTGATAAATTTCCATTAGATGAACTATAGATTAAATTATGATCTCCAGAAAGAGGGTAAAAAAAGAACCAATACCGCGAATATTTCTAATCTTCCAAGCAACATAGCAAAAGATAATATCCATTTTGAAATATCCGAAACCCCACTAAAATTTCCATTTGGACCAATCATTTCACCTAGACCTGGACCTACATTTGAAATTGATGTTGCTGCGCCAGAAATAGCGGACAAGAAGTCAAGTCCCGTAATTGAAAGTAGCGTTGCTATAATTAAAAATAATAATAAATAAGAAAATATGAAAATTACGACAGAATTAACAAAACTATCTTCAATTTTTTGATTGTTATAAGTAGGAATAGAAACACTATTTGGATAAATTAATTTTTTTATTTGGTTTTTTATAAAAATTAATAACATTTGTAGCCTAAAAATTTTTATTCCACATGTGGTAGATCCTGCACATCCACCAACAAACATCAAAAAAAGAAAGAAAATTAAAGGGAACTTTCCCCAAAGACCAAAATCGTCTGTCACATAGCCTGTTCCTGAAAGTATAGACACAACGTTAAAAGCAGAGATTCTCAGATTGTCTAAAAAAGATTGGCTATGGTTACTTAAAAATAAATATAAAAACATTATCAAAATTGAAATGATTAACAAATAAACAAAACCTTTAATTTGTATGTCCTGGAAAAATATACTTTTGTTTCCTTTAATAAATTTTAAGTAAGCGACAAATGGTATACTTCCTAGAATAATAAATAAGGTTGCGGTGAACTCAATCTTAGGGCTATTAAAATATCCTATAGAGTCATTATGAGTTGAAAAACCACCGGTGGCCAAAGTTGTAAATGAATGGGCTACACTATCAAAAAAATCCATTCCTTGTAACCAATAAATAAAAGCACAACAAAATGTAAGAGTTGAATATATAGTAATTATGGTCGCAGCAACCTCAATCGTTTTTGGTAAAATTTTTTCAGTACCAGACGAATCTGTTTTGAAAACTTGCATTCCTCCAACTTTTAGTAGGGGCATAACGGTTGTAGCCATAACTATAATTCCTATCCCCCCCAGCCATTGCATTATAGCCCTCCAAAGCAAGATACTTTTTGGTGAATTATCTAAATCAGAAATCACTGTTGACCCAGTAGTTGTAATTCCAGACATGCTCTCAAAAAACGCATCACTAAAAGATAAATTTAAATTTGAAAGCATGAATGGCAAACTTCCAAATAAAGCTATACTTAACCAAGCCAATGTAGAAAATAAGAAAGCTTGTTGAAGATTTAGTTGCTTTTCTTTTTTTAAACTGGAAAGTACTGTCAGTATTCCAATAAAAATAGTAATAATAGAAGATGAAAAGAAGCTGTTGCTATTTTCGTTATAAATTAACTGAGCTATGTAGGGTACCATCATAAAAGCACCAAGAATTATGATCAAGATACCAACAATAAAAAAAACAGTTTTATTTGCCGTCATAGAATTTCGAACAATATTTGAATAGCAATAAAATTCAACTTATTATAAACCTTAATAATGCTTGAGTCTGATCTAATTAAGTCTACGTCTTCTTGGCCATTTGCTGAGATACGTAAGTTACTAAAAGAACGTGAAGATATAATAAATAAAAAAAACAAAGTCATTTTTCAAACAGGATATGGGCCAAGTGGATTGCCCCACATTGGAACTTTTGGTGAAGTTTCAAGAACTTCTATGATGGTAAATGCTTTGAACCATATTAGAAAAATTAATTCTGAAATAATAACTTTTTCTGATGATATGGACGGATTAAGAAAAGTTCCAGAAAATATACCAAATGATGATGTTCTTCATGCAAATCTAGGTAAACCCCTTACTGATATCCCCGATCCTTTTAGAAAATACAAAAGTTTTGGCGAACATAATAATGAAATGTTAATTGAGTTTTTAAATAAATTTAAATTTAAATTTAAATTTAAAAGTTCAACAGTAAATTATAAAAAAGGTTTTTTTAATGAATCACTCACAAGAGTTTTAGATAAGTACGAAGAAATTATGAACATAGTCCTTCCCACATTAAGAAGTGAAAGAAAAAAAACTTACAGTGCTTTTTTACCTATGTGCCCCAATACTGGGAAAGTTCTCGAAATTCCAGTTTTGGAAATAGATAAAAAAAATAATAAAATAATTTTTGACAACAAAGGAAAAAAACTTGAAAGCAGTATTCTAGATGGAAATTGTAAATTACAATGGAAAGTAGATTGGGCAATGAGATGGTTTACATTTGATGTTGACTTCGAAATGTACGGCAAAGATCTAATTGAGAGTGCAGATATTTCTAGAAAAATTTGTAAAACATTGGGAAAAAAACCTCCAAACGGTTTTGCCTATGAACTATTTTTGGACGAAAAAGGTGAAAAAATATCTAAGTCAAAAGGAAATGGTATCACAATAGATCAGTGGTTAAGATATGCATCTCCTGAAAGTTTGTCATTGTATATGTACCAAAATCCAAAAAGAGCAAAAAAACTTTATCCAGATGTTATTCCTAAAGCCGTAGATGAATATTTGTCATCGATTGAAAAATATTCTGTTCAACAGCAAAAAGATAAAATATTGAACCCAGTTTGGCATATCCATAATGGTGAACCGCCAAAAGAGAAAGTAGTAATGCCTTTCTCAATGCTTTTAAATATCGTTGGTTCAAGTAATGCAAAAAATAAAGAAGTACTTTGGAAATTTATTAAAAAGTTTCATAAAGAAATAGAACCCAAAAATCACAAGATCTTAGACGAACTAACTGTTTACGCAATAAACTATTTTGTAGATAGAGTAGAACCAAAAAAGAAATTCAAAAAACCTAACAAAGAAGAAAGACTAGCTCTAACTAGCCTCATCAAAGTTCTGAAAAATGTACCTCAAAAAACTCCAGCCGAAGAAATACAAACTATGATATATACCGTCGGTAAAGAAAATGGTTACACAGAAAATCTTAGAGATTGGTTTAAACTAATTTATCAGGTTACCTTTGGTGAGGAAAATGGACCTAGAATGGGGTTTTTTATAAGTTTTTTTGGAGTAAAAGAGACAATTGATTTAATGGAAAAAAAGTTGAAGATATAGTTTTAATGTTTTCTTTTGTAAAACCTTTCCTATTTAATTTAGACCCCGAAACTGCTCATAGTTTAGCTATAAAATCATTGAAATATAATCTAATGCCTGGAAGTTTTTTTTCGGTTGAAAATGAGGAAATGCTTAAAACCAATTTATTTGGCAGAGATATTTCTAATCCCATAGGTCTTGCTGCAGGATTTGATAAAAGCGCTGAGGTTTATAACGAATTGTTCAAACTTGGATTTGGCTTTGTGGAAGTAGGAACGGTCACGCCTGAGCCCCAATATGGAAATAAAAAACCTCGAATATTTCGCCTTGAGAAAGATGAAGCATTAATAAATAGGCTAGGATTTAATAATGACGGATCTGAAATAATTAAAAAAAGACTTGAAAATAATATCCCAAAAGGTTTTTTAGGCATTAACATTGGTCCAAACAAAAATACAGATGACATGATTAGTGATTTTTTAAAATGTGCTAAATCATTTTTTCCCTTAGGTGACTACGTAACAATAAATATTTCCTCCCCTAATACTGAGGGATTAAGAGATTTTCATAAACCAGAAACTTTGACTGAACTTCTATCTAAAATTAACGAATTAAGAAATCAAAGCAACTTTAATAAATCTTTTTTATTAAAAATTTCACCAGATCTGAATGACTCAGATATAGGCAATATTATAGAATTATCATTGAAGTATAATATAGATGGTTTGATTTTAACCAATACCTCAGAAAGTAGCAGGGAAAATCTACTAGATGATAAAAAAAGTGAAAAAGGCGGATTGTCAGGTAAACCCATAAGAGATTTATCAACCAATTTTATAAAAAAATTTTACTCACAACTAAATGGTAAAATACCAATCATTGGAGTAGGCGGTGTAGACTCTGGAAAAGTAGCTTTTGAAAAAATTAAAGCTGGAGCTAATGCATTACAATTATATACGGGAATGATTTATAAAGGGCCATATTTAATCAGAGATATAAAGAAAGAGCTAATTAGTCTTTTAAAAAAAGAGGGATTTCAGAATATAAAAGAAGCCGTTGGATCTATAAAAAATTAATTTTTTTTGAAAAAAACGTATTTTTTTTTGTTTAAATCATATCTTAAGTAGTGAACAAACTCTCTGATATAAGAAAAAGTTGCTCCAAATATCACAACTAGAATAATAGATGAAAAACCATAAGCAATTGGATATTGAATTGACATTGAAAGAACAGTCCGACCTAGAGAACTTGTTGTTTCACCTGTTGTCCCATTTATAAATAAATTTGCTCCCTTTTCTATTACAAAAGTTTCTATTCCCATAAGAATTCCAACGCTTAAAAGTAAAATTGCAAGTAGAGTTTTGTATTCACTTGCATTTAGTTTTTCAGATAATTTTAAGCCAATGTGAAGTCCAAATATTGACCCCAAAACTAAAATAGAAACTAGTACAAAATCTATTGACTGAAATTTTAAAGCATGACCAATAACAACAAAAGCTGTTATAAAAATTATTACAAATAAAGATGTACCCGGTACAAGTTTAGTTGGCATACCAATGATGTAAATCATTGCGGGCACCATCAAAAAAGCTCCACCGACACCCATTATTGCAGCAATTATTCCAACTATAAATCCAAGAAAAATAGGGGCAATAGCGCTCTCATAAAGTTTTGATTTTTTAAATCTCACCCTAAATGGAAGACCATGTATCCATAAATGCTTGTGTGCTTTCTTTTTGACAATTATTTTTTTTCTGATGTTGATCATTTCTTTTGCTCCTTTTGCAAACATCAGAGTACCGATAATCACTAAAACGTATATATAAGATAAAGTAATTATTACATTTATTATTCCCATTTGTTTAAAGTGTTGAAAAAGAAATATTCCCACTATTGTTCCCAAAATGCCTCCTAAAACAATAAACAAGCCCATTTTATAATCTAAAGTTTTTCTTAACCAGTGAGTTAAAGCGCCTGAAACAGATATTCCTAAAATATTATTAGCCTCATTTGCTACAGCAAAAGCTGGGGGAATACCAAGGAAAATTAAAACAGGTGTCATTAAGAAACCCCCCCCAATTCCAAATATTCCAGATATTAGGCCTACGGAAAAACTTAAGAATAGTATTATTAAAATGTTTACTTGAACTTGAGCTACTGGGAGGAAAAATTCCATTTTCTTTAATTATTAATTATTCTTTGCCATAAAGATTGTCAATAGACATAGTATTAACTTGATTATGCGAATAGTAAGATCTATATAGCTATTGGATATTTTTATGAGTAAAAAATGTGAACTTACAGCAAAAAGACCTTTAAAAGGTCACAATGTTAGTCATGCTAACAACAAAACCAAAAGAAGGTTCTTGCCAAATATTAAAAAAGTTAGTTTTAGAAGTGATGTGTTGAAAAAGAACATAAAGTTAAACGTATCCAATTCTGCATTAAAAACTGTAGATTTTAAGGGAGGAATAGACAACTTTCTTAAAACAGCAAAAATCTTCAAGCTTTCCAAAAGAGCAAAAAAATTCAAAATTAAAATCACATCACAAGAGGTTTAAAAATGAAAAAAAGTGAAATAAAACTTTTTTTCATTTTTGCGCTTTTAATGGCAACTACGATTGCTATTTCCAATTTTTTAGTGCAGTTTCCACTCAATCATTTTGGGTTAGAAACCATACTTACATATGGAGCATTTACATACCCAGTAACATTTTTAATAACCGATCTTTCAAATAGAAGTCTAGGAAAAATATGCGCTAAAAAAATAGTTTATATTGGATTTCTTTTTGGAATATTATTAACATTATTTTTTTCTATAAATTTTTCAGATTTAATTTCAATCAGAATTGCAATAGGTTCAGGTTTAGCTTTTTTGACAGCTCAAATACTAGACGTTCATATTTTTGATGGGCTGAGAAAAAAAACTTGGTTCGTAGCACCTATTGTTTCTTCTACAATCGGTTCCTTGGTTGATACTTTTTTATTCTTCTTTATTGCTTTTTATAATACTGGAGCACCATGGATTTCCCTTGCATTTGGTGATTTTTCTGTGAAAATATTAATGGCATTACTAATGTTAATACCGTTTAGATTGCTTTTAAAAAGGATAAAAAATTTTACAGAATATACACCTAAAACTTCTTCAATTTAAATTAGTGTATTGTTTTTTTTTCTGAGAATAGATCACTTAACTCATTTATCATGGTATCCCCTAGATCTTGCACGTCCACAATTTTTACAGCCTTTTTGTAATATCTTTTCACATCGTGGCCAATACCAATTGCTAATAGTTCTACATCTGACATTTTCTCAATTGTAGATACAGTATTTTTTAAATCGTTTTCTAAATAATCACTTAAATTTGTTGATAAAGTTGAGTCATCTACTGGCGCTCCATCTGATATTACCATCAATATTTTTCTTTGCTCTTTTCTTTTATTCATTTTATTAAATGCCCATCTTAATGCTTCACCATCGATATTTTCTTTTAATAGACCTTCTTTAAGCATTAATCCCATATTTTTTTTTGCTTGTCTCCAAGGAGTGTCGGCAGATTTATAAATTATATGTCTTAAATCATTTAGTCGACCTGGAAATTTTGGCTTACCATTGTTTGCCCATCTCTCTCTACTTGATCCACCTTTCCAATGCTTGGTAGTAAAACCTAAAACTTCAACTTTCACCGAACATCTTTCTAAAGTTCTTGAAAGAATATCGGCGCATATTGCTGCTACAGAAATAGGCTTGCCCCTCATTGATCCAGAATTATCAATTAAAATTGAGACTAAAGTATCTTTAAAATCAGTTTCTTTCTCTTTTTTAAAAGACAAAGAGTTGAATGGGTCAATAATTATTCTAGTAAGTTTTGATGTATCTAGCAAACCTTCCTCCAAATTAAAATCCCAAGACCTGTTTTGTTTTGCTAAAAGTTTTCTTTGTAATTTGTTTGCTAATTTTGAAATAAAGTTTCTTAATTGTAAAAGTTGCTGATCAAGAGATGTTCTTAACCTTAATAATTCCTCTTCACTTTCAAGATTTTCGGCGTTAGTTACCTCATCAAATTCTTTGGTATAAACCTTATATTTTCTTGTGCCTTTACCAAATATTTTTCTTGATTTTCGTTTTCCAATTTCACTAAATTCCTCAATTTCCTCACCTTCTTCATCAGAAATTTTTTCATTTTTTGGGTTTTGTGAATCAGGTAAATCAACATCGATTGATAGCTCTTCGCCACCTTTTTCTTGCTTAAACTCCTGTTCTTTACTCTTGTGTTTTTGAGGCTCATTAAGCGAGGGAGCGCTTTCTTCATATTGCGCGGCATCTTTATCGAAATCATTATTTTCAATTTTCATATCTGAAATTATTTTTGAGATTATTTGATTGAATTTCTTTTGGTCATTTAAATTTTCTTTTAAAATATTCGAATTGACTTTAAGTTTTTTTTCTAAAGACTTTTTAGCTTCTCTATTTTTCTTATTATAGTTTTTATTCTTTTCAATTTTAAAAAACAGACCTCTTAAAGTTTCCTCAAATATTTTTGTTATAAGGTTTTTTTCTTCATCTTCACTTTTAATAATGCTTTCATTTTTATAATTTTGCGAGAGATTATTGTGAATTCCCTTAAAATTATCACTACCAATTTTTTCATATCTTATTTTTTCAGCTATTAAGTAAAGACTCTCGGCTATTTGTCCTTTGGGTTTGTACGAATTAAATATTTTGTTATTGCTATATTTTAGTCGAAGAGCCTCAGAATCTGCCTTAGCCCTTAAAGAAAGAAAATCTTGAAAATTGTCTAATTTCTTTATCTCCGGAAGGTTTATACTTTTAAATTCCTTTGAAGACTGTTTCCCGAAGCTAACGTTACAATCGTTTCTCTCTGAAATTGATTTTATAGTTGAAATCAATGCGTTTTTAAAATTTTCTAAGTGAAACTTCTTTTTTTCCATTTCAGGAAATACTTACATTAATTGACGACTCTGGAAGATCTTCCCCAAAACATCTCTGATAGTATTCTGCAACAACTTTTCTTTCTAATTCGTCGCATTTATTTAAAAATGTAACTCTAAATGCATAACCAACATCTTTAAAAATTTCAGAATTTTCAGCCCAGTGAATAACTGTCCTAGGGCTCATTACCGTCGATATATCTCCGTTTACAAAACCATTTCTAGTAAGTTCTGCAACTTTTATCATATTTGAAACTTTTTCTTTACCTTTTTTGTTGTCTAAAGATTTATTTTTAGACAAAATTATTTCTAATTCTTTTTCAAATTTGAGATAGTTAAGTGTAGTTACAATATTCCATCTATCCATTTGACCCTGATTAATTTGTTGTGTCCCGTGATAAAGTCCCGTTGTGTCTCCTAAACCAACTGTGTTTGTAGTTGCAAACATTCTAAAAAATTGATTTTGCGTAAGAACTTTATTTTTATCTAAAAGAGTGAATTTTCCATCACTTTCTAAAACTCTCTGAATAACAAACATTACATCAGGTCTTCCAGCATCATATTCGTCAAAAACCAAAGCAACAGGATTTTGAATTGACCATGGTAAAATTCCCTCTTTAAATTCAGTTATTTGTTTGCCTTCTTTAATTACTATGGAGTCCTTTCCAATTAAATCTATTCTACTTATATGGCTATCTAAATTTATTCTAATGCATGGCCAATTAATTCTAGCAGCAACTTGTTCAACATGGGTACTTTTCCCAGTTCCGTGGTATCCTTGAATCAATACTCTTTTATTAAAAGCAAAACCAGAAAGTATTGCTAAAGTTGTATCTCTATCAAATTTATAATCATTATCAATTTTGGGCACATATTCATTTTTTTTTGAAAAACCATCTATCTCCATATCTGTATCCAAACCAAATGTTTGCCTTACTGAAATTTTAATATCGGGCTTTTGATTTTCTAAATTCATATCTATTTTATCTTACTAACACTTAACTTAAGTTGACTATAAGCCAAAGTAATTTTTTTTAATAAGTCTTCGTATTTTTTACTTCCTCGATTTTTATCAGGATGGTATTTCTTTACAAGAGTTTTAAATTTTTTTTGGATATCTTCCCATTTTGTTCCTTGTTTTAGTCCTAAAATTTCTAAAGCATGACGATCTTTCTCAGACAATTTTGATTTTTTAAAGGTCTTAAAATCCCCATTACCAAATATATTCAATTTATCTTCAAGTGCATTGCCCCAAAGAATTTTAAAAAAATTTTCCGAAGAACCAAATTTTTTTGTGGGCTTATGCCATATAAGATCAGATTTTATAAAATATTCTATTTCATCTCCATTCATGTCAGAAAAATAATTCCAATTTTTGTTAAATATCCTTATATGCTCTAAACAGTACAGTTTATAAAGCCTGCTATTATCCTTTTCTATAGGAGCTTTATAATTTGCAGTTTTTTTGCAGCTTTTCCATTCACAAATATTTCTCATAATAATTTATTATTATATAATAAATGTAAATAAAATGAAAAAGTTTATAGAATCATTGGAAAAAAAAATTAGAGAAAGCGTTGATGTTAACAAAATTGAAATAATTGACAACACTTACAAACACCTTAATCACAAACACCACTCAGGTGGAAAGTTTCATATTAAAATTACAATTGAGTCTAATTTTCTAAAATCGATGACAAAAATCGAATCTCAAAGAAGAATAATGGATATTCTAGAAAATGAGCTTAAAGATAAAATTCACTCCTTAGAAATTAAAATTAACTAATCTATTAATTATATTATTCATATCTCTCACCTTTATTTTATAATTCCCAGGTTTAGAAGTTTTTCCAATCCTTTTAATTAATATAAAATTTATTTTGTCATCTACATTTTTTTTATCCCCAATCATATATTGAATTATTTTTGGAAAACTTTTTTTAGAAAAATATTTACCTAAATTCGAAGGCAAGTTATTATCCGAGTAGAATTTATCAATTTCACTCAAAGTTTCGAATGAGCATGATTTTTTTTTAAAAGACAATTTTGTTGCTAAGTTCATCCCAACAAGAACTGCCTCACCATGATTAATTTTTCTTGAAAAATTACATGCAGCTTCAATTCCATGAGCAAAAGTATGGCCAAAATTTAATTTCATTCTTATACTTTTCTCTCTTTCATCTTTCGAGACAAAATATAATTTAATTTTACAACTTTTAATTATTGCATATTTTAAAGTAGCAAAATCTAAATCTTCAATTATTTTTTTTGTATTTTTTTTTAACCACCTAAAAAAGTTTTTATCATGTATTAACGAATGTTTTAAAATTTCTGCAAATCCGCATATCAAATCTCTTTTTGTAAGACTTCTTAAAAAATCTAAGTCTGTTATTATCATTTTTGGTTGGTAAAATGATCCAATCAAATTTTTTCCTTTTATAGTATTGATTCCTGTTTTACCGCCAACTGATGCATCCACTTGGGACAAAAGTGTTGTTGGAATATTTATAAAATTTATTCCCCTTTTAACTATGCTTGCCGTAAAGCCTGCAAAATCGCCTATTATACCTCCGCCCACAGAAATTATGACATCATTTCTATTAAAATTATTTTTTATAAGCTTTTCAGATAAAGAGTTTACTTTTGTGAAAGATTTAAGATTTTCATTTACAAAGTACTCATGCAGGTAAACTTTATAATTCTTAAGCTGTTTTTTTAAAACAACTTTATATTTTGAAGGAACTTTTTTATCAAAAATTAATGCAATTTTATTTGCATTTGGACAATAAAATTTGATCTTGGTTTTTAATAACTTTATTGCTCCAGATCCCACAAAAATTTGGTAATCAACATTTTTATTTTTTATTATTGATACTTTCATAAATTTTTAAGATTTCCTCAACTATTTCTTCTTTTGTTTTTAAATTACAGTTTAATCTAAAGTCAGCAAGTGAGTAAATAGACTCTCTCTTTTTATAAAGATTTTCCAAATCTTTTTCAGATCTAACGTTATTTAACAAAGGTCTTTTATCATTATTTTTTGTTCTTTCAAAAAGCTGCTTAGGACTCAAATCCAACCAAACTGAAATTGCACTTTTCCCAATTTTGGCCCTTATTTTTTTATTTAAAAAAGCTCCTCCTCCTAGTGCTAAAATTGAATCGTTGCTTTCTAAGGAATCTAAAGTTTGTTTTTCTTCAATTTCTCTGAAAAAATTTTCTCCTTTATTTTTAAATATTTGTTGCACTGAAAGAGACAGTTTTTTTTCTATTATTGAGTCTATGTCTACAAACCCCATTTTAATTTTTTTCGACAATAACTTCCCTATAGTGGATTTTCCCACACCCATCATTCCAGTTAATACAAGGGTTTTTTTCAATCTATTATTAAAATTTTAATTTGATTTTTCATAAATTTGTCTTAATTTTCGAGTTTAAATATATTTTAACAACTATGCAACCGAGATTAAATCTAAGATCAAAAGGAGGCCCATCATTAGGGAAATCTTTGATCAAAATTTTTGGAGTTATAATTACATTGGTTCTAATTTTTTATTTTGTTGAAAAAATCAATTTCCCGGTGCCCCAGAAAGATATTAACAAAGATGTTACCGACAAAATCATCAAGCTTAAATATTAAATTTTTAATTTATTTTTTTATAATTCTTTTTTTTAGCTCTGTTATTATTGCTGAAGATAAGCCCGTAGATATATGGGCCACAACTGGTGAGAATAAAAATAAAAATAAAGTTTTAAAAGATCAAAATTTAGAAAAAAAATCTGAAATCGATATAAACAAGATAGAAAATGAAAAAAAAGAAATTAGTATTTTAGAGTCAAATAGTCTTTCAGAAGAAATTAAACTAGTCGGTCTATATGAGCCTGAAAAAAATGATTTTAATTTAAATATGTGGACGAATACAGATGGAGAAGTAATAAAAAATACATTAAACAGGATTGAAAAAATCCAGCTTTCTGAATTTTCTGAAGAAATTTTTATAAAAACAATCTTTACTTATTCTTATTCTCCAGAAAATAAATTAGATTCTGAAGAGTTTCTTAAACTGAAAATTGATTGGTTAATAAAAAATGACAAGGTAGATCTAATTGAGGAATTTTTAAATAATAATTTAAATTTTTTTGATAAATCGAGATTAATAAAATATTTAGTAGATTTTTACATATCATCTGCAAATCTTGAGGAAGGTTGCAAAAAAGCAAATTTTATAAACAAAGAAATCAAAGATGATTATCTTGAGAAGTTTAGAATTTATTGTTTGATTTTTAACAAGAAGAAAGACCAGGCCCAATTAAATTTTGATCTTTTAAGAGAGCAGGGAAGATCAAACAAATTTTTTGATGATAAAATAATGTTTCTATTAGGTATGCAAGAAAAAACTTCAAAAAAAATTTTAGATAATAATCTATTAAATTTTTACTTATCTTCTATCACAATAGAAGATTTTAAATACGAACCCAACTCCAAAACAGATAAAAATATTTGGAAGTTTTTAAACGCCTCGAATTTAATTTCAGCACAATATGTCGAAGACGAAGAAACAATGACAAGATATGAAACTGCAGCCAACGAAGGCACCTTTGATTATGAAAAAATTTTTGAGATTTATAAATCTGTTCCCTTTAATTTAAATCAACTAATAAATGCAGACAATATATATAAAAGTTTAAATGGTTACGAAGCAAGAGCTTTGATTTATCAGAAAATAATGTTATCTGATAATTTTGAAAATAAATTAAATTTACTTTTTTTACTTCAAGATTTGTTTAAAAAAAATAACCTCGAAAACGTTTATAAAAATCATTTAAGTGACAAATTAAAAGAGATAAATCCTAGAGATATCCCAAAAGATTATGTAAAAATTGTAGAAAAGAACATTTTATCTGATGAAGAATCTATTTTAGGTAAAATTAAATATGATGACAGTGTTCTTCATAGATCAAAGGTTATTAAAATTTTTACAGAAGAAAAGCCAAATAAACAGAAAATAGAAAAAGATTTTTTAAGTGTTTATAAAAAAATTAAGAGAAATAATAAGTATTTTTACTCTATCAAAGATATAATACTACTAGAGACATTATCTTCTGATGGTATTGAAATTCCTAAAGAACTTAATTTAGAAAATCTTTCAAAAGATTTAACAGTTCCCTCAAATATGATTGATTTGGCAGAAAACGGCGAGATAGGTTTGTTAATGCTAAAACTTGTCGAGATAATTGGCAGTGACGATATAAGAAATCTTGATCCTGAAACCTTATATTTTATTAATAGACTGTTAAATAGAGGGAAAATAAAAAAAGTAAGAAATCAAATTTTAAATCTCACCCTACCTTTAAGAGTGTAATTATAATATAAGTTTCAAATGGCAATTAAAAAAATTTTAATCTTACCTGATCCAATTTTAAGAAAAAAATCTTCACCAGTTGAAATAGTCAATGATGAAATTAAAAAATTAATGGACGATATGTTAGAAACTATGTACAAAGCGCCTGGAATTGGGCTTGCAGCAATCCAAATTGGAGTTCCTAAAAGAGTTGTTGTTATGGATATTGCAAAAGACCAAGATAAAAAAGAGCCAATGTATTTCGTAAATCCAGAAGTTACATGGAAATCAAATGAGAAAGCAACCTACGAGGAAGGGTGTTTATCTATACCAAATCAGTTTGCTAATATTGAAAGACCGGAAAAATGCAATATTAAGTACCTGGATTATTTTGGAGTAGAAAAGGAAATTAAAGCTGAGGGTTTGTTGGCTACATGCATCCAACATGAAATTGATCATTTAAATGGGATTCTATTCATTGATTATTTGTCTAAGCTTAAAAAGGACATTATAGTAAAAAAACTTATAAAAAATAAAAAAGAATTAGAAAGAATAGTAGTTTAATTTCAAAAATTTAATGTCACAGAAAATTGTTTTTATGGGAACGCCAGACTTTTCTGTTCCAACTCTAGAGTCTTTAATTAATTCTGATCATAAAATTTTAGCAGTATACTCCCAGCAAGCTGCTAAGGCTAATCGTGGCCAAAAAATACTTCCATCTATTATTGAAAATTTTGCTAAAAAAAAATCTTTAAGATTAAGAACTCCAATCAAATTAGACACGGATGAAGAATATAATTTTATCAAAAAATTGAAACCCGATATTGGAATTGTAGTTGCTTATGGTAAAATTATACCCAAAAGATTTTTAAATTTAACAAAATACGGTTTTATCAATCTACACGCGTCACTTCTGCCTAAATGGCGAGGGGCTGCTCCTATACAAAGATCAATCATGAATTTGGATAATGAAACTGGAATAAGTATAATGAAAATAGTTGAAAAATTAGATGCAGGACCAGTTATGCATCAAGATAGAATAAACATTAGTGAAAATTTAGATAGTTTAACTTTATCAAAAGTTTTAGCAAAGTTGGGAGCAAAATCTATTTTAGATGCAATAAACAAGATAGGAAAAGGGGAGGCTCAATTTAAAGAGCAGGATCATAGTAAAGCTACATATGCAAAAAAAATTTCAAAAGATGAAAGCAAGCTGGAATGGAATGAAAGTGCTAAAAAAGTCTTAGCGAAAATCAACGGTTTAAATCCCAATCCTGGAGCCTGGTTTAAATATAAAAATACGCGATATAAAGTTTGGAAGGCAAAAATAGTAAATCAAAATGGTATAGCTGGTCAAACTTTAGATAATTCACTAACAATTGCTTGTAAGGAAAAATCGATAAAAATTGTCGAGATCCAAAAAGAAGGAAAAAGTAAGCAATTAATTGATCAGTTTTTGCTTGGAAATAATATTAAACAAGACGAAACTATAAGTTAATGTTTACTTATCAAATTAAAGTAGAATATTTAGGTACAAATTTTGTTGGATGGCAATTTCAAAAAAATGGCCTCTCAATCCAAGAAGTTTTGGAGACAGCATTATCAAAATATTTGAAAGAAAATACAAGAATAACTGGTTCTGGCCGAACCGACTCAGGGGTTCATGCTAGCGAACAATCGGCACATTTTAAATCAAAAAATAAAATAAAAAATAGAGATATCTTTATAAATTCACTGAATTTTTTTTTAAAGAAACACCCTGTATCTATTTTAAATATTCAGAAAAGACCTAATAATTTTCACGCAAGACATAGCGCTAAAGAGAGAACATATAAATATTTAATTATTAATCGACCTTCTACGCTTGCTTTAGATAAAAATAAAGCTTGGCATATTAAAAAAAAATTAGATGTGAAGCTAATGAAAAAAGGTGCTGCAATTTTAAAAGGAACACATAATTTTTCAACATTTAGAGCCTCAAACTGTCAGGCTAAATCACCCGTAAAAACTTTAAAAAAGCCCCTAATTAAAAAAAGTAAAAATAAGATAGTTTTTATTTTTCAATCAAAGTCTTTTTTGCAACAACAGGTAAGATCAATTGTTGGATCTTTAAAATATTTAGGAGAAGGAAAATGGGATTTAAAACAATTTAAAAAAGCATTTCTATCAAAAAAAAGATCAATGTGTGCACCTCCAGCTCCAGCACACGGATTATATTTAGTAAAAGTAAGATATTAAGTTAGAACCTGAAATTCTTAATTTTCTAACAAAGCATTTAAGTGGTATTCAGAACTTTCCTTAAGAGCATTTAAATCATAACCACCCTCTAAAATTGAAACAACTTTATTACTAATACTTTTATTTGTGACCTCCAGGGTTCTTTTTGTAATATCGTAAAAGTCTTTAGATTGTAATTTAAATTGAGCCAAAGGATCATCTTGATGTGCATCGAACCCTGCTGAAAACAATAGAAATTCAGGTTTAAATTCTTTTAGTTTTTTTAAAACGTGTGTGTATGCATTCATATACTCCTCCGAATTTGTACCAGCTGGCAAAGGAATATTTAAAATATTATTGTGTTTACCTTTTTCACTATTTGCACCCGTTCCAGGATAAAATGGATATTGATGAGTTGATATATATAAAACTTTTTCATTTCCGTAAAAAATATCTTGAGTTCCATTTCCATGATGAACATCAAAATCTATAATAGCTATTTTATTTAGTTTGTATTTTTCTATAAGGTATTGAGCTCCTACTGCTACATTATTATAAATACAAAAACCCATAGCTTTACCCTTTTCAGCATGATGTCCGGGCGGTCTAACAGGACAGAAAACATTTTTAAATTCTTTATTTTGCACACTGTCAATTGCAGTTATTATTGATGCAACTGCATCTGAGGATGCTTGTTTGCTACCTGGGGATACAATGGTATCTCCGTCTAAAAAATGCAAACCCTTCTTGGGAAAAGACTTTTCTACTTCATCAATGTAATTAGATTGATGAGTAATTTTTAAATATTTCTTGTCAAACTTTAATGGTTTTTTCCAAATTAATTTTTTATTTTTTTTTAAATTTTCAATTACGATGGAAACACGATCAGCTCTCTCAGGATGACCTTGACCAGTATTGTGATTCAAATAAGAGTCGGTAGTAATAATTCCTGTTTTCACTTAAAATAACTTACCAAAATATTTTCGTATATTTTAGTTAATTTTTTTAAATCAGAAACAGATACACTTTCATCTATTTTGTGCATTGTTTTACCTACTAGACCAAATTCTAAACAAGGCGCAATATTCTTTATAAATCTTGCATCAGATGTTCCACCAGATGTAGATAACCTTGGTTTGATACCAGTGATTTTTTTTATAACATTTTGAATCATGGAAGTCATTTTATTAGGCTTCATTAAAAATGCTTCTCCAGAAACCTCATAATTTACTTTGAATTTAGATCTATTAGTTTTTGTAACTGCTTTAAATATTTTATTCAGTTTTTTTTTTAAAGAAATAGCTGAGTGTCTATCATTAAACCGTATATTAAATACAGCATCTGCAGATCCTGGAATTACATTATCTGCATGATTGTCAATATTAATTTTTGTTATCTCTAAATTAGAAGGTTGAAAATTCTTTGTTCCTCTATCTAGTTTTAAATCTTTTATTTTTTTTAAAATTTTAACTAAAGCATTTGAGGGATTATTAGCTCTGTGCGGGTAGGCTACGTGACCCTGTGATCCTATTATAGTGAGTCTACCCGTCAAACTTCCTCTTCTTCCAATTTTTATTATTTCACCAAGTTTATTAGGATTAGTAGGTTCGCCTACTATACAAAAATTAATTTTTTCCTTTTTCCTTTTTAAATATTTAACAACTCTTTTTGTTCCATTTACCGCTATTCCTTCTTCATCTCCTGTAATCAGTAAACTTATTGATCCTTTAAAATTTTTATTTTGATTTTTAAATCTACTTACAGCAGCCACAAAACACGCAATAGAGGCCTTCATATCATTGGCACCTCGACCAATTAATTTGTTATTTTTTACAATTGGTTTAAATGGATTGGTGGCCCAGTTTTTTATATTACCTGGAGGAACCACATCCGTGTGCCCCGCAAAACAAAAATTTGGAGAAGATTTTCCAAGTTTTGCATATAGGTTTTTTATATTTTTAAAATTAATTATTTTACAATTAAAACCTATTGATCTTAAATTTTTTGCCAATAAGTTTATAGCTCCGGCATCTTTGGGTGTGATACTAGGTTTACGAATCAAATCTTTAGCTAATTTTAATTCACTAATTTGCATGATTTTAGTCTCTTAATAAATCATTTATAGACGTCTTACTTCGAGTTTTTTCGTCTACTTTCTTTACAATTACCACACAGTATAAGGAAGGGCCATTAGGATTATTTTTACTTGGCATTGAACCAGGAACAACTACAGAATAAGCAGGAACTTTTCCATAATGAATCTCGCCAGTAGCACGATCTACAATTCTTGTAGATGCACCGATATAAACACCCATTGACAACACTGATCCTTTTTCAACAATAACACCTTCTGCTATTTCAGCACGTGCACCTAAAAAACAGTTGTCCTCTACTATAGTTGGATTTGCTTGCATTGGTTCTAAGACACCACCGATACCCGCGCCGCCAGAAATATGACAATTTTTTCCAACCTGCGCGCATGATCCGACTGAAGCCCAAGTATCTATCATTGTTCCTTCATCGACATAGGCACCTACATTAATAAAGGATGGCATTAGAACAACATTTTTTGCAATGTGAGCTCCTTTTCTTATTACACCATTAGGCACATATCTAAATCCAGCTTTCTTAACTTGTTCTTCACTCCAACCTTGCGTTTTACCATCTACTTTATCGTACCAAGTAGAGTAAGGCCCTTTAGATGCTTTCATTTTATTTACCCGAAAACTTAAAAGTATAGCTTTTTTAATCCATTGATTAACTTGCCATTCGTCACCTTTTTTTTCGCAAACTCTGATTTTACCATCATCCAACAAGTCAATAGTTTCACGCACTAGATCATTAAGCGCTTTATCTGAACTATCAATTTTTTCTTTATTTTCAAAAGCTTCGTTTATAGTTTTTTCAATTTTTTCTAAGTTCATTTATTTCCTTTAAAAAAGTTGTTAAATTTGAAGTTTTATAATTTATAAAATTTTCATTTGAATATTTTGCAGCCCACGGTTCATTATTTTTAATCCAAACAGTTTTCATACCTAATTCATGTGCTGGCTTCAAATTTCTAGCAATATCCTCAATAAATATACAATATTGTGGCTCAATTTTGTATTTATCAATTAATTTTTTGTAAGTTTCGATAGCAGGTTTAGGGATAAAATCTGAATCTACAATATCGAAAATTCCATCAAAAAGGCCATTAATTCCAATTCTTTTAGTTACATTCTCGGCATGAGCACGAGAGCCGTTAGTAAATATTATTTTTTTATCTTTTATTTTACTTAGCTCTAGCTCTAAACCCTTGTCATTTTTAAGAAATTCTAAATTAATATCATGAACAAAATCTAGAAATTCTTGTGCATCTATCTCATGATTTTTGATCATACCATTTAAAGTCGTATTATATTCGTGAAAATAATTTTTCTGTATTTTTTTAGCTTCCTCAATGCTTACTTCTAGTTTGTTTGAAATATATTTAGACATTCTTTTGTCAACTTGATCAAAAACTTTGGTATCACCTGAATAAAGTGTATTATCTAGGTCGAATAACCAATACTTTATATTTAAAAGGTCTTTCATTTTCTAATTAAAGTACCCGCACCTTGGTCTGAAAAAATTTCTTTTAATATAGCTCTAGGTTTTCTACCATCTAGAATTACAACACCTCTAACTCCATTCTCAACTGCCTCAATACAATTTTTTATTTTAGGCAACATTCCACCCTGAACAATTTTTAGATTAACTAAATTTTCCATATCGTAGGGCTTTATTTCTGAAATTAAAGTTTTTCTATCATCGTAAACACCCTCAACATTTGTCATTAATAAAAGTCTTCTAGATTTCAATTTTTTTGCTATCGCACTCGCCGCAGTATCTCCATTAATATTATAAGTTTGTTTATCTTTATCTAAACCTAATGGAGCAACGATTGGTATTTGGTTTTGACTAATTATATTTTTTATAACTTCAATATTAATTTTTTGTGGTACGCCCACAAAACCTAACTCAGGTTTATCAGGAATTACATTTATAACATTATTGATTTTTGTATTTACTGAAACTGCTTTAGATCCTTTTTTGTTTAATGAACTAACGATATCTTTGTTAAAATCTATAAGAACCTTTTCAACAATATTTATGACTTTTTTATCAGTTACTCTTAGACCATTAATAAACTTACTTTGAATATTTCCTTTTTTTAATTCTCTCTCTATTCTCGGCCCTCCACCGTGCACAACCACAATCGAAAGACCTAGTTTATTTAATATACTTATGTCTTGAATAAAATTGTTAAAAATATTTCTATCAATTAAAACGTTACCACCATATTTAATTACTATTAAATCCTTTTTATATTTTTTTACGTATTTTGGAACATTGGTAACATCCGGTGCATCCCCAGGCCAAAATTTTTTAATTTCACCTAAACTATTTTCTTCTGACATTTATTTAGTTTTGACTGTTGTTGATCTGTAAATTACCCATTGCTGAGCTATTGTTAATATGTTGTTTATTGTCCAATAAACAACAAGCCCTGAAGGGAAGGGAGCCAATATAATTGTAAGGAATAGTGGGAAGAACATAAATATTTTTGCTTGGACAGGATCTGGTGGCGTTGGGTTTAATTTTTGCTGTAAATACATTGTTGCCCCCATCATTATTGGCCACGCTCCAATTATTAGAAAAGATGGAGGATCCCACGGTATCAATCCAAATGCATTAAATATAGAAGTTGGATCTTGTGCCGATAAATCTTTTATCCATCCGAAGAAAGGCTGATGTCTCATTTCAAGAGAAATAAAAAGCATTTTATATATTGCAAAAAAGAATGGTATTTGAATTAAAATTGGTAGACAGCCCGATAGGGGATTTACTTTTTCCCTCTTATAAAGAGCCATCATCTCTTGTTGAAGTTTTGTTTTGTCTTCTTTGTGTAATTCTTTTAATCTTAGTAATTCTGGCTGTAGAATTTTCATTTTAGCCATGGATCTAAAAGAATAATTAGCTAAAGGAAAGAACAATAGTCTTACAGCAGCAGTTACTAAAACTATGGCTATTCCAAAATTTTTTGTTAATTCGAATAAATAATTCATTATAAAAAATAAAGGTTTTGTAAAAAAGTAAAACCAGCCCCAATCAATAGTTAAGTCAAATTTATTTATACCTTCTGTCTCAGCGTATCCATCAATTACCTTAACTTCTTTGGCGGCTATAAATATTTTAGTTTCTGACGTACCCGAAGAAGATTGCTGTATCACCACAGGTTTATTTTGAATATAATTAGCTTTAAAGCTATTTTTATAAACAAACTCACCTTTGAAAGATTGATTTTTTTCAGGAACTAAAGCTGTCAGCCAATATTTGTCCGTGATCCCTAGCCAGCCTTCACCAGCGTTAAATTCTTTTTTCTTTTCTTTTATATCTTTATACCCTTCCTCTTTTAGTTCTTCATCGAAAACTCCAATAAATCCCTCGTGAAGTATATAAAAATCTGTAACATTTGGATCTTGATTTCTTGTTATCTGAGCATACGGATACAACTCTATTCTTTCTTTAGACTTATTTTGAACTTCTTGTGTTACTCTAAATAAAAATCTATCATCTAATTCAATTTTTTTTTTAAAAATTATTCCATTTTTATTATCCCATTCTATTATTACTGGGTTACCTACTGATAATTTTTTGTTTCCTCTTATCTTCCATAAAGATTTAGCATTAGGAAGTACTATGTTGCCACTACTGCTTGATGCCCATCCTGTCTCAACAAAATAACCGTCTTTTGTTTCAGCAGGATTTAAATAAGTTACTCTTTCCTCGGACTCAATTTTTGCCTTATATTTTTTAAAAAGAATGTCATCTATTAAAGCGCCCTCCAAGGATATTGATCCTCTGACATTATCGTTTTCAAAATTTATTCTATCAATACTGTTGATAGCATCTTTTCTTGAAATGCTAAGTGTTTTATTTATTTCTAGATTGACGCTTGGAGAATCATAGGTTTGATTTTCTTTTTTTTCTACATTTTCATTTTTTTGATCTACAATTTTTTGATCAACCTGAGGATTTTCAAAAATTGTTGACCATCCAAATAGAACTGCAAATGATAATGCAATAGCGAATATTACGTTTCTTAAATCCATTAATTTTTTTTCATTGGTTGATTTTTTTTAGGAACATAATCTAAACCTGAAGATCCCCCTAAAAATTTTACAGGATGACACTTACATATTCTTTTTATTCCCAAATGGGATCCTTTTAAAATTCCGTGACTTTCTAAAGACTCAATAAAATATTCAGAGCAGGTAGGTAGAAATCTGCATCCTGGACCTAATATTGGAGATATTAGAAATCTATAAATTTTTATTAAAAATATTAAAAATAATTTTATAATTCTCATTAACTTAATTTCCTATTTTTTTAAAACTTTTTCTTAGTTCCTCGTATAAGCGTTTGTGATTTTCATTATACGATTTTTCCTTTCCGAAAACTATATATGTATAATTTAAATTAATTGCACCATTTATTTTTAATAGTTTCTGAACTATTGCCTTCAATTTCCTTTTAATTCTATTCCTTTTTGGTGCATTACCAATTTTTTTTTTGATAATAAAACTTATATACAATTGATTTTTATTTTTTATAGATTTTTCAATAAAGTTTTTTTTAAAATGTATCGATACAAAGTCATTTTTTATTGGACGTTGTTTTAATAATAAAAGAAAATACTTTTTCTTTTTTAAACTTACTAGTTTTGTCATGAATTATTAAGTTGAGAGTCTTCTACGGCCTTTTGCTCTTCTTCTAGCGATTAGTTTTCTACCTGATTTTGAAGCCATTCTTGATCTGAAACCATGTCTTCTTTTTCTAACTAATTTACTTGGTTGATATGTTCTTTTCATAAGATTTATTGGTTCTAATTAAATTTTTTGATATTTATAGGTAATAAGCTTGTATAAGTACAGTTAAAAGTTATTTATGAATTTAAATTCAAAAAACTTCAAATTAACACTGGGTATACTTTATTTACTATTTCTTTTTATTGGTCTATTTTTTTTATTTTCAGCTGTAGATTTTAGAGATCTAACGAATTATGATTTTATAAGGTCAAAATCGGATATTATCTTAAAGTATAAGAATGAAAATCTCGCACTCTTGAGCTTGGGTTTCTGTATTTTTTCAATAATTTGGGTTTTACTTTTGGGTTTTGCCTCTCCACTTTTATTAGTAGCTGGTTTCGTTTTTGGAAAATGGTGGGGACTTCTTTTAGCTTTGTTTTCAACTGCAGTTGGAGCATCACTTTTATACCTTTTAGCAAAAATTTTTTTCAGAGATTTTATTAATAAAAATATAGGACCTAAATTTTCTAAGTTAAAGGAATTATTTAATAAAAATGAACTACTTTATTTCTTGCTCTTCAGATTTATGGGTGGAGGAGGAATACCCTATGCAATTCAAAATGTTTTACCTGTAATATTTGACATGTCACTAAAAAATTATTTTATAGCAACTTTTGTTGGTAGCGGACCCTCTATGTTTATAACCGTAGCACTTGGTGCGGGAATTGAAAAATATATTGGCGCTAACAATGAGCTGATATTTTTTGATATTATAAGCTCAAGTGAAATATATCTGCCAATTATTGGCTTTATAATAATTATAATGCTTGGAGTTATTGTAAAAAATATATTTTTTAAAAATAAAATGAGTAATGAAAAAAATTAAAATAATAATATGGTTAGTGTGGTTTGTTTTAGTAGTAGTTTGGAATTATGGGTATCCAGAAGCTAGTCCATTTCTTGATGTTTTAATTGCAGTTTTATTATCTTTATTAAATTTAATATTAATTAAAATTATTAAAAGAAAATGAAAGATTATTTTAGAGCAGCTGTTATGCACCATAAAAATGGCAACTGGAATAAAGCTAAAGAAATTTACGAGCATATTTTAAAGTCAGATCCCGATAATTATTTGGTATTGCAAAACTATGGGCCAATATTATCACAGCTAAAAGAATACAAGTTAGCAAAAAATATTTTTGAGAAATGTTTGAAAATAAATCCTAAAGATTCTTTACTTTTATATAATTATGGTAAGTTTTTTCATATTCAAAAATTTTTTGATAAAGCTATTAAATTTTATGAAAAGTCTTTTGAAATTCAGCCAAAAAATAATCTTTCAATGTATAATATTGGCAACATATATTCCGAAAAAAAAGAATTTAATAAATCAATTAAATATTTTGAAAAAACAATAAAAATTAATCCCTCCAATTATTTAGCATATAATAATATAGGTTTTTGTTATAAATATTTGGGAAATTTAGAAAAGGCAGAAACATTTTTTAAAAAATCGATTAAAAAAAATCCAAAGTTTATTGAAGGATACGTAAATTATTCAACGACTCTTCTTTCACAAAAAAAATTTGACAAGGGATTTGAGGCATATGAGTGGAGAAAAAGTAGTAAGATTTTTACTGACTATAAAAGTTACAGAAAACTAAAAGATTTAAAAACTCCGATTTGGAATAATCCAAATTTAGATATAAAAGGTAAAACTATTTTAATTTTTACCGAACAAGGAATTGGAGATCTAATACAATTCTCTAGATATCTATTTGAGCTAAATGATAAACTTGGTGCAAAGGTAATTTTAAGACTAAAATATAATTTACATCATTTTTTTAATTCTCATGGGATCAATACTATTTCTGAAGAAAGTGAAATCCCAAAACATGATTTTCATCAGCACTTGATGAGTCTTCCTGGGGTTTTTTATAAAAAAAATAGATCGTTTCTAGAAAATAAAAATTTTATCAATTATCAAGAGAATAAATTAGAAAAATGGAAAAATTATTTTAAATCCTTTACAGGACTTAAAATTGGAATTAATGCTAATTCCACTTTAAGACCTGGTGCAACTGGATCGTTAGATAGATTTATTCCAATTGAAGAATTTAAAGTTTTAACAGATATAAAAAAAATTAATTTTTTTATCATTGAAAAAGATTTTGATAAAAAAAAATTGAATTTAATAAACAAAAATTCAAATGTAAGTTATTTTGAACAACTAGATAAAAAAGGAAAACCATTTGAAGATACCATAGGAATAATTAAAAATTTAGATTTGGTAATTACTGCAGATACCTCCATCGCGCATTTATCTGCTACTTTAGAAAAAAAAACCTGGATAGTTCTCCCTTTCATTTGTGATTGGAGGTGGTTTAGAAGAGATAAAAAAACTATTTGGTATAAAAACACTACCTTGTATAGACAAAAAAAAACTAAAAATTGGAAAGATCCTCTTCAAAACATTTATAAAATATTAAAAAAATTTAATTACTAATTAAATTTTCATATCTTTTGGGACAAATATGAAATCATTTGAAGTTTTGTTTAATAATTTATATCCAAATGAAATTATATAGTTTGACACGTCTTCTTGTGATGTTTTCATATTTTCTTTTTTTCTTTTATAATTATTCCATATTTCAATAATTAAGATCGGCATATTTTGAATAATTTTTTTTTTAGCGCCTTTGAGCACATCGTACTCACGACCTTCAACATCTATTAAAACTATATCGAACTCTTGTACCAAGAGGTCATCAAATCTCTTAATTAAATTTGAATATTTCTTGTTATGTATTTTAGAGGATAATCGATTTTCCTTAATATCACTTTCTGTTACAGCATGCATTCCACCAGAATTATTTATAATTCTTTCATTTTCTGGATCTAAAAAATAGACAGTTTCCTCTTTTTCACCAATTGCAAAATTATAAGACTCTATATTTGAAATCTTATTTATTTTTATATGTTCCTGAAGATGTTCAAATGTAGGCTGAAATGCTTCAATCGCAGTAACTTTTTTTATGTATTTTGAAATTGGAAGTGCAACAGTTCCTATATGACATCCTATATTTACTAAGTGTTTAAGGTTATATTTTTTAATCAAGTGCCCAATTGTTAAAACAATATTATTATTCCACTGTCTGCCGCTTAGTAAAGTTTTTTGTATTATATCTTCTTTGTTTTTAATAATATATTTTATATCATTTACAATTACGGTTTCTTTATTTTTCATTTTTTAATTTATATAACCATATTTTAAATACCACCTTGGCATCTGGTGCCCACAGCAAGAATTGAACTTACGACCTCTTCCTTACCATGGAAGTGCTCTACCAACTGAGCTATGTGGGCAGAAATACTAAATTCTACATTTTGTAACTACTTATTTACAAGCTTTTTTAGTAGACACTTGCATAATTTGTTTCTTCCAAGTAAAAAGTAGTAAAACTATGGTGCAAAAATGGGAATACACTACGACTACAAATCTACAAGAGGCGAAAAAGCGATGCGCAAAGAAGCTAAAAAAAAAGCGCGTTTAGAGCAAAGAAGAGCCAGAAGATCCTCCCAGCCTAAAACTGAGGAGAAAGAAAAAATGCATGATATTCACAAGCCTATCACCTTAGAGGATTTAACAAATCCAGACAAAAACTAAATCGAATGAAAATCGTTGAAAAAAAAGAGAAGTCTCTTTTTAGTAAAGAATTAGCTTTAAAAATTAATTTAAAAAAAAGAAAAAAATTTACACAAAAATATAAGGAAAAAAAAAAGTAAAATGAGCGTATTGTCTGACAAATGGATAACAAAAATGGTTAAAAAACATAAAATGATTTATCCTTTTGTTCCCAAACAGAAAAGAAAAGGCAAAATATCTTATGGTCTTTCATCTTATGGTTACGATGCTAGGGTATCTAGTGATTTTAAAATTTTTACTAATGTAAATTCAGCAGTTGTAGATCCCAAAAATTTTAAAAAAGATGGTTTTGTAAGTAAAAAATCAAAAGTTTGTATAATACCACCTAACTCATTTGTTCTAGCCACAACAATAGAATATTTTAAGATTCCAGATAATGTAATTGTAATTTGCTTAGGAAAATCTACATATGCGAGGTGTGGTATAATAGTTAACGTCACTCCTTTGGAGCCTGGCTGGGAGGGTCATGTTACACTTGAGTTTTCAAACACAACACCACTACCTGCTAAAATTTATGCTAATGAAGGTGCTGCTCAATTTGTTTTTATTAAAGGAAACGAAAAACCTCAAACCACATACTCTCAAAGAAAGGGTAAATATATGAAACAAAAAGGTGTTACTCTTCCAAAAATTTAATTGATGCAAAAACTTATTGTTAAAGGTAAGAAAAATTTAACAGGTGTTATAAAGATATCCGGTTCGAAAAATGCTACATTACCAATTTTGGCAGCCTCAATATTAAATGATAATCGTATAGAATTAAATAATGTGCCATTAGTAAATGATGTTTTTACAATGGTAAAGTTACTGAAGCACATTGGCTCAAATATTAAGATAGATTTAAAAAGAAAAAAAATTTTTATACATAATAAGAATAAAATATTTGAAACTTTAGCTCCTTACAGTTTGCTTAAAACCATGAGAGCTGGGGTGATAGTTTTAGGCCCGCTTTTATCTAAGTTTAGGGTAGCCAAGGTGTCCTTACCCGGAGGTTGTGCAATCGGTACAAGGCCAGTTGATATTCATCTTTTTGGATTAAAAAAATTAGGTGCAAGAATAAAAATAAAAAATGGTTATATTTTAGCCGAAGCAAAAAATGGTCTTATTGGAACAAAAATTAGACTTCCATCAATATCAGTTGGGGCAACGGAAAATGTAATTATTGCAGCAAGTTATGCTAAAGGTACTACTTATATTAAAAATTGTGCATGTGAACCTGAAATTTTAAATCTAATTGATTTTTTAAAAAGTATGGGCGTAAAAATAGTTTGGTTAGGAAAAAGATATATTAAAATAGTAGGCAATAAGGATTTAAAATCTTTAAAGCATCAAATCATGTTTGATAGGATCGAGGCAGGAACGTTTATTATTGCGGGTGCTTTAACTTCAAAAAAATTGGTAGTGAGTAAAATAGTTCCAAAAGTTATTAAAAAAGAGCTAAAAATTTTAAAAAAGATGGGTGTTAATTTAAAAATTAAAAAAAAACATGTGACTGTTTTTGGAACTAAAAATATAAAACCTATTTCAATTAATACTGAGCCTTACCCAGGTTTTCCAACAGATTTACAGGCACAGATAATGGTTTTAATGACTAAAGCAAATGGAGTATCGACGATAAAAGAAAATATTTTTGAAAATAGATTTATGCATGTACCAGAGTTAAATAGGATGGGCGCTAAAATAAAAATATTAGGTAATAAATCTTTTATATTTGGTCCACAAGAGCTAAATGGTGCGGAGGTAATGGCAACAGATTTAAGAGCATCTGTGAGTTTAGTTTTAGCCGGTTTGATTGCAAATAATAAAACAGTAATTAATAGAGTATATCATTTAGATAGAGGCTATGAAGGTTTGGAAAAAAAAATAAGAAAATGCAAAGGTTCTATATCTAGATCCAATTAATAAATGGACACCAAAAGCTTAAAATTAAGTGGAACAACGAATGAAGATTTAAGGGTAATATCAGCACATTTGCAAGACTCGATTGTCCAAGTAAAAGATATAGCACACCTTAAAAAAAATAGAATTTTATTGATACAATTTAACAGGTTTATGTGGGAAAATATTGAAAAAGGAGTTTTTCAGAGAAACAAAAGGGTTTTATCTATTCTTCGATTTGAAAATGTTCTTAATGTTTCATCAAAAAACCTCAATCAAAAGAATAAAGATCGTTTTTTAGATTTTTTAGCAATTGAAACTAAATTTTTGTCTGATAGAAATTACGAAATAAAATTAAATTTTGCAGGTGATGTATTGGTAAAAATTAGTTCAGAGGTGATTGAGTGTTTTTTAGAAGACATAAGCGAGCCTTGGGAAACAAAAAATAAACCAAAACATAATTTATTTGATGATTAAAATTTTAAGCACAAAATCTAAAAATTTTGAAAAAAAATTAAATTACTTTCTTAATTTAAGGAAAGACTTTCCAGAGTCAAAATTATCTATAGTGAAAAAGATTATAAAAGATATCCAAACTAACAAAGATAAATCTATAATAAAGTATGAAAAAAAATTTAATCATCTAAAAAGATTTAAAAATAAAAATTTTTCTTTTTCTGCGTTGGAAATTGAAAACTACATAAAAAGATTAGACCCAAAAGTAAAAAAATCAATAGATGTAGCATTTAAAAGAATTTATTTTTTTCATAAGAAACAAAAATTTAATGGATTTAAATTTACCGATAAATATAAAAATATTTTGTCTTATCGGTCACAACCACTAGAAAAAATTGGAGTTTACGTTCCCGGAGGTAAATCTAGTTATCCAAGTTCAGTTTTAATGAATTGTATTCCAGCCATTATTGCTGGAGTAAAAGAAATATATATGACGGTTCCCTCTCAAGGAAAAAATATAAATCCAGGCGTGTTGTATGCAGCAAAAAAGTGTAGAGTTAAGAAAATCTATAAACTTGGAGGCGCCCAAGCCATAGCCGCATTTGCCTTCGGCACTAAAAATATCAACAAGGTAGATAAAATTGTAGGTCCTGGAAATGAATATGTTGCTTTAGCAAAAAAGGAGGTTTTTGGCAGAGTGGGAATTGATATTTTTGCTGGCCCTTCTGAGGTTACTATAGTCGCAGATAAATTTTCAAATCCATCTTGGGTGTCGGCAGATCTAATAGCCCAGGCAGAGCATGACGAAACTTCGCAATCTATTTTGATTACTGATAATGAGAATGTTATAAATAACGTAAATAAATTTCTTAATTTACAATTAAAGTTTTTACCTAAAAAAAATATAGTTTCGAAAAGTTTCAGAAATTATGGCATTGCTATTTTGGCTAAAAATTTGAAAGAAGTTACAAATATTGTTAACTTAATCTCGCCTGAACACTTGCAAATTTATACTAAAAAACCAGAACTATATTTAAAAAAAATTAATAATGCCGGCTCAATTTTTTTAGGTGGATACTCCCCAGAAGCTATGGGGGATTACCTTGCTGGCCCAAATCACGTTTTGCCTACCTCAGGAACTGCAAAATTTTCCTCTGGTTTGTCCGTATATGACTTTCTAAAAAGACAGTCTATAATTAAAATAAGTAAAACCGGGATTGAAAGACTCGGTCCATCGGTTATAAACTTATCGAAGTATGAAAACTTATATGGTCATGCAAATTCAGTTAAAGTAAGAATAAAAAAAAGGTAAAAATTTGACTAAGGAAGACAAAATAGAATTTAAAGGAAAAGTTACTGAATTATTACCAAACGCAATGTTTAGAGTAAGACTAGAAAACAATCACGAAGTTCTAGCTCATACAGCGGGGAAATTAAGAAAGAACAGAATAAGAGTCTTAGCCGGTGACCAGGTTTTAGTTGAAATGACACCTTATGATTTGACTAAAGGAAGAATTACTTTTAGATTTTAATTAATATGGCCTTGTAGCTCAGTAGTAGAGCAGTACCCTGAAAAGGTATGTGTCGTTTGTGCGATTCAAACCAAGGCCACCACCAATCAACAATTATTTAACGTGTAGAAAAATACAACCAAGTTCTGCTACACTGTAGTACACACTCAGAACCTTTTTATTTAATAGTCTCAATAGGATTTAAATAATAATATGTTTTTTTGCAAAAACGAATGCTGTCTAAAAGAACTAAATTTTCATCTATACTTTCTAAACATTCTCCCATGGTCTCAGGGAATTTATCGTTATAATAATAACAAACATAAGCTATCCAATATGCTGTAACTAAATAGTGAAGAACAGGACCATGAATATTTTTAGGCAACTTGCTTAAAAAAGACTTGTAGTCTTCTTTGTTCTTAAAAGACTTCATAAAGATTTTAACTAATTTTTTATCTGAGCCCATATTATCATGGGCTATCGCAAGGCCTTCTACTTGTTCTAAATCAATTGTGAGCTTCTTTTTATTTTCTCTGAATTTTTGTGTATGGCTATTTAAATAATGAATCTTGCTCACTGATTCATATTATACACTGCGTAGGCTATTCCTACTAGTTCAATAATAATTATAGCTTCAAGCATTAAATTCCTCTTTTTTCTGCAATCTTAATAAATTTTTTTAAAGACTTTTCAAGTTGTTGATATTCTTTTTCTAAAAACATGGGTAAAATACCTACTTCAGCTGAAACCTCAATTGCCGTTTGAGCTATTAAGGGTAGGCTTGAAAGGGATTTATCTTCAAGCTTTCCTTTTTTTAACCAAGCATATCTAATTTTAACTCCAGATTCTGCTTTATTTTCTTCTAGTGACCAGTTTAGTTTTTTTAAAATATATTTTTTAGCTTTATATTCTGCATCCATCCTTTCAAGGAGATAATTTATTAAACCCTTCGGAACTGCTGTTTGTTTCTTTTTTTTTAAAACTTTAACTCTAAAATATTGATAAAGTTTAAAAAATGAAGATTTAGAACCAAGACTTTCGACTTTTTTTCTTTTTTTCCAAAAAACTTTTAGATTTTTATTAAGTATTTTTATTGCACCATTAATATAATTATCCAAATCTTCTTGAACTTTTCTAGTTTCTTTTTCAGCAAATACTTCTAATTTTAAATCATCAATATAACTTCTGCTTATCATTAGACCTGCTATTCCGCCAACAACAGAACCAATTGGTCCCAAAATGCTGCCCGCAGTAGCTCCTGCCCACATAGCACCTCCTTTTAGCAAGGTGTCACCAGCAACATTATGAATAGCCGTTCGAAAATCTGTTTTTTTTTCATTATAATAAGAAATATTTTTGACCACTGACACTATAGATACAATACCTAAAAATTCTGGAATCTTGCTTTCAAAAAGTTCATCATTTTCATGAATTTCCATGGTAGCTTCTTTTCCTTCGGCCAATACATTATCAGTCACACTTTTAGAATAAGTTCCTAGAACTGCGTTCGCGTCCGCTGGATATTGTTCTTGATAGGCTGTTGCTGTTTCAGTTGTTGTGGCTACTTTATATTCAGGATGTTCTGTTCTAGCTTCTCTAACATCTGCAACGCCTCCTGCTTTAATTTGCCATTTCTCACCATTATAAATTCTATCCCAACCGGGTTGGTTCATTTTGGTTGGCATTTCTATCTCAACATCTCTTGCAAGCATCCAGCGGTCTGTGAGAAATTCCTGGACACCTCCTCTATAATTAACTTCGTGAAGATGTTCCGAATAGTCTTCTCCTTGCAAAGCTTTTCCTGGTCGCACAGCTTTCATGTCTTCTATATTTTGTTTTCCAATTTTAAATTTAGAACTTATGTCAACAGCTTCGGGTCTCGAAAATTGAGCTCCTTTGACATAAGTAGGATCAGTCCTAGCCATATCATAGATTAAATCACCAATAGATAATGCGGCTGCACCAGATGTTTCTGCTTTTTTATTAAATGCATTTCTAGCTAGGAATTGTTCTAATTCTGACACCTTGTTTTTTTTTCTCATAAAAAAATCATACCAAAATCCTGACTCTCTGTGGACTCAGTTGGAGGCGTTTTTTGATGTATTTTTAAAAAATTAATGTATATTTTTAGCGAGTTTCAGAGTAGAGCAGTACCCTGAAAAGGTATGTGTCGTTTGTGAACTTTATTATTTGAATCCCATGTTGTATTAATTAATTCATGATTGAAAAATTTAACAATATTTTTTACTTAATATTATTTTTAATTCACTTTGCAGTTTACGGGGTTTATGCTTACAAGTCTGTAGTAAATACAAAAACTTTCCTTAAACAATACGGTATGCATGTGAGTGGAGCTGGGATAGTTAGATTTTTTGGAGGTTTTTTCATTGGATCAATTTTAATGTCTTTATATATACTTTTAGTGAGAGATAATGGAGTTCAAGCTACATGGGCTTTTTTTAATCTAGTTTTTGTTCAAAATTTTGTTTTATTTTTGGTTGGTAATTATAATATGTTTTTTAACAAACTTGGTCACACAAAAAAAACATCAATAGAGCAAGTTATTGCGCCAGGTATTCTTACATTATTAAGTGCTATTCTTTGTTACGGCTTAGCTGATAAAATTTATATTTAAATTTATTGAATAATACTTTTTTCGTTCGAGTCTTCGTATAAACCAAATTTTGTTATATCGTTTAGCGTTTCAGCAATTTCAGGTAATTTTACCATCTCCAATAATTTTTGTTTTTCACTTACAGAAAAAGGTGAAATCATCGCGAGAGTATAAATCTGTTGAGAGCTTTTTAACTTAGAAAGCTCATTCCAGTTTATCATCATGCCTTGATGATTATAATATTTTTTTGAAAAACCGATTAATTTTTGTAGTTTTGTATTTTCGATCTTATTTTCTTCAGGATTCAAATCAGTCTTGAAATTTTCATAGTTCACTACAAACTCTCTATAGGGTTTATTGTTTTTTATTTCCTTGTTAATCTCAAAACGTGTTAGCCCATTTAAATTTATCAATATTCTTCCATCAGGTGTTTTTTCGTGTTTACTTATTTTTCCAAGACAACCGACGTGGAATACTTCGCCTTTTATCTCTTTTGACTGTATCATTCCCAAAAGACCGTTATTATCTAGCACATCTTTGACCATGCTAAGATATCTATCTTCAAATATATTTAAAGGCAAATTTGTTTCTGGAAAAAATATTACACCTCTTAGAGGAAAAATGGGAATTATATTTGGTAATTTACTCATTTAAATATTATAATATCTAAGCTGCCCTACCACAACAGTGTTTATATTTTTTTCCTGAACCGCAAGTGCAAGGGTCGTTCCTTGAGATTTTTTGTTTTTTTACAGGAACTTCGGTCTTTTTTTCCTCGTTGATAACAATGTTAAGATTAAATAAAATTTTAATTGTTTCACTTTTAACCTTATATAATAATTCCTCAAAAAGTTGAAAAGCTTCTTTACGGAACTCTGCCAAAGGGTCTTTTTGCCCATAACTTCTTAGACCTATTACTTGTCTCAAATGTTCTAAATACTGAAGATGTGATCTCCACAAAAAATCTAAAAGCTGTAAAAATATTCTTTTTTCAATTTCATTATTTTGATCTAAGCCTATCTTTTCTACACGTTGCTTTTTCTTTTCTTCGAATCTTTCATTAATTTTATTTTCTAAATTTTTTGCATCCATCTTAGAAAAAACCTCGATATCATCAGAATTGAAAATATTTCCAAAATTTGTTTTAAAATTACTCGAAAAGCTTTTTAAATTGTTATCTTTTTTATAAATCTCAAGTGAATTTTTTAGATTTATATTAACCTCCTCTAAAAAGGATCCTAACATTTTAGATATGTTGTCTGTTTCAAGAATTTTAATTCTTTGACCAAAAACAACTTGTCTCTGATCATTCATTACATCGTCAAATTTAAGAAGAGTTTTTCTTATTTCAAAATTCCTAGCCTCAACTTTTTGTTGAGCCCTTTCCATGGCTTTATTTATCCAAGGATGATCAATTGACTCGTTCTTCTTCAGACCAAGTTTCTGAAGCATTCCATCTATAGATTTTGCTCCAAATATTCTCATCAAGTCGTCCTGAAGGCTTATGTAAAAAACAGAGGAACCAGGATCCCCTTGTCTTCCAGACCTTCCTCTTAATTGATTATCAATTCTTCTACTCTCATGCCTTTCGGTTCCAACAATAAAAAGACCACCATTTATTTTTACTTTTTCTTTATCATCTTTTATTTTTTTTATTTGGTCTTCTTTTTTTTCCTCGTTTTGAACTATAAAATTTTTATTTCCACCTAGTTGAATATCAGTCCCTCTTCCAGCCATGTTTGTAGCAATAGTAATTGTTCCAGTTTTTCCTGCATCAGCAATAATTTTTGCCTCTTTCTCATGATGTTTTGCGTTTAAAACATTATGCTGAAGATTATTTTCTTTAAATAATTTTGATATTTTCTCGGACTTTTCAATACTTGTTGTACCTACAAGTACAGGCTGTTTCTTTGCATTACACTCTTTAACCTTTTTTACTATTGCATAATTTTTTTCTTCTTCAGTTCTAAAAATCTGATCATTAAAGTCTTTTCTGATCATATTTTTATTTGTAGGAATACTAACAACATTTAATTTATAAATATTATAAAACTCTTCTGCCTCAGTAAGAGCAGTACCTGTCATACCAGAAAGTTTGTTGTACAATCTGTAGTAATTTTGAAATGTTATAGATGCTAAAGTTTGATTTTCTTTTTGAATATCAACATTTTCCTTTGCTTCAATAGCTTGGTGCAAACCATCGGAGAATCTTCTTCCACTCAAAACTCTGCCTGTAAATTCGTCAATTATTTGAACACCTCCATCTTTGATAATATAATCTTTATCTTTTTGAAATAAAAAATTAGCTTTAAGTGCTTGATTTATATGATGAACCAAATTCAAATTTTTTGGATCATAAAAATTATTATTTTTTAAAATGCCCGAGCTTTCAGACATTTTCTCAACTCTATCTATACCCGAGTCAGTTAAAATTGCATTTTTATTCTTTTCATCTAATTCAAAATCTTTTTTTTCTAAAAGATTTACAAATTTATTTGCAAGAAAATATTGATCAGATCTATCATCTACTCCGCCAGATATGATTAATGGAGTTCTAGATTCATCTATTAAAATACTATCAACTTCATCTACAATACAAAAATCTCTGTCTCTTTGAACCATCTCAGATAAGCTATATTTCATATTATCTCGTAGATAATCAAATCCTAATTCATTATTTGTTGCATAGATTATATCCGATTTATAATTTTTCTTTCTTTCTTCATCATCCAATTGATTTACAATACATCCAGTTTTTAAACCTAGCTTTCCGTAAATCTTACCCATCCATTCCGAATCTCTTTTAGCTAAATAATCATTCACTGTTACTATGTGTACACCTTTTCCTTTGAGTGCATTTAAATATGCAGGTAAAGTTGCAACTAGAGTTTTTCCCTCACCAGTTTTCATTTCAGCTATGCTTCCTCTATGTAGAATTATCCCCCCCATTAACTGAACATCAAAGTGTCTTTCACCAAGAACTCTTTTTGAGACTTCTCTTACAAGAGCAAAAGCCTCTGGTAGAGCCTCGTCTAGACCCCTGCCATTAGTAATGCTTTTTTTGAGTTCCTCAGTTTTTCTAATAAAATCTTGATCTGAAAATTTTAAGAATTCTTTCTCTAAATCGTTAATTTTTGCGACAATAGGCTGAATTTTATTTAATTCTTGTTGATTGCCGCTTTTAAATAATTTATTTAAAGCTTTAGTAATAAAATTCATAAGTATAGTTTATATACATTATATAGTGATAATTTGAGAAATTTACATGACAATAAACCTTAAAAATTTTTTAAAAGATAAACCTAAACTATCAAAAATGGGGGAATTTCAGGAACTTGAGGCCATCGAAGGGTTAGAAATTTCAGCAGTTTCTGCAGATTTATATGGCAGTGGAAGGGATGATCTCTGTTTATTTTACTTTAAAGATGGAGCAAACTACGGGGCAGTGTACACAAATAATACAATTTGTTCAGAGTCTATTAATTGGAACAGAAATCTAAGAAAAAAATTTATAAAAGGCCTACTCGTTAATACTCAAAACGCCAACACTTTTACAGGCGTCCACGGTTTAGAAGGGTTACAAACTTTATCCAAAACCCTATCTAGAACTTTAACTTTAAAAGAAGCTCAAAAAAAAGATGGTACAACAAATGCGGTCAAACCTAATGAGATATTATTTGCATCTACGGGCGTTATTGGAGAAAGATTTCCCACTCAAAAAATAAAAAACAACATACAAATTTTGGTGGACAAGTTGAGAGAAAAACAAAATAAGTTTGTATGGTTTAAAGCAGCTTCATCAATTATGACTACAGATACGAGACCAAAGCTCGCTTTTGAAACATGTAAAATAGGAAATATAGATATAAAGCTTTCAGCTATAGCCAAAGGATCTGGAATGATAGCGCCGAATTTAGGAACAATGTTGGCATTTGTTTTTACTGATGCGGATATTCCGTCAGTTTACCTAAAGAGCTTACTTAAAAAGACCGTAGGAAATAGTTTTAATGCCATAACTGTAGATGGAGATACTTCAACTAACGATATGGTGGCAATTTTTGCAACAAACAAAGTAAAGACTGGGAAGATTTATAATATTTTAGATCCAAAACTAAAAGATTTTGAGTCAGCTCTTCAAAAATTGTTGCTTAATTTAGCAAAACAAATTGTTTCAGATGGAGAAGGGGCAAAAAAATTTGTAACAGTTAAGGTTGTTAATGCAAGATCACAAAACATGGCAAAAAATATCGCTTTTTCAATTGCGAACTCCCCTCTTTTTAAAACAGCTATGGCTGGCGAAGATCCTAACTGGGGAAGAATTGTTATGGGAATTGGAAAGTCAGGCGAAAACATTACTCCAGAAAAAATAGAAATAAAAATTGGAGATTTTAAAGTAGCAGAAAAGGGAAAAGTTTCTGAAGAATATAACGAAAAAAAAATCAAGGAATATATGGCATGGGATTCTATATTCATTGAGGTCAATCTTAAGTTGGGACAAGCTTCATTCGAGTGTTATACGTGTGATTTTACCAATGATTATGTTAATATAAACACAGATTATAGAAATTAAACTGTGATAAAATATAATTTAAAATGTAAAAACAAGCATGAATTTGAAAGTTGGTTTTCTGATTCCAAAGAATTTGAAAAGCTTAAGAAAAAAGGACTAGTAGAGTGTATTTTTTGTAAATCAAATTTAATTGAAAAATCAATTATGTCACCAAGAGTTCTAAGCAAGGATGAAAAGGAAAAAACTGAAAAACCTTTAAAACATTTAAATAAAGTGAAAAAAGAATTATTAAAAATACAAAAATTTGTAGAAAAAAATTTCAAGTACGTAGGAAAAGATTTTTCAAGAGAAGTAAGAAAAGTTTACTACGATAAAAAAGGAGATAAAAATATCTATGGACAAGTAACAGCTAAAGAAGAGGAAGAATTAAGGGACGAGGGCATAGAAATTTCTTCTATACCTTGGTTTGATAAAAAAGAGAACTAACACTTCATAGCAACAATCATATAGTTTACTGAGCAGTCTGGTGATTTTTTCCATTCCTGAGTCAATAAACTAAATTTAAAACCATCTAAATACAACTTCTTGAGCCCAATCTTTTTAAGTTGTTCTTCAATTTCTATTGGCTTCAAAAACTTATTCCAGTCATGCGTTCCAATAGGCAACCACCTTAAAATATATTCTGCCCCAACAATTGCTTTAATATAAGATTCAAAAGTTCTATTAATTGTAGCAATAAACATTATACCATTTTCGTTTAATAATTTATTTGATGATTTAATAAATAAATCTACATTTTCTACGTGTTCAATAATTTCTAAGTTTAGCACTACATCAAACTTTTTTTTTAAATCATTTTTCTCAGGAGAAGAATTTATATAATTTATATTAAGCTCATTTTTTTTTGCGTGCAGTTTAGCTACTTCAATATTTTTATAAGAAGCATCCATACCCGTTACTTCGGCTCCCAGTCTAGACATTGGTTCACTAATCAGTCCACCTCCGCAACCAATATCAAGTATTTTTAATTTAGATAAAGGCTTGTTATCTGACTTAACTCCAAAATGAGAAATACACTTATCTTTTATATACTTTACTCTAATGGGGTTAAAAACATGCAAAGGTTTAAATTTACCTTTAGCATCCCACCACTCATCAGCTATTTTTGAAAACTTTTGAATTTCCTCTTTATTTATTGTAGTCATTTAACCCATTATTATATTTAATAAACTTAATTTTAACTTATTTATCTTTATAATAAAATCTAACTATGGCAAAAAAAGTAATGAAGTTTGGTGGAACATCGCTGGGTTCAGTAGAAAGAATACTGCATGCGGCAAATATTATTAAAAAAGAACAAGGACAAGGACATCAATTAATCGTAGTTGTTTCTGCAATGGCGGGAAAAACGAATGAATTAATTGGTCATTCTAATTTAATATCAAAAAAATTTAACAAAAGAGAACTAGATGTTTTATTGGCATCTGGTGAGCAGGCTTCAAGCGCTTTAATTTCAGGCGCTCTAAATGACATAGGTATAAAATCAAAATCTTGGTTAAATTGGCAAATCCCAATTCTTACTGAGGGAGAGCATAACAATGCTAGAATAGTTAATATGAATGTAAACGATATAAATAATTATTTATCTCAGGGGGGTGTGGCAGTTATTCCTGGATTTCAAGGTATTTCCAAATCCGGGGATATCACATCAATTGGCAGAGGCGGATCAGACGCAACAGCTGTTGCAATAGCAAAAATTTTTAATACGGATAGTTGTGAAATTTATACCGATGTTGACGGTGTGTACTCATCTGATCCTAATAAAGTTCCAGTAGCAAAAAAAATTAATAAAATCTCATATGAAGAAATGCTTGAACTTTCGTCTTTAGGAGCAAAAGTAATGCAATCTTCTGCAGTTCAAACTGCAATGATGTATGATATTCCTTTAAACGTTAAATCAACTTTTACAAATAGAGATGGAACAAAAATATTTAATCAAGAAAACATAGATTATACTAAAACAGTGACTGGAGTAGCATATTCAAAAGATGATGCAAAGATTACCTTAATAGGAGTAGAGGACAAACCTGGTGTAGCTGCAGATATATTTGAACCACTTTCAAAAAATCAAATAAATGTTGATATGGTAATTCAAAATATTTCTGCAGATGGAAAAGAAACAGATTTAACTTTTACTATTAAAAGAAACGATAAAGAGCAAGCAGTCTCATTAATAAAAAATAACACTAAAATGAAGTGTAAAAATATTCAAATGGATGATAAGGTATCAAAAATATCTATAGTAGGCGCAGGTATGGTGGCAACCCCAGGAGTGACGTATAAAATGTTTAGATCTTTAGCCGAAGAAAAAATTAATATTTTAGCTATATCAACATCTGAAATAAAAGTTTCTGTTATTATTAATGAAAATAATACGATGGAAGCAGTAAGAAAATTACATAAAACTTTTAATTTAGACTAATATTATGGAATTAAGACCTCACAGAGTCATAAAAAGAAAAAAGACAAAAAAAATTAAAATAGGAAATATATTTGTTGGAGGAGATTCTCCTATTTCAGTACAATCAATGACTAATACAATTACTTCTGATGCGCAATCTACAATTAAGCAAGTAAATGAATTACAAGAAGCTGGCGCAGATATAGTGAGAATATCCTGTCCAGATGAAGACTCTACTTATGCTCTTAAAACCATAATTAAGGAAACAAATATTCCAATAGTTGCAGATATTCATTTTCATTATAAAAGGGCAATTGAATCTGCAAAGGCAGGCGCAAGTTGTCTGAGAATTAATCCTGGAAACATAGGTTCTAAAGAAAAAATTAAAGAAGTGATTAAGGCAGCAAAGGATTATGGTTGTTCAATTAGAGTAGGGGTAAATGCAGGGTCTCTAGAAAAAAACATTCTAGAGAAATATAAAGAACCGAACCCAGAAGCATTAGTTGAAAGCGCTATGTATAATATTAAATTTTTAGAGGATAATGATTTTTATAATTTTAAAATAAGCGTAAAATCTTCGGATGTTTTTTTAGCAACCAAAGCTTATGAAATTTTATCAAATTCTTGCGATTATCCATTACATTTAGGAATCACGGAAGCCGGGAGCTTATTCACTGGAACAGTAAAATCTTCAATTGGTATCGGAGGATTACTTATGAAGGGCATAGGAGATACAATTAGAGTTTCCTTGTCAGCAGATCCGGTAGAAGAAATAAAAGCAGGATACGAGATATTGGGTGCTCTTGGAATTAGATCAAGAGGGGTTCAAATTATTTCTTGCCCCTCATGTGCCCGTCAAGCTTTTCCTGTTATTGAGACAGTAAAAATACTTGAAAAAAAGCTTTCACATATCAAAACCCCATTAACTCTATCAATCATCGGCTGCGTTGTTAACGGTCCTGGGGAAGCATCACAAACAGATATTGGATTAACAGGTGGAGGAGATGGAAACAACTTATTGTACTTATCAGGAATACCTCACCACAAAGTAGCCAGCAAAGATATTATTAACAAGGTTGTGAATTTGGTCGAGACAAAAGCTAAAGAAAAAAGAAATTAAATTCAATGATACCTATTGATAAGGTAAAAAAGATTGTAGATAGATATAATTCATTAGAAAAAGAGCTCTCATCAGGAGAGTTTGACCCAAAAAAATTTGCTCAAAAATCTAAAGAATATTCAAGTTTAAAAGATATTATAAACACTGCAAAAGAATTTTTAAATTTTGAGAAAAATAAAAAAGAATTAAAAAATCTAATTAATGACAAATCTAATGATAAAGACATGATCTCTCTTGCACAAATAGAGTTAGATAGTGCTGAATTAAAAAAGGCCAAACAAGAAAAAGAGCTCAAGATCTTTCTTCTACCTAAAGATAAAGATGATGAAAAAAATGCTATAGTTGAAATTAGGGCTGGAACAGGTGGCTTGGAAGCAACATTGTTCGTATCGGATTTGTTCAGAATGTATGAAAAAGTTTGCTCAAAAAAAAGATGGGATATGGAAATAATAAATATATCTAAAAGCGATGCAGGAGGATTTAAAGAGGTAATTTTTTCAGTTAAGGGAGACAATATATATTCATACTTAAAATATGAGTCTGGGGTTCATAGAGTTCAAAGAGTTCCAAGTACTGAAGCTCAAGGTAGAGTACATACATCAGCAGCTACAGTGGCAATATTACCTGAGGCAGAAGATGTTGATGTAAAAATAAATGAAACCGACTTAAGGATCGATGTCTTTAGATCAAGTGGGCCAGGAGGTCAATCTGTTAACACAACAGACAGCGCAGTAAGAGTAACGCATATTCCTACCGGCGTTGTTGTTACCCAGCAAGATGAAAAATCACAGCACAAAAATAAATCTAAAGCTCTAAAAATTTTAAGAGCTAGATTGTATGAGATGGAAAAATCAAAGAAAGAAAAAGAACGTTCAAGTGATAGAAAAAATCAAATTGGAACTGGGGATAGATCTGAAAGAATACGTACATACAATTTTCCTCAAGGTCGAGTAACCGACCATAGAATAAATCTTACTTTACATAAACTAGAGGAATTCTTAAACGGAGAAATTCATCAAGAAATAAATGAAAGTTTGAGATTAAAGGATCAGGATTTAAAATTAAAAAATTTAGCATAAAATGCAAATATCTGAAGTTATAAATTTAGGATCTAAAGTTTTAAAGAACAAAAAAATTAGAAGTTATAGGTTAGACTCTGAGATTATCCTTTCACACATTTTGAGACTTCCAAGAGAAAAGCTTTTAATTAGAGAGGATAGCGTTTGTAAAAAGGATATTTTACAATTCAAGTCTTTAATAAACAGAAGATTATCCGAGGAACCAATTGCTTACATTGTTAATAAAAAAGAATTTAGAAGCATTGATTTTTTTGTGAACAAAAATTCTTTAATACCACGACCGGAAACTGAACTTTTAATAGACCCAATAGTAAAAATTTTTAAAAGAAAATCTCTCTTTTTTCTAGATATTGGAGTTGGAACCGGATGTATTATGTTTTCTATATTGAGAGAGCTAAGACATAGTAATGGTATAGGTATAGATATTTGTAAAAAGACTATAAGGAATGCAAATATTAATTTAGATAGGCTTAAAATCAAAAATAGAGGGAGAATTTTGTGCAGACCTATAGGGCAAGTATTCAATACAAAATTTGATTTGGTTATTTCTAACCCGCCCTACATAATCAAAAGAGACATGAAAAGATTAGCAAATGATGTCATAAAATTTGAACCTACGCATGCATTAAATGGGGGTAACGATGGTCTTGACGTTATCAAAAAAGTTATTTACAATTCCAAACATATCCTCAAAATAAATGGAATTTTAGCATTAGAAATCGGAAGAGGACAAAAATTATCCGTACAGAAAATTTTAAGAGAAAATGGCTTTAAAAATTTTCTATTAATAAAGGATTATAAAAATAATGTTCGTTGTATTTTTAGCACGTTTGTAAAAAAAATTTAAATAAATATAAAATAATTAGATAACAAATGTTACAATAGCAGAAATAAACAAAATTAAAATAAATTTATGAAAAACGGAAAGATAAGAAGATTTAGACCAAGATCAAATAAGCATTTCTTAAATAGGAGATCAAATGGTCATAATAAGACCAATGGTATTCAACAAATTAATGGTCATAGAAATAATTTTTTAAGGAATAATACGTCAAGAAATCCTCACAACTTAGAAAAAATAATTGATAAATATAAAAATTTAGCAAAAGAAGCATTAAGTATAGGCGATAAAATATTGCATGAAAATTATTTACAGCATTCAGATCATTTTTCAAGAATTTTATCTGAGGTAAGCGAAAGTGAAAAAATAAAAAATTCAGAAATCCAAAGTAAAACTGTAACCAACTTAGAAGAAAAAAAATAAACTACCTAATCTTAGTTTTTAATTCTGCCAATAATACGTCTAATTTAATTCTTTCTACCTCAAAAAGTTTTCTCTCTTCTCCTTTTAAGATTTTTCCAGATGGCAACTTTAATCTTTGAGAGTTAATAAACTTTCCATTGAATGAAACGGTATAATGCAAATGAGGACCTGTTGACATTCCCGTGTTACCGACATAACCAATAATCTGTCCTTGTCTAACCCTTCTTCCAGTTCTTGTAGCAATCTTTGACATGTGACCGTAACCAGTTGTATATGATGAGTTGTGTCTTATCCTAACACAGTTTCCTCCGTTTCCACACCAACCAGCTTTTATAACTGTCCCGTTTCCAGATGCCATGATTGGTGTACCAGTTGGTGCCGCAAAATCAGTTCCATTATGATGTTTTGTAAAACCTAAAATGGGATGTTTACGATTACCAAAACCCGAAGACAGTCTTGCTCCATTAATGGGTGTCTTCATTAAGGCTTTGACAATGCTTTTTCCTTTATCATCATAGTATCCTTTGCTTCCTTTCTTATTAAATCTATATAACTTTATCTCTTGATTATTGACATTGAGGTATGCATACAAAATATTTCCAGTTTTTATTGATTTATTTCTATCATCAAAATATCTTTCGAAAATAATTTCAAAATTATCTCCTTTTCTTATGTCCCTTTGAAAATCAACCTCAAATCCAAAAATTCTTGCAAACTCAATGATAATATTTGGTTCTACATCTTCCTTCATTGCAGCTGCATATAAACTGTTTGAAATTTTACCTGTAGCAATAACATTTTTTTTATAAAGTTCTGTAATATTTTTTTTTATTTCTATTTTTTCCTTTTTTTTATCAATAATTACAGATGTAGTTTTCGATAGGGGATAATTGATTTTCACAATTTCAACATTTTGAGATTCTTTGCCTCTTTTTAAAATAAAACTAACTTTCTGACCTGGCACAATATTTGAAAGGCCTAATTTTTTTACTTTTTTTACAATCAAACTGATCTCTTCGCTTTTAATACTAAATTTTTTCAAAATAGAGTCAATCGAGTCATTGTTTTTGACTACGTAGTCATATTCTAAATATGGAGATCTAATTTGATTAAGAATGTAATTTTTTAATAATATAGTTTGGTTATTTTCAAGAAATTCACTTATAGATTTTGTTCTTTTATTTTTGAGATGTGAATTGTAAATTATCGAAGAATAGATTAGTGCAACAAACAAAATAGAGCCGAGAATTAAAACGATTTTATCTTTTAATAAAAAGATAGCTCTTTTACGAATTTCTACTAAAAATTGGTTTTTATTCATTTTCTTTTTAGTGTTGAAAAAAACACTTTTATACAATGATAAGTAGTAAAAAAAACCCTATTTTTAAAGGGTTTTTTTCAATATATGGGGAAATATACGCCTTGATTAATTCCTATTATTTTGTATAACGGCGTCTCGCACTAATCGGCAAAAAATCAAAGCTTTTAGCGGATTTACATCTGGTTTTGCGGGATAGTTATCTCTAAATTTTGGAGTAACTCAGCTTTTTTAAATTGTAAAAAATAAGAAGAGAAGTGTGGACGGTTAGGTTAATTAAGAAATTTAGCGTACACACTTTAACGAAAGTAACTTCAGTACACACTGAAGTTATTAAAGCTAGTGTGCGCCGTTATTAAACTTGAGAGTTTGATCATGGCTCAGAACGTACGCTGGCGGCACGCCTTATACATGCAAGTCGAACGCAGTAGCAATACTGAGTGGCAGACGGGTGAGTATTAATGTGGGAATCTGCCTTTTGGTTCGGAATAACTCGGGGAAACTTGAGCTAATACCGGATAAGCCCTTACGGGGAAAGCTTTATGCGCCATTAGATGAGCCCGCACTTGATTAGCTAGTTGGTGAGGTAAAGGCTCACCAAGGCAACAATCAATAGCTGTTCTTAGAGGAAGACCAGCCACATTGGGACTGAGACACGGCCCAGACTCCTACGGGAGGCAGCAGTAAGGAATCTTGCACAATGGGGGAAACCCTGATGCAGCGATGCCGCGTGAGTGAAGAAGGCCTTTGGGTTGTAAAACTCTTTCGTCGGGGAAGAAAATGACTGTACCCGAATAAGAAGGTCCGGCTAACTTCGTGCCAGCAGCCGCGGTAATACGAAGGGACCTAGCGTAGTTCGGAATTACTGGGCTTAAAGAGCTCGTAGGTGGTTAAAAAAGTTGATGGTGAAATCCCAAGGCTCAACCTTGGAACTGCCATCAAAACTTTTTAGCTAGAGTGTGATAGAGGAAAGTGGAATTTCTAGTGTAGAGGTGAAATTCGTAGATATTAGAAAGAACACCAAAAGCGAAGGCAACTTTCTGGATCACTACTGACACTGAGGAGCGAAAGCATGGGTAGCGAAGAGGATTAGATACCCTCGTAGTCCATGCTGTAAACGATGTGTGCTAGACGTTGGAAATTTATTTTCAGTGTCGCAGCGAAAGCGTTAAGCACACCGCCTGGGGAGTACGACCGCAAGGTTAAAACTCAAATGAATTGACGGGGACCCGCACAAGCAGTGGAGCATGTGGTTTAATTCGAAGATACGCGCAGAACCTTACCAACACTTGACATGTTCGTCGCGAGCCTAAGAGATTAGGCTCTTCATTTAGTTGGACGAAACACAGGTGCTGCATGGCTGTCGTCAGCTCGTGTCGTGAGATGTTGGGTTAAGTCCCGCAACGAGCGCAACCCCTACGTTTAGTTACTAACATTTAGTTGAGTACTCTAGACGAACTGCCAGTGATAAGCTGGAGGAAGGCGGGGATGACGTCAAGTCCTCATGGCCCTTACGTGTTGGGCTACACACGTGCTACAATGGTACTTACAATAAGATGCAAAGAGGCGACTCTTAGCTAATCTTAAAAATGTATCTCAGTTCGGATTGCACTCTGCAACTCGAGTGCATGAAGCTGGAATTGCTAGTAATCGCGGATCAGCGCGCCGCGGTGAATACGTTCCCGGGTCTTGTACACACCGCCCGTCACACCATGGAAGTTGGTTACACCTTAAGGCAAAGCGTAAAACCTTTGACTACGGTACGATCAGCGACTGGGGTGAAGTCGTAACAAGGTAGCCGTAGGGGAACCTGCGGCTGGATCACCTCCTTTCTAAGGATGACCAAAAGTTTCTTTTGGTCAAAAAATATATTTTAATGTGACCGTCCTCATTTCTCTTCTTCAAAGTGTCTCTAACATGAAGGAATCACTTTAGGGGCCGGTAGCTCAGGTGGTTAGAGCGCACCCCTGATAAGGGTGAGGTCGGACGTTCGAGTCGTCCTCGGCCCACCAAGATTTAAGGGGGATTAGCTCAGCTGGGAGAGCGCCTGATTTGCATTCAGGAGGTCAGCGGTTCGATCCCGCTATCCTCCACCAAGATTGACACTTTTAGCTTTTTTAAATCGTAAATAATTTTATCAATATCTATATCCGATTGTTCGAATAGATGAACAATCAAATAATGTTCGAATAGATGAACATTAAAAACAAAAATTTAATTTAGACAGAAAAAATTTTTTTCTGTGCATAAATCAAGCGTTTAAGGGCGTATGGCGGATGCCTAGGCACTGAAAGGCGATGAAGGACGTGGTATACTGCGATAAGTTTCGGGGAGCTGTATGCAGGCTTTGATCCGAAAATTTCCGAATGGGAAAACCCAACTCTTTATGAGTTACTTTACACTGAATTCATAGGTGTAAAGAGCAAACCCGGAGAACTGAAACATCTAAGTACCCGGAGGAAAAGAAATCAATTGAGACTCCGTTAGTAGTGGCGAGCGAAAGCGGATTAGGCCAGTAAAGTAGATAAGTTAATTTGAATAGTTTGGAAAAACTAACCACAGCAGGTGATAGTCCTTTAGAAGTAACACTTATTAACTTTCTTGAGTAAAGCGGGACACGTGTAATCTTGCTCGAATATAGGGGGACCACTCTCTAAGCCTAAGTACTCTTCAGTGACCGATAGTGAACAAGTACCGTGAGGGAAAGGTGAAAAGAACCCCTATTAGGGGAGTGAAATAGAACCTGAAACCGTATGCCTACAAACAGTCAAAGCTCTTTTTAGAGTGATGGCGTACCTTTTGTATAATGGGTCAGTGACTTAATTTATCCAGCAAGCTTAAGCCGACAAGGTGTAGGCGCAGCGAAAGCGAGTCTTAATAGGGCGAATTAGTTGTATGAATTAGACCCGAAAACGAATGAGCTTACCATGAACAGGTTGAAAGCAGGGTAACACTTGCCGGAGGACCGAACCAGTTGACGTTGAAAAGTCTTTGGATGATTTGTGGTAAGGGGTGAAAGGCCAACCAAATTCGTAGATAGCTGGTTTTCCGCGAAAACTATTTAGGTAGTGCGTTGAATAAACAGACTTTTGGAGGTAGAGCACTAAATGGGCTAGGGGGTGGAAACACCTACCAAACCTAATAAAACTCCGAATGCCAAAAGTCATTCCTCAACAGACAGACTGTGGGTGCTAAGGTCCATGGTCGAGAGGGGAACAGCCCAGATCACCAGATAAGGTCCCTAAATCATGATTAAGTGTGAAAGGATGTGGAGATTCCTAAACAGCCGGGAGGTTGGCTTAGAAGCAGCCATCCTTTAAAGATAGCGTAACAGCTCACCGGTCTAATAGAGTTTCTGCGCCAAAGATGTAACGGGGCTCAAATCATGTACCGAATCTGTGGGTGTGTAAAGTCTTCGGACTTTATACGCGGTAGCGGAACGTTCTGTAAGCCTGCAAAGGTGTACCCGCGAGGGACACTGGAGGTATCAGAAGTGCGAATGCTGACATAAGTAACGATTAACAGAGTGAAAAACTCTGTCGCCGAAAATCCAAGGTTTCCTGCGCAAGGTTAATCCGCGCAGGGTTAGTCGGCCCCTAAGACGAGGGCGAAAGCCGTAGTCGATGGGAACAAGGTTAATATTCCTTGACCAGATGAGAGTGACGGATTTTGTAAATTGTAAGTTCTTAATGGATTGAACTTGCTGTGAAAAAGTCCCAGGAAATAACCTCATCATAGACCGTACCCTAAACCGACACAGGTGGATTATTAGAGTATAATTAGGCGCTTGAGAGAATGATGTTGAAGGAACTCGGCAAAATGCCTCTGTAACTTCGGAAGAAAGAGGACCTATTTTAAGGCAACTTATTTTAGGTGGCACAAGCCAGGGAGAAGCGACTGTTTATCAAAAACACAGGGCTCTGCTAACACGTAAGTGGATGTATAGGGTCTGACGCCTGCCCGGTGCTGGAAGGTTAATATGGTTGGTGCAAGCTAACTGTTGAAGCCCCAGTGAACGGCGGCCGTAACTATAACGGTCCTAAGGTAGCGAAATTCCTTGTCGGGTAAGTTCCGACCTGCATGAATGGCGTAACGATTTCTCCGCTGTCTCCAACATCAACTCAGTGAAATTGAATTCTCCGTGAAGATGCGGAGTTCCCGTGGTTAGACGGAAAGACCCCGTGCACCTTTACTGCAACTTTACATTGGTATTAGAAACGACATGTTTAGCATAGGAGGGAGACTTTGATGTGATGGCGTCAGCCATCATGGAGTCGCCAGTGAAATACCTCTCTTGTTATTTTTGATATCTAACTGCTAGCCGTAATCCGGCAGCAAGACACTGTATGGTGGGTAGTTTGACTGGGGCGGTCGCCTCCCAAAGAGTAACGGAGGCGTGCGAAGGTAGGCTCAGAACGGTCAGAAATCGTTCGTAGAGTGCAATGGCATAAGCCTGCCTGACTGTGAGACTGACAAGTCGAGCAGAGTCGAAAGACGGTCATAGTGATCCGGTGGTTCTGAGTGGAAGGGCCATCGCTCAACGGATAAAAGGTACGCCGGGGATAACAGGCTGATACCCTCCAAGAGTCCATATCGACGAGGGTGTTTGGCACCTCGATGTCGGCTCATCACATCCTGGGGCTGGAGCAGGTCCCAAGGGTTTGGCTGTTCGCCAATTAAAGTGGTACGTGAGCTGGGTTCAGAACGTCGTGAGACAGTTCGGTCCCTATCTGCCATGGGTGTTGAAGAATTGAGAGGAGCTGTCCCTAGTACGAGAGGACCGGGATGGACATACCACTGGTGGACCGGTTGTAGCGCCAGCTGCAGTGCCGGGTAGCTAAGTATGGAAGAGATAACCGCTGAAAGCATCTAAGTGGGAAACTCACCTCAAAACTAGTTCTTCCTATAGAGCCGTAGTAGACTACTACGTTGATAGGCTGGATGTGGAAGCATGGCAACATGTGTAGCTGACCAGTACTAATAGCTCAATTGGCTTGATTTATGCACTGAAAAAAATTTTTGTTAATTAGATTTAAATTGAAATTAAAAACGAATATTTTTTAAACCTTCTTTAAGTTTAATTCTTGGTTTCCAAGAAAATGATACTTTTGTTAAATTTATATTTGATTTTGAAAAATTATTTATCTTGGATTTAAAAGGTTTAGAATCAATTATTTTTGAGTCAACTTTTAAAATTTTTCTTAATTCTAAAGCTAAATTTCTTATTGATATTGCATTTCCAGAACCGACTTCAAAAATACCCGATTTATTTTTATTAATACACTTTATGAATAGTTTTGATAAATCCTCAATATGAATAAAATCTCTTATATTTTCAGGGTATTTTAATTTAATTATTTTATTTTTAATTAATTTTTTTATTAAAGATGCCACCACCCATCTATTGTTAATATTATTGCCGTATACATTAAAAATTCTAAAAATAAAATAATCCAAATCTTTTTTTTTTGAGCATTCCAATATTTTGTCCTCACATTGAATTTTTGATCTTGAATATTTATTTATAGGAAAAATTTTTTTAGATATTCTTTTGTTTAATTTATTATATCTGTAAGTACAAGTGCTAGGAAAAATTAATTTAATTTTATTTCTTGAGCAAATATCTAAAATTTTTAAAATTCTAAATTTATTTTTACTAAGGGAATCTTTTTTCATTTTTATTTCAAAATCAAAATGAAAAAAATGAGTAAATTTATACATATTTTTTTGACTTTTATTAAAATAAAATTTTGAGAATTTTATTCCTTTCCTTCTTAAAAAATCGCAAAAATACGAACCTATATATCCTTGATGACCAGAAATAATCAAATGTTTGTGCATAATTTTAATATCAGTAAAAATCTTTCCATGAAAATTTATGCTCGTTCTTAACATTTTTTCGTAATTTTTTACCTATTATTTTTTTATAGTGCAAAGGAGATATTCCTCCGCCAGGTCTTTTAGCAATAATATTTTTATCTAAAATTTTTTTAGATTTTTCTATTTTTCCCTGTGCGTACAAACTTCTCCTTGCATTGATTCGGGATTTTTTTTCCGAACGTAAGATTTTTCTTTTTTGTTCGGATCCATTAATTGAATTTAAAATTGTAATATTATTTCTTAATTTGATAAAATCATTGTAATCCATTGCATGAAAGTGATCATTATTTTTTTTGCCTTTTAATTTATCTAAGGTGAAATGTTTTTCAATTATTCTCGCCCCTTTTTGATAAGCATTTAACAGCACAACACTACTTTCATCTGGCATTGTATGATCAGAATAACCTATGATTCTTTTTTTAAATTTTTTTTTTAAAACCGTAATAATTTCTAGGTGTGCATCTTTATATTTAGTTGGATATGATAATATACAATGCATGAGAGCTAGATCAACTTTTGGATATTTTTTTGAAATATAATTTTGAATAAAAGAGATCTCTTTTTGATTGCTAGCACCTGTTGACAATAAAACAGGTTTTTTAAACTTACATACGCAATCCAATAGCATCAGGTTTGTTAAATCAGCAGAGGCTATTTTAAAAAACTTAACAATTTTATTTAAAAAAATTGCCGATTCCAAATCAAAAGGTGTAGACAAAAATTCTATTTTAAAGTGATCACAAATTTTTTTTAGTTTAATATATTCGTTTTCTCCAAACTTGTCGTATTTTTTAAAAAGAGTATATTGGCTTTTAATATTCACTTTTTTCAGATCCCAGTAGTATGGGCTCTTTTTAGCTGCAATAGTTTCTGCTTTGTATGTTTGGAATTTTACTGCATCGGCACCGCCGAGCTTTGCTTGCTTAATTATTTTCTCTGCGAGATTTATGTTGTTTTCATGATTGACCCCAACTTCTGCAATCAGATAAGGATTTGAATTTTTAATTAATTGTTTAAATTTCATTAATATGTTGGTCTACTAATTTTGATATATTATTTATTCCATTTTTTTTGAATAATTTTAATTTTTTTTGCATTATTTTTTTATAATAATTATGATTATTTAAAAGTTTATTCAATTCGATGGAGATATGTTTTAGCTTATTAGGATTGTAAAATCTGCCAAGACCTTTTTTTTGAAGAATTTTTCCTCTTTTTATCTCTGTTTTTTCAGACGAAACAAATACACCTGGAATTCCAAAAAAAGATGTTTCTAATGAAAAATTACCACATCCAGTTATTGCTAAATCTGTGTTTTTTAGAATATTAGAAATTTTTTTAACTGTTCCTAGTTTTTTAATTTTTACATTGTTTTTATTCTGAAAGTTTAGTTTTAAATTTTTTGGCATTTTAATTATACAAATTCTAATTTTTTTATAATCTAAATAATTTAAACATTTTACTATTTTTTTAATATTATTAAAAGCGTCAGTTGCTCCTTGGGCTATTAAAAGTGAAAAATGCTTCTTTTTTATTTTTTTAAAATTTTTTATATGAAAATCTTCTGGGTATGGATACCAATTTGGTCCGCAATAGCAGTTTTTTGAATTTGAAAATGTTAGAGGATTTAAATTAATTAAGTTTTTGTGAAATTTTATTTTATTGTCAAATGCAATATATTTATTATCCCATTTGAATAGATTTTTAGAATATTTTTTAAAATCAAAGATTACTAAGTCGTGATTATTTTTCTTTAATAAATTATTAATATAGCTAGAATTTTTATTTAATTTTATTTCACATTGATATTTTTTTGATAATTTTTTGTGAATTTGTAATGATCTATAGTAGTGCCCTCTTCCAATTTGTTTTGAAAACTCAGTGAATAACAGTATTTTTTTCTTGGGTTTTGTCATGATATTTATTGATATTTAAATTATATTTTTAAGATAAACCTTTTTTGCTGTATTTTTTTTTAAATTCATTTTATTAAATATTTTGTTAAATATTTTCGAATAGTCATCGATAGACTTTGCTTTTTTGAACAATCCAAAATAAATTTTTGAATCGCTATTTTTGTATAAATAAATTTTCTTAACTCTTTTATCTCCCTTAAAGCTTAATGGTTTTTCATTTTTTTCATAAAAATATTCTCTATTTTTTTGACCGACAATCTCTCTTTTTTCTAACATCACTTGTTGCAAATTTTTCTTTGGCTTTAAAATTTTTTTAATAAATATAGGTTTTTTTTTAAGTTTTTTTATAATTTGAATGGCAAGTTCTTTTAATTTTTTTTGCTTACCAGTACTTTGGTATGTGGGAACTATTATACATCCATCAGATTCTTCTAAAAGAGAAATTAAACATAAATCAGCAGCCTCAGAGTGCGAAACAAAATACCTACTAATATTGTCAGGCACTCCTACAGGAACATTTGATAAAGTTTTTTCGTATATATTTTTGAGTAAACTTCCATTTGAAAAAGCTACATTTGCAAATCTGACGGTTGAAATAAATTTGTTTTTAAATTTTATTTTTGTTTTATATAATTCATTTTCCATAATTTTTTTGGAACAACCCATTAGACTTGAAGGATAAGCTGTTTTATCGGTGGATATAAAAAATATTTTTTTTAAATGTTTCAATTTATTCAAATTTCCCATCTTAAAGGGACTAATACAGTTAGTTTTTATTAAATAATTTAGAGAATGAAAATTTTCCTCACTCCTTACATGTTTAAGTGCCGCGAAATTAAAGAAGTGCGTGATCTTTTCAGATTTTAAAAAATAATGAATATTAATATCATTTATATCTTGGCAGATATAATCTCTAATTGTATTTTTTTTATATTTAAGGTTAATTTCTCGGTTTAATTCAGTTAAAGAATTTTCGTCTTTATCCAAAAAAATTATTTTATGAATACAATAATCTTTAAGTTTGAATGAAAAAGCCTTGCCTATAGAGCCGGCAGCACCAGATATCAAGATTCTTGATTTATTAAAATCTTTAAATATTTCTTTTTCTTGATTTTTTTTTAACTTAAATTTTGAAAACTCACCAAAAATTTCTTTTTCTAGAGAATGGATGTCAGCAAATTTCATTTTCTAACTCTCAAATATTCTTTAATTGTTCCGTAATCTATCCACTTTTCGTGATGATAAAACGGCATCAGTTTGAACTTTCTTCTTAAAGCCCTATTTATGAAATCAGTCATATCAATTTTCTCTTTTTTTGAAATTAATTTGTATATTAACTTTTGATTTACCATGTAAATGCCTGCATTAAAAAAATAATCTCTTTTTGGTTTTTCTTGTAAATTTAAAATTTTATTGTCTTTAATATCAACTGTAGCAAAAGGTATCTCAAAAGATTTATCCTTAACACTTACTGTGAAATCAGATTTATGAGAATTATGAAAAAACATTAAATTCTTTAAATCTAAATCTGTAATTAAATCGGCATTTATCGCAATTATTGGCAAATTATTATCATAATTTATTTCAGCCAAGCTTCCTGCGGTACCTAGAGGTTTTTTTTCCGTAAAAAAACTTACATTTTTGTTTTTTAACTTATTTTTAAAATATTTGTTTTTATGAAATAACGTAACCGTAATATTCTCAAAACCAGACTCTTTTATATTTTTAATTAAAGTTTCTAAGTTGGCCTTATTTTTGATTTTGAGCATTGGTTTAGGAATTTTTTTTGTATAGGGATAGAGTCTTTTGCCAAAACCTCCTGCAAATATTACTATGTGATTTTTAAATTTAATATTTTTAACTGCACCAAGATTACCAAGATTAATAAGGTTATTCTTATCGTTTAGAATCGGTACATAATTAACCTTAAAAGCGTCTTCCTCTTTAAAATTTTTAATTCCATTTTTTATTACTTTTGGTCTTTTATTCATAATATCTTTTAAGGTGATTTTTTTATTTTTTAAAAATAGTGCCTTTCTTAAATCACCATCGGTAACAGTTCCAATAAGCTTATTTTTTTTAACTATTAATATAATTTTCCTTTTTAATGCATTAATTTTATCAAGACCCTTTGATATATCGGCATTTTCTGACATTATATTTTTTTTTATTTTTATATTAATTTTATTTTTAAACTTCATAACTATAAAACAACATTTTTTTGAATTATTTTTTTGTTTATTTTTAAATATGATTTATTTTTTTTAAAAAAATCTATCACTTCTTTTAAACCAAAATTTATGTTTTTATTATTTCCTAACTTTTTAAAAACTATTCTTGATAGCTTTAAGTCCTCTATTGTATCAACAGTTAATCTTATTTTTAAATTTGTTTTAAGATTTTTTGGTAATGGTAAATTTTTTAATTTATATTTTTTTCTACCCTCCCTATAAAAATACAAGCTAGGATGTTCTTTTAGATCTTTTTTAATACAGAATTTGTAATTTTCTTTAAGATGTTTTAATAAAAATATTTGTATATTAAATCCTAAAGGCACATGACTTTTGGAATAATTGCCTAGGCCATCGTTAGTAATGTAATGATATTTATGTTTATTTTTTAAGAAGAAATTTAACATGTAATCAATAATTTTAGGGTCAACAAAAGGATTGTCAGCTGTTAACTGTACTATTAAATCAGCATTAAATTTTTCAGCAGCCCTTATTAATCTCAAATTTACATCATCTTCAGGTCCTCTAAAAAAATTAATACTCCTTTTTTTAAGAAGATTAATAATTTTATTATCCTCATGGTTTGTTGTGGTTGCCACGACAATATCATCTAAATATTTTGATTTTTTTAGCCGTTTAATTAAAACATCTAGCACTGAGTATTTGCCAAGTTTTTTCATGACCTTGCCTGGCAAGCGAGTAGATTTCATTCTTGCTTCAATTGTAGCAATAATTTTAAGTTTTTTCATTGGGTAAAAATTTATAAACTTGACTGTTCAACATTTGAACGCTATTAATAAATTTAATTTGAAAAGAAATAAAGTAAAAAATTCCCAATCTCAAATTAATGGGAAATTATAGTGTTTTTTAAAACTTTTCGTAAATGAAAATTGATACTTTAATCATAGGTTTGGGCAAAATAGGAATGGGATACGATTATAATACCAAAAAAAACCTAATCAGATCTCATTGTGAATCAGTAAAAAAAAATAAAAATTTTAAATTAGTTGCTGCTGTCGATACAAAATTCGAGAAAAGGAAACAATTTAAAAAAAAATTTAAAACTTCAGTATTTAAAAAATACTCAGAAGCCTTAGAGCGTTCCAGGCCGCAACTTGTAATTTTGTCAACTCCAATAACAAATCATTATGAAATTCTGAACAAAGTACTAAAAAAAAAATATGTTAAATTTATTCTTTGCGAAAAACCTATTACAGACTCATTAAAAAAAACAAGGAAAATTTTTCAAAAAGTAAAAAAATTAAAAAAATTTTTTTTTGTAAATTACATACGACATAGCGATAGTATTATAAATAGAGTTCTAAGAAATAATAAGAAATTAATATTTAGTAAGAATTCAAATATCAAGGTAAATTATTACGACAGTATTTATAATAATTGTTCTCACTTCATTTTGTTTTTTATTAAATTATTTGGAATGCCAAAAAAAATTAAAAACATTAATCTTGTAAGAAAAGAAAAAACAAAAATAAATTCTAGTATTAATTTTGATTTAGTTTTTAAAAATAACAAATTAGTAAGTTTTAATTCTATAATAAAAAATAAAAATAAAATTAATTCTGAAATTAATATTAAATCAAAAAAAAAGGAAATAGATTTTTCTTATGGATCAAAAAAAATAATTTTTTGTAACAACAAAAAGAAAAAAAAATTGATATATTCAAATATGAACCTTTCACAAAAAAATGTTTTAAACAGGCTATATAGTGATTTAAAAAAAAAGGGGAAATATCCAATAAAAATAAATGACGCTTTGAATGTTGAGATGATACTTGATAAAATAATTTCAAGAATATGAAAAAAAATATTTTAGCTTTAAATGGAGGAAAACCTATAATTAATTATAGTTTTAAAATAAGTAATTCTATAGACAGAAAAGATATTAATTCTGTTGTTAAAGTTATGAAAACAGGAGTTCTCTCAGGTTTCGTTGCTTCAGATAATGAATTTTTCCGTGGCGGAAATGAAGTGAGAAAATTTGAAAATCTTTGGAGTAAATATTTTAAAGTGAAATTTTCTGTGTCAGTTAATTCCTGGACTTCAGGATTAATTGCATGCATTGGTGCCTTGGATTTTGAACCCGGAGATGAAATTATTACAACTCCTTGGACGATGTGTGCAACCGCTACAGCAATTATTCATTGGAATTGCATTCCTGTTTTTGCAGACATAGAGCCGGATACTTTTTGTATTGATCCAATATCTGTTGAGAAAAGAATTACAAAAAAAACTAAAGCAATTCTTGCCGTTGATATTTTTGGTCAAAGCTGTGACTACATTAGATTAATGAAACTTGCTAAAAAATATAATTTAAAACTTATTTGTGACTCAGCTCAGTCTATTCTTACAACATTTAAGGGAAGATATGTTGGAGGTCTGGGCGATATAGGAGGATACAGCCTTAATTATCATAAACATATTAATACAGGAGAGGGTGGGGTGATAGTTACAAACAACAAGAATTATGCAAAAAAACTTTATGCAATCAGGAATCATGCTGAGGCAATTGTTGCAAAAGGAACAAAAAAAGAGCTTACGAATATGATTGGGTACAATTTTAGAATGGGAGAAATAGAAGCAGCAATTGGAATACAACAATTAAAAAAGGTTAAAAAAAGAGTAAAATTAAAACAGAATATAGCAAAACAACTAAATATCGGTCTTAAAAATTTAAAAGGCTTAAAACTTCCAAAAGTTAGAAAACACTCTACACACTCATATTATCTCTACCCAATGATTTTAAACCCAAAAATTTTGGGGGTTAGTAGAAAAAAAATCTTTAAAGCTCTTGAAGCAGAAGGGATACAAGGATTAACAGAAAAATACATAACACTCCATTTATACCCTATGTATCAAAAAAAAATAGCTTACGGGTCTAAAAATTTTCCGTGGTCCTATTTTGGAAAAAAAATTTCTTATAAAAAAGGTATATGCCCAGTTGCTGAAAACCTTCAGGATAAAACATTTTTAGGTCTGCAAATACAACTTTTCGATCTTAATAAAAAAGATGTTGATAGGATAATAAAAGCTTTTAAAAAAGTTTGGCAAAATATTGATGATATATAAAAAGAAAAACAATCTAGCAGTTGTGTGTAATGATGCAGGTGGGGCAGAAATAATTTCGTCTTGGTTAAAAAAAAATAATATTTTTTTTAAAGGAGTTTTTACAGGACCCGCAAGAGAAATATTTAAAAAAAAGAAAATTAGATACAAACCATACAACCTTAATGATGCGATTAATAATTCAAATTGGGTCATGACAGGAACTAGCTGGACTTCAAGATTGGAACTAAATGCTATCAAATATGCAAAGAAAAAAAAAAAGTACGTCGTAACTTTTTTAGATCATTGGATTAATTATAAACCAAGATTTAAAAGTGGAGGTCAATATATTTATCCAGATGAAATTTGGGTGGGTGATAGCAAAGCAGCAAAGATTGCAAAAAAAACTTTCAAAAAAACTAAAATAAAACTTACAAAAAATCAACTTTGGGAAGATTTTAAGAAAGAAAAAAAAAATTATAAAAAACAAAAAAAAATAAAAAGATTTCTTATTGCTACTAGTAATTTAGATTCGCAAGTTTTTGCAAAGAAAACTAAACTCACAGACTCCGAAATGATTTTGAAAACAATAAGATTCATAAAAACAAAATTTAAGAAACAATTTAAAAATTTGGGGCAAATTTCTATTAAAAAGCACCCCAGTGAAAAGAAAAAAAAATATATAAATTTTATTGATAGATATAATCTTAGAGGCTTAAAAATTGAGAATGGTAAAAATATATTAAATACAATAAACCATTATTCAGTTTTAATCGGATGCGAAACGATGTTGATAGTTCTAGCGAAATTTGTTGGTTTAAAAACATACAACATTTATTTAAAAAACCCTAAAGTAAGAGTGATCCCAAGAAAATATTTTGACAGATATTTACATATTTAAAAAACCAAGTTTTATGAAAATTAAATTAACTAAAATAAAAAAAAACAATGTTAGTCAAAAATGGATTGCCTGGCTTAACGATAAAGAGGTAACAAGGTTTTCAAAAAACAGATTTAAAAAACATACATTAAAATCACAAAAAAAATTCTTATCTCAAAAATTAAAAACTAAAGATTCCATTTTATTTAAAATTTTTTATAATGCATCTCATATTGGTATAATTGAAATTGGAAAAATAAATAAAATTAAAAATGATTGTTATATTAGTTATTTTATTGGAGAAAAAAAATATTGGAATAAGGGTATTGGCACCAAAGTCATTTCTGAAATCAAAAAAATTATTTATACAAATCTCAAAATTAATAGAATATATGCAGGAACATATTCAAATAATATTGGCAGTATATCTATACTAAAAAAAAATAAATTTACACTTTTTAAAAAAATACCTAATTTTTACAAATACCGTTCGAGGAAAGTTGGGAAGACAGTTTTATTGTGCACCAAACTTTAAATAAATTTTATTTCTCAAATACTAGTATTAGTGTCCAGAAAAACATTAAAAAAACTGCAAAATACAAGTTAAATATATGTTTATTTCTATGTTCAATTATTGTACATTATTGTTCAAATTATGAACAAACAAAATAATCAACAAGAAGAGTTAAATCTACTTAGAAAAATCAAGCACCAGCCTCAAACAAGTCAGCGAGAACTGGCATTAAAATTAGGTTTTAGCTTAGGCAAACTTAATTACTGCTTAGTTGAGTTACAAAAAAAAGGGTTACTTAAAATAAATAATTTTTCTAAAAAAAAAGATAAATTGAATTACGCTAGATATGTTCTGACGCCTAAAGGTATTGCGCTTAGAACAAAGCTAACCCTACAATTTATGAAACGCAAAATGAAAGAATACGAGGAGTTAAAAAAAGAGGTAGAAGGCTTTAAAAAAAAATAAAAATTATATTAGAAATTTTATGTGGATTGTTATTAAGTATAAAAAAAAAAAAGAGTTGGAATTAATTCAGGATCTGAAGAAAAAAATAAATTCAAAAATTGAATTCTATATTCCAAAAATTAAATATAAATTAAAAAAAAAGAACTCCAGTTATGAAGTCGAAGAAAATATTTTAAATGATTACATGTTTGTGAAATGTGATAAATTTAAAGAAAAAAACTTCATAAATTTAATTCAATTTAGCATCGGCTTAAAATCAATTCTTGATAATTTTAAAATATCACAAAATAATATTTCTAATTTTTTAAATAAATGTAGAGAACATGAAAAAGAAGGCACTATTAGAAATTCATTTTTTTCATTCATAGATAAAAGCGATTTTATTTTTTTAACAGGACCTTTTTATAGAAAAATTTTTAGGATCGTTGATAGAGAAAAAAACTTTTTGAATATCACTATCAACGAGATGAAATTAAGGATTAGTAATAAAAACCTGGTTTTTAAAAATTTATAAAAACAAGTTTAATGATTAATGCAATAGCTAAATGTTAAATTAGTCAAGTGCGGAGCTTTGTCTAAATAATTAAATTCAACGAACTTTACACAAATAATTATAAATGAGGAAATAGATTTTGAAAAATAAAATAAATATAATTTTTGAAAGTATCTCTGAAAGATCATATCCGTTAGTAAAAATATTGACTTTTTTAAATTTAGAGATTTTTTATTTAGATCTTATTTGCAATGAATTTAATAAAGAAAAACTTTTTGGTAAACTGAAAAAAAATAAAGTTATTCCTTTGCCATTAAATGATCAACAAAATATTCCATATGAAGTTTTTTATGAAAGTTCTTTTGATAAAAATGAAATTCTTTTTAAAAAAAATAAAATTTTAATTTCAGAGAAAATTTTAGATAAATTTTGTAAGGTTTTCTTAATTGATAAATTAAAAAATATTGATTTGAGGTTAGTTTTACAAGACCATTTGTTCGCTAAAACTTCAGATATTTCTACAAAAATAAAAATATGGAGTGAATTAAATAAAGATAAAAAAATAGTATTTGTAAGCTTTAATTTTTGGACTTTGTATTTTATAGATAAAATTTCAAATGTAAAAAAAATTTTAATTCCACTTAATTTTATAGAAAAAATATTTATTATGTTTTTTAAAAAAATTTCAAACAAAAAAAACTTTAATAAAAAACTATACTCTAATGATTTATTTAATAAAAAAGTAGCATTAGTCGTACACAAAGGTATTTCTGCAAGTAATAATTTGTACGAAAAAAAACTTTATTACTCAGAAAAAAAAGACTCACCTTTTAATAAAAAAAACATAATACATTTAGACTATGATAACTTTGACAAACCGAGTGATGAATTTCTGTGGTTAAATTTAAAAAAAATTAGTATTTCAAAAACAAATTTTCTCTTCAAATTACTTAAAGGTTCAACAAAAACGTTCTCTTGTATAACTAGCTGGAAAAATTTTTTAGCTTGGTTTCTATTAATGTACCAATATTCTAGCTATATTATTTATTTAGAAAAACTAGAAAAATTTAAAGAATTAAAGTTAGCTTTAATAGATTATGATCATTTATGTCCAAAAGGTCTAATTTTTGCATTTAAAAAAAAAAAAATAAAAATAGTAGCTACACAAGAAAGATTTGTAGGAGGACTATTTAAATCATTTTATAATGTAATTGCAGACACATACTTTACTTGCAGCGATTATATGAATGAAACCATAAAAAATTCAAAATATTTTCAAGTTGAAAATTCAATCTCTGTTGGTCAGTATAGAGCTGATTATTTATCTGCGTATTATAAAAAAGATATTCCAAAAGAGATTTCTATTCAAAAAAAAATGGGTAAAAAAATTATTGTTGCTTTGGGCATTGGATTGGATAAATTTCCTCACTTTGACTCTAATTTTGATATGACAATTAACTGGAAATCTCAAAAAAATTTTATAGATGATATGTTAAAGTTGTCAAATGATATTGAAAATGTACATTTGATATTTAGATTTAGAACTTTTGGATGGAAAGATATACCTTACTTTCAATCATCTTTGACAAAAATAAATAAAGCTCCAAATGTAAGTATTGCAGAAAACTATTCTGAGTTTTTTCATTCTTATAGATATTGTGCAAATGCAGATTTGATTATTTCAAAAAGAACATCTTTAGCAGATGAATGTTTGGCTTTTGGAAAGCCTTTGATTTTTTATGACTATACGCATAATTTAAAAAAAATCATTTCTAACTTGCCAGGCTATATTCCGGCCAGATCTAAAGAGATGAATAATTCCGATATTTTTTGTCAGGATTATAATGAAATTTTAGAGAAAACGCGTCTTATGCTATCAGAAAATTCTGATCAAATAAAAATCCAAAAAAATAATATAAATCAAATTTATTCTTTAAAGGACAAAGGGAAAGTAAAAGAAAAAATTTTAAATTATTTAGAACACAATCTGTAATTCAATAAGACAGGCCAATATGCATAAAGCTAAATTTATCGCGGAAGTTTGTAGTAATCACAATAAAGATCTAAAGAGATGTTTGAGATTTGTTGATGTTGCAAAAATTCTTGGGTGTTATGCTGTGAAATTTCAACTTTTTACAATACCAAATTTATACTCAAATAATGCAAAAAAACTTTATAAAAAAGCTTTAAAAAAAAGGAAAAGAGAACTACCAAGGAAATTTATACCAGCGATCTCAAATTACTGTAAAAAGAAGAAAATTAAATTTTGCTGCACTCCTTTTGATATTGATTCAGTTAATTTTTTAAAACCTTACGTAGATTTTTTTAAGATTGCATCATACGAACTATTGTGGAGTGATCTATTAAAAAGTTGTTCAAAAACTAAAAAGCCAATTTTGCTATCTACTGGAATGGCTAACTTTTCAGAAGTTAAAAAAGCAGTAAAAGTACTAAAGAAAAATAATTGTAAAAAGATTGAGCTATTACATTGTGTCTCAAATTACCCAGCAAACATATCCTCTTGTAATTTAAAATCCATAGATTTTATGAAAAATTTTTTTAATTGCGATGTAGGTTGGTCAGATCATACTGTGAATCCCTTAATAATTTATTCTGCTATTCGCAACCATAATGCTGATCTTATTGAATTTCATTTGGATTTAGATGGAAAGGGATGGGAACATAAGAGTGGCAATCATTGTTGGCTCCCCCATGAAATCAAAGAAGTAATTGAATTTATAGAAAAAGAAAAAAAGGTTGATGGAAGCTATAAAAAAAACTTTTCTAAGGAAGAAAAAAAAGAAAGAATACTTAGAGCCGATCCTTTAGACGGATTAAGGCCGTTGAGAAGAGTAAGAAAAAATTTTTAAATCTAGAAATGTCAAATAAGATTTTAATTATACTTCAGGCTAGAAGTAGTTCAAAAAGGCTTCCAGGCAAGTCATTGTCATCTTTCAAAAATATACCACTTGCAGTTTTATGCGCTAAAAGATTATCTAACAAAGGTAGAAAATTGATTGTTGCTACATCCAAACATAAGAGCGATGATTATTTATGTCATATTCTTGATAGATATAAAATAAAATATTTTCGAGGAAGCCTACAAAATGTTTTTTCAAGATTTGTAAAAATTACTAAAAAGTTTAACAAAAATGGTCTAGTTATAAGAGCTACGGCAGACAATCCTTTTCCAGATGGCAATTTGGTAGAAATACTTATTGACGAGATAAAAAAAAGAAAAATAGATTATCTTCGTATAAATAACAAAATACACAATTTACCTTACGGTATAACATTGGAAATCTTTACTGCAAAAAAACTATTTGAAACAAACAAAAAAAGACTCAACAAACAAGAATTGGAGCACGTTACTCTGAACATGTATAAAAATAAAAAAATACTTACGAGCCCATTGATAAAAAGAATTTTTTATAAAAAAAATCTATCAAAAAAAAGAGTTACGATAGATAATCTGCAGGATTACAAAAACATTTATCCAATTTTTGAAAAGTTGCATAGACCATTCAAATGCAACTGGAAAGAATTATTAAAAAAAATTTAATTTATGAAAAATAATATAAATTTTTCACAAATAAGAAAAAAAATTAAAAATAAAAAGTCTACCATATCTGTAATTGGTCTAGGATATATTGGTTTACCACTTAGTTTGGCTTTTGTTAAATCTGGTTTTAAAGTAATTGGTATAGACAAAGATCAAAGAAAAATTAAATCCTTAAACTCCAAAAAAAGTTACATCTCCACTATTTCTGACTTACAAATAAAAAAAGCTCTAAGGAAAAATTTTACTGCAACAACAAAATTTAATAATATTTCAAAATCTGACATAATTATAACCTGTGTTCCAACACCAATAGATAAAAATAAAAAACCTGCATTAAATGATATTGCTAACGTTGTTAGTAAAATAAAAAAATATTTAAAGAAAAATCAATTATATATTCTTGAGTGTACAAGTTATCCAGGAACATCTGAGGAATTTTTCTTGCCGGTGTTTAAAAAAAATAAATTGCAAATAGGAAAAAATATTTTTTTAGGGTATTCACCCGAAAGAGAGGATCCTGGAAATTTAAATTTTTCTATTATAAAAGGCAATCTTTCGAAAGTGGTTTCCGGTTATTCAAATCATTGTAAAACTTTAGTTCAAGATCTTTATTCCAATATCATTGATAAAATCCATCCTGTGAGCAGCATAAGGACTGCTGAATTTACAAAGTTACTAGAAAATATTTATAGAGCTGTAAATGTAGGTTTGGTAAATGAACTTTTCCAAATTAGTTCTAAAATGGATATTAATATTTATGAGGCAATCAAAGCAGCAAGCACAAAACCATTTGGTTTTAAACCATTCTATCCCGGCCCAGGTGTTGGAGGCCACTGTATTCCTGTCGACCCTCATTTTCTCTCATGGAAAGCTAAACAATATAATTTACAAACTAAATTTATTAATCTTGCAAGTTTGATTAATGATAATAGACCTAAAGAAATTACAAAAAAAATTAAAAATTATTTTAAAAAAAAGAATAATATTACCAAAAAAACAAAAATTGTTATTGGTGGTTTTTCTTATAAAAAAAATTCAGATGACACAAGAGAGTCACCAGCTATAGAAATTTATAGATTAATAAAAAAAATCTTCAAAAAAAATATTATGATTTGTGATCCATTTATACAAAATAAAAAAGATAAAAATTTTAATAAATTTGAATTTATAGATATAAAAAAACTGAAAAACAAAAATTTTTTGAAATCTTTAAAATTTTTTATTTTAGTAACCGACCACGATCTTTTTGATTATGATTTTATATCAAAAAATACAAAAGTGGTTTTTGACTGTAGAAACGGGTTTAAAAGTACCAACAGAAATGTATTAAAGGTTTAAAAATACAATACAATTTTAATAATGCGTAAAATAATTAAAAATATATGGACAATTTTTGATGATAATCAAAAATTCTCTTTCTCTATTTTGTGTTTATTCAGTGTCATATCAACCATCCTTGAATTATTAAGTATTGGATTTGTTGTGCCAATTATTATTAGTTTGGGAAATGAAAATTTTTTTGAACTCTACCCAATTTTTAACAATTTAAACGAAATAATTGGGAGTCCGACTATAAGAGAATTTACTGTTATAAGTTTGATTGTGCTTCTGACCATCTATGTATTTAAAAATATTTTTTTAACCTATTATTATTGGGTCGAAGGTAAATTTGCATTTGATACCCAAGAGAATGTTTCTAAAAAACTCTTCTCTGCATTTATTAAGAAGGATTATACATTTCATACTAAAAATAATTCAGCAGATTTAATAACTAGAATTAGAACAGATACTTTGGTTTTACGAGAAGCTGTTCAATCACTTCTCTCTCTTTTTACAAATGTAATATTAATACTAGGCATCTCTACACTTTTGTTTGTGATTGAGCCATTGGGTTTTAGTATATCAACTTTTACAATTATTTTTTTTAGTACCGTTTTTTTCTATTTCAGCACAAAAAAATCTAAAGAAATTGGAAAAATGAGACAGGCACAAGAAATTTTAAGAACTCAAAGGTTACAGGAAAGTTTTATGGGTATAAAAGAGGTCAAAACTTTTTCTAAGGAAGAATTCTTTATAGAAAACTATAAAAAGCTTACTATGCTTTTAGCAAAAATATATTCAATCAGGCATATTATCTTGAGATTACCAAGAATATTTTTTGAGATTATCGCAGTTTTGTGTGTAATATTTCTTACTATTTTTCTTCTTTATAGCGGGGAAAATAATACAAAAATATTTGCTATCCTTGGGGTTTTTTCCTTATCAGCAATTAGAATGCTTCCATCATTAAATAATATTTTGTCTTCAATCAACACATTCAAATTTTCACAAATTCCTGTTGAGTATATATCTAAAAATATCGAAATTAACCAAAGAGATAAGATTAGAAATTTGAAAGATGATTTTAATTTTAAAAATTCAATTGAACTAAAGAATATTTATTTTAAATATACTAACAGAGATAAATTTGTATTAGAGGACGTGAATCTCAAAATCAACAAAGGAGATAAGATCGTAATAACTGGGGATACAGGATCAGGAAAATCAACTCTAATAGATATAATTTTAGGAATTCAAAAACCTTCTAAAGGTAACATATATATTGATAATTATAAAAAAATTCTTAACGAGGAATTATGGTGTAAAAAAATTGGCTACGTTCCGCAATCAATATATCTTTTTGATGAAACAATTAAGAAAAATATAGCAATTGGCGAAACGCAGGAAGATATAAAAAATCAACACCTAAACAAATGTATTAGAATTTCAAAATTAGATGAATTTGTAAAAACACTTCCAAATAAAATTGACACTTACGTTGGAGAAACTGGAGTTCAGCTCTCAGGTGGACAGAAGCAAAGGATAGGTATAGCGCGAGCATTATATAAGAATCCTGATTTAATAATTTTTGATGAAGCTACCAATTCCTTAGATTTGAATACTGAATTAGAGATTTATGATTTGATCACAAAGGAATTGAAAGAAAAAACGTTAATAAATGTAACACATAAAAAAAATTTTCATGATTTTTCAAATAAAATTTTTAATATCGAAAAAAATAAAATTAATGAGATTTAAAAAAATTATACGTGCAGGAACTATTGGTTTAGGATTTGGGCTAAATCATGCAAAAATTTTTAAAAAAAGTAAATTTTGTGAATTAATCTCAATTTGTGATAAAGAAAATTCGTTAAAAAAATATGCTAAAATTTTACATTGTAATTTCACAGAAGATCCAGAAAAAATAATCAATAACAAGAGTATTAATCTTGTATCAATTGCTTCATATGACAATTTTCACTTTAAACAGATAATGAATTCTATAAAAAATAAAAAAAATATATTTGTTGAAAAACCCTTTTGTCAAAATTTCAATCAATATTATAAAATTAAAAAAAACCTTAAAAAATATAAAGTTAAATTTTTATCAAATTTTGTTTTAAGAAATCATCCTAAATTTAAAAAAATTTATGATTTGATTAAAAAAAATAAAATAGGCAAAATTTATCATATTGAAGGAGAATATAATTATGGAAGAATATCAAAACTTAAAAAAGGTTGGCGTGGTAAAATTCCATTTTATTCTGTAACTCAAGGCGGGGGCATTCATATTATTGACCTAATGATTTGGATGCTTAATTCCCAACCTAAAAAAGTTGTTTCTTTGGGCAATAATTTTCAAACTAAAAAATCAAAGTTTAAATTTAACGATAACGTAGTTAGTCTTATTAATTTTAAGAGTGGTGTAACGGGTAAGGTTTCATCTAATTTTGGGTGTGTTACCCCACATCATCACACTATGAAAATTTATGGTTCAACTGGAACAATAATTGTTTCTAGAAATAAAATCGAATTATTTAAATCAAGAAAAAAAAAATCAAAATCAAAAAATATTAAATATAAAATTGACTCTAAATATAAAGATAAAATATTAAATTCTTTTATAGAAAGTATTTTTAAAAAAAATAAAAATTTCAATATTAAATTATCCGATGTATTTGCGTCCATGGCATCATGTTTAGCGATTGATAAATCTCTCAAGACTCAAAAGTGGGAAAAAGTAAAAATTTAATTATGAAAAAAATAAAAATACCTTTTGGAAAACCACAGATCGATTTTAGGGAGAAAAATATTGTCCAAAGAGTATTGGAAAGTGGTCAGTTAGTTCACGGTTTGAAATCTAAAGAATTTGAGAATGATTTTAGAAAGTATACCGGAGCCAAAGATGCAATTACTGTTTCTTCTTGTACCGCAGGTATGCACCTATTCTATTTTACTGTAAATATAGGTGAAGGCGACGAGGTTATCTTGCCCGCTCAGACACATGTTGCAACTGCTCATGCGGTTGAGTTAGTTGGGGCAAAACCAGTATTTGTTGATAGCAAGTTTCCAACAGGAAATATTGACGTAGAGCAAATAGAAAAAAAAATTACCAAAAAAACCAAAGCAATCACTGTAGTTCATTATTTAGGAAATCCAGTAGATATGATTAAAGTAAGCTCTTTAGCAAAAAAATATAAATTATATTTACTAGAAGATTGTGCTTTAGCTTTGGGTGCTAAAATTAAAAACAAACATGTCGGCCTTTATGGCGATGCAGGTTTTTTTTCCTTTTATCCAGTCAAGCATATTACTACTGCTGAAGGCGGAATGATTATTTTAAATAGTAATAAATATTCTAAAATTTTAAGAAAAAAGAAAGCATTTGGCTACAACAAAAGTTTAGATCAAAGAACTCATCCAGGTATATACGACGTTGATCATTTAGGGTATAACTACAGAATGAGCGAAATACACGCTTCACTTGGAATTATTCAATTAAAAAAATTTAATACTTTTTTGAAAAAAAGATCTAAAAATTTTAATTATATTAAAAATAAAATTTCCAATATAAACGGATTATCAATTGTACCTAATTTAAATAGTTTTATTAAAGGTAGTCACTATTGTTTATCAATTTTAATTTCAAAAAAAATAAAAAATAATAGGTCAAAAATAATTAATTTGTTGAAAAATTATGGTATAGGTAGCAGCATATATTATCCACATCCTATTCCGAGGTTAAATTTTTATAAAAAAAAATATAAATTGAGTTCTTTTAATTATAAAACAGCAAGTGAATTTAGTGATAGAATAATATGTCTGCCTATCGGACCACATGTAAATAAAAAAAGTTTAGATTTCATGTCAATTAAAATAAAAAAAATATTTGCTAAAATACTAAATAAGGAAATTAAAAAATGAAAAAGAAAATACTAGTTATGGGTCTACCTGGTGCTGGAAAATCTTATCTTAGCAGAATACTCGCGCCTATGATTGATGCCATTTGGCTGAACGCAGACCAAGTAAGGAAAGATGCAAATGATTGGGATTTTAGTCCTGACGGAAGACTTAGACAATCAAAGCGAATGAAAGATTTATCTGAAAAGTACTTAAAGAAGGGAAAACATGTTATCGCAGATTTTGTTTGTCCTACCGAGAAAACTAGAAACGATTTCAAGCCTAATTTTTTAGTTTTTATGGACACTATAAAAAAAAGTAGATTCGAGGATACCAATAAGATGTTTGAAATTCCAAAAAAATTCGATTTTAAAGTCTCTGAAAAAAATGCTGAGCTTAAAGCAATAGAAATAGCAGATAAAATTCAAAAATATGTGTGGGATAATAAAAAACCAACGGCCCAAATGCTTGGCAGGTGGCAACCATGGCACTTTGGGCATCAAAAATTATTTGAGGAAGTAATAAAAAAAACTGGTCAGGTCAACATTATGGTAAGAGACGTACATGGTGTTGGAGACAATCCTTTTGACTTTGGTACAGTTAAAAAAAATATTTTTCAAAAATTAAAAAATTTTGAAAATCGAATTAAAATTTCCTTGGTTCCCAATATTACAAATATTTGTTATGGTAGAGGAGTTGGGTATAAAATTGAAGAAATAGTTTTAGAAAAGAGTATTCAAAAAATTTCAGCTACAGAAATTAGAAAAAAACTTAGAAAATACGGAAATATTTAAGAATGATTGAAATAGTATTACATGGCGGCTATCAAAGGTGTGCAACTACATTTTTACAAGAGAAGGTTTTTTTTCAATTAAAAGAATATGAATGTTTATCTAAACCTCATGATTTTTATTTTAATAAAAATAGCAAAAATATATTTTTGGAAAACAAACAAACAAACACTGGTCAAAATTACGAGTTAATGCAATTGCAAAATGAGGTTTTCCCTAGAAAATATTCTTTTCAAAATAATCTTCCATTCAATCTTGATTACAGAATGAAAAAATATAAAAATTGTTTAGTTAAAGCTATAAAAAAAAGTGACAAAAAAAAATTCATCCTATCAGACGAGACAATTTTTGATAGAATTAATTATTTTGGTGATACAAATTTATTAGTCTTAGCTGAGATAATCAATTCTATTAAAAATGAGATGGATTTAAAGATAAAAGTTATATTAACAATAAGAAACCAAATTGATTTAATGAGTTCTATTTACTCTTTTGATCATTATAGGCAGAAAAAAAATTTTAAAAGCCTAGATAATTTTTTAGAAAAATTTACATCACCAGATAATTATGAATACGGAGAAATTTTTAATTTTTATGATCAATATAAAAAATTAAGATTTTTTTTTAGTGAAGAAATATTAATATTGCCTCTAGAACAGCTGGAAAAAACCCCCCAAGTATATTTTAATAGAATTAAAAATTTCTTAAATACTGAATTTAAAATTAGTGAGAATAAAAGTGTAAAAAAATTAAGTACCATAACAAAAAAAGGCAGGTCTTTTGCTTTAAGAGAAAATAAATTCCAAAGAACTTTTGAATTTTTTTCAAAAATACATAGTTTTCTAAATTTATTTGATTTTTATAAAAAATTTTATCAAGATTCCAAACAATTAAAACGTTTTAAAAATAGCTTAAGAGAAAAAATGAAATTTACTAAAACTGGTGAAATTGAAATAGATTATTTTAAACAGAAAAAAGTTAAAAGCTTTTATTCTGAAAGTAACAAAGCAATCTCAAAAGAAAGCGGAATCGATCTCGGATCTTTGGGTTATTTTTAAATGAAAAAAAATCATATAAAAAATAGAAAAATTTTAATTTTAGGTGGTGCTGGTTTTATAGGACATAATTTAGCATTGAAATTGAAACAGCTTGGAGCAAATGTGTCAATCATCGACAGCTTGAAAGTAAACAATCTTAAGACATTGAATAAAAATATTAATAATCTTTCGTTTCCACAATTAGCAAAAAAAATAATTAAACAAAGATTAAGTCTTCTAAAAAAAAATAGAATTCCTTTAAAAATCTTAGATGCAAGAAATTATCATGCGTTAAGCAGTGAATTTAACAGAATTAGACCACAGGTTGTTATACATCTAGCAGCCGTCTCGCATGCTGATAGATCAAATAAGGATCCACATTCAACCTTTGATCACAGTTTGCGAACTCTAGAGAACTCTCTTGATAATTCAAAAAATAATATTGAACATTTTATTTTTTTATCTTCCAGTATGGTTTATGGCAATTTTAAAAAAAGCAAAGTTGACGAAAATGAAATTTGTGAGCCTATTGGAATATATGGAGCTTTAAAATATTCTGCTGAAAAAATAATTAAAGCCTACAATCAAACATTTAATTTACCTTATACTATATTAAGACCTTCGGCTTTGTATGGAGAAAGATGTATAAGTAGGAGGGTGGGTCAAATTTTTATAGAAAACGCACTAAATAATAAAAAAATTACAATACAAGGAGATGGTGAAGAAAAATTAGATTTTACATATATTCAAGATCTCGTAAAGGGAATAGTTTGTGTTTTAAAATCAAAAAAATCAATTAATCAAACTTTTAATATTACATACGGTAAATCACAAACGATAAACAAATTATTTTATAATTTAAAAAAAGAATTTCCAAATATAAAAGTATCTTATAAGAAAAGGGACAAACTCACCCCTTTTAGAGGAACTTTATCTACCATTAAAGCAAAAAAATTGATTAATTATAAATCAGATTGGCCATTAGATATTGGATATTCTAAATACATTAAGTGGTATAAGAATATTTACTATAAAAAACAATTTTAATGAAACCATTAAAGGTTCTTTTGTTTTTTAATAACACTAGAGGTTTAAAAGTTTTAAACTTTCTTCGTAAAAAGAAAGATATAAATATAGAAAATATTTATTTATCAAAAAAAAATCTAAGTACCAAAATAGTAAATAATCTGAAATTGAGAAAATTAAAATTTGAAATAATAAATTTTAATGATTTAAATAGTTTAAAGAAAATTATTTTTAAGAAAAAAATTGATCTTAATTTATTATGTGGTTTTCCTTATATATTAGAAGAAAAATTATTTAATAAACCAAAATATGGTACATTAAATTTACATGCCGGACCTTTACCTCAATACCGTGGTGGATCACCCTTAAATTGGCAGATTATAAATGCTGAAAAAAAAATTGGTTTATCAGTTATAAAAGTTAATAAAAAAATCGATGGAGGACCTCTCGTATCAAAATATTTTTTTAAATTAAAAAAAAATTATGATATTAAAAAAGTTCACGAAATCTCAAATGAAATATTTCCTGGACTTTTATACAAGTCCATAAAAAAAATAATAACAAAAAAACCATTTTTAAAAACAAATAATAAAAAATCAATGTATTTTCCTCAAAGAACAGAAAATGATGGACAAATTGATTGGAAAAATAAAAATAGTAAAAAGATCTATGATTTTGTTAGAGCATTGTCTAAACCATATCCTGGAGCTTTTACCTTGAATAAGTATGGAAAAAAAATTTATATTTACAAATGCTCTATTGCTAAAATCAAAACTAAAGATATGGAATTAGGACAGGTTATAAAAGTGAAAGAAAATTACTACGTTAAAACAAAAAAAAATTTTATAAAAATTTTGAGTTTTAAGGGTAGTTTAAAAAATATGGAATTATTACAAGTTAATTGAGATGACAAAATATAAAATTATTAGTCAGGAGCCCCAAATAATAGTTAATGAATAAATTAAAAAAAAATTCAAATAAATAATTATGTGTGGTATTGCAGGTTTTTTTGGAAAAAAAATAATTTCTAAAGGTATTATTGATAAAAGTTTAGCTTTAATGAAGAATAGAGGACCGGACTTTTCTTCTCACTACGAGAAGAAAATTTCTGATGAAAAATCCATTTATTTACTTCATAGCAGACTTAGTATTATTGACTTAAATAGTCGTTCAAATCAGCCATTTATAATCGGAGATTACATTCTAATTTTTAATGGAGAAATATATAATTATTTGGAGCTTAAAAAAAAATTAATTGAAAAAGGTATAAAACTATACACAAGTTCAGATACAGAGATTTTATTAAACTATTATATTATTTATGGTGAAAAGTGTGTTGATTATTTTGATGGCATGTGGAGCTTTGCTATATTTGACAACAAAAATAAAAAGTTATTTTTATCTAGAGATAGGTTTGCTGAAAAACCCTTATATTATTTTATTTCAGAAGAAGGCATCTATTTTGGCTCCGAAATTAGTTTTATAAAATCGTTATCAGGGAAACAATTTTCAATAAACAGTAAAAAAATTAATAGACTTCTATCTTTTGGACCAAGATCTATTTTTAAAGATAACAAAACTTTTTATAACGATATTAAACTTTTGGGTTATTCTGAGAATTTAGAATGTAATTATAAAAATAAAATAAGAATAACAAAATATTGGAATCAAGAAGTTAAAATAAATAAAAATATTTCTAGTCAAGAAGCTATTAGTCTTACAAGAGATCTATTAATTGAAACTGTAAAATTAAGAATAAGAGCAGATGTACCAGCTGCATTTTGTCTTAGTGGTGGTATAGACTCAGGTGGACTCGCATCAATTGCTGTAAAAAAACTTAATTGTAAAATTAAAACTTTTTCAATCATCGATGAGGATTTTAGATATAATGAGGAAAACAATGTAAAAAAAGTAGTTAAAGATTTAAATTGTGAAAATGAAATTATACACATATCCAAAGAAAACTTTATTGATAACTTAAGTAATTTAATAAAATACCACGATAGCCCTGTATATTCTTTAGCTCAATATCTTCAATCATGCTTAATTAACTCTATTAAAAATTCAGGATACAAAGTCGCCATCTCAGGCACAGCTTCAGATGAATTATTTTCAGGTTATTATGATCATTATTTGATGCATTTAAAATACTTAGAAAATAGCCCAAATTATGAAAAAAATTCAAAAAATTGGAAAAAATATGTTGAGCCACAGATAAGAAATGAAATTTTTAAAAATGAAAAATTATTTATTAATGATCCAAACTACAGGGAATATATTTATGATCACAGTCAAACATTGTCAAAATATTTAAACAAACCAGAAAAATATAATTTTATAGAAAAAAATTTTACTAGCGACCTTTTTTCTAATCGAAGATTAAACGAACTTTTTTATGAACAGGTTCAACCAACGCTTAACAATGAAGATCTTAATTCCATGATGTACTCAGTTGAAAATAGATCTCCGTTTTTAAATAAAAAGCTATTTGATCTTTGCTTTTCATTTTCTCCAGAATTATTAATAAATAATGGTTACAGTAAACACATTTTGAGATCAGCTTTAAAAGATATTCTTGTTGATGATATTAGAACAGACAGAGTAAAAAAAGGCTTTAATTGTTCTATTAAAACTTTGATAGATTTTCAAAACAAGGATGTTATTAATTATTTGTTTGATTCAAAATCTAAAATTTTTGACTATGTTAACATAGACGAATTTAA
>CACHPL010000002.1 GCA_902581795.1 uncultured Pelagibacteraceae bacterium | reverse complement strand
GATAATTGCTCAATGTAACAATTTGAAAACCATTATTTTGTAATTCTTTTTTAACTTCATTTTCATTTACTATTTTCCTCATTTTTGCATGACCGGATACTGCGTCAGAACGATCGATGAAAAATTTTTTTGGAAAATTATTTTGCTCATTTTCAAATTTTAAAAAATTATCTTTTAAATATTTTATAATCCATTTAGGTATATGAAGAGAGTCAATAGTAGGATCGTTTTTTAAATTATATGGGTGATCTACGACAAATAATTTATCAGAAAAAATGTGTCTATGATTGATGCTAGATAATCTTTTTTCTTTTGGTATGCCTAGTATATCTAAAGTCTCGATTTGAAATTTCCTTTCTAAATTTGGTAATAAAAAAAAGTCTATATCTTTAATACTTTTTAATTTTTCTAAAATGTGAAATCTTGGCAAAACATCATACAGCCAATGCCAATAATTATTATTACCCCCTCCTCCAGTCAAAAGTGACATGACGCTTCCATTTAAATTTCTCTTTATTTTTGGTGTACCTTTAGTAAAAACAATATTTTTATTTGCAGAATAATTTTTATTATTTCTGTATTGAAACGATGGACCTTCTAAAATTTTATTTTCTAAAATTACAGCGGTATCATGTATTGTATCAGTATAAAGTCTGCATTTTGATACTTCGAAAACTCTGTATTTAGTATTATCATCAAAATTTACGTGTTTAATTTCAAAGTTTTTATTTTTATAATCTATTACCCCATTAATTTTACCGTGAAACAACATGAAAAGTTTGTAGAAAAAATTTTTAAATAAAGATTGAAATTTTTTTTTAATTAGCTGGATTTTTCCCATTTTTTATTTATTTTTTTGATACCAACTAATAGTTTTTTTAAGGCCTTCTTCTAACGAAATTTTAGGGTTAAAATTTAATTCTTTTTTAGCTCTCTTTATACTTACATATCTTCTTCTTATGCCGCTAGGTTTGTTTCTGTTCCACTTAATTTTTCCTTTAAATCCTAATATTTTTTTTATTAATAACGAAATTCTCTTAATGCTTACCTCTTTTCCAGATCCAAGATTTATTGGATCTTGTATCTTATATTTTTCTGCTGCTTTTATAAAACCATTTGTTATATCGTCGACATAACAAAAATCTCTAGTCACTTTTCCGTCACCCCAAACTTCTACAAAATTTTTATTTTTTCTCTTTGCATCTACAAATTTTTTTATTAGAGCGGCAATTACATGTGAAGATTTTGGGTTAAAATTATCCATAGGTCCATAAAGATTTGTAAGCAAAAGTAATATGGAATTAAATTTGTACTGTTTGGCATAACTTATAGAATGAGAGTGAATTATTCTTTTAGCAATTCCATATGAAGAATTTATATCTTGAGGATATCCATCCCATAAGTTTTTTTCTTTTAAAGGTAATGGAGCATTTGCTGGATAAGATGAAACAGAACCTGCTGAGATTATTTTTTCCACGTTATGTTTATACCCTTGGTGTATAATATTTAAATTCATCATTGCGTTTTCGTAAAAAAACCTTCCTGGATTTTTGCTATTAATGCCTATTCCACCTACAGATGCAGCTAAGTGAAAAACAATTTTTGGTTTATAAAATTTATACATCTTTTTTACCTGATCAGGACAAGATAGGTCGTATTTTTTTCTCTTAATAATATTAATATTTTTATAACCCTTGAGATGTAATTTGACTAATAGGTGTTTACCAAGAAAACCCGAACCTCCAGTAATAATAATTTTTTTATTTTTAGATTTTTTTTTCATTTATTGAAATTTGTAATTAAAATTAATTTCTAAGTCTGGTTTTGTAGGGTCGTTTGGATAATCGAGTTTGGATATTGGAAAATTTAAATTTTTTATCTTCGTATTAAGCTTAAGTCGTTTATTCGAAAAAGTCATTTCTATATTTATAGGAAAACCATCCTGATTTAATTTATTATAATTGTTAGGGTGCAGGTGAATTATATCAAAGTATTTTTTTAATTTGGTAATATTTTCAAAAAACTCATCTTTTTTTATATGTGTATCATGATATTCCATCACAAGTAGGCTTATTTTATTTTCATATTTTAAAATATCATCGATTATATCATATTCACTTCCCTCTATGTCTATTTTTAAAATTATTTCTTTTTTATTGATTAAGTTTGGATTTTTAAAAATTTTGTTTAAACTTATTTCATTTTTCAAATTTGCGTGATTAGTAATTTTTTTTGAAAAAAAACTTACTTTTTTCATGAGTGTAAATTTAATAAATTCAAAATATTCTAAAAACCATTTTTTCAAATGACCTAAATTTCTTTTAAATTTTAATATTCTTCTAATATTTTTTAAAAACTCTTTTAAGTAATAAAAGTGACTAATAGAAAAATCATAAATAAAAACTTGATTATTTTTATCAATTTCCAAAAACTCTTTTTCAAATGAGAACTCGTCTCCCATACCGAATGATACTAAAATTTTACTTTTTTTTATTAAATTATTGTCCACTATGTACCCTCCATCTTTTTTAACGCCTATACGAACTAAAGACTTTGTTGCAGAAGGTATCAAAAAATTATATTCCTCTGGCAGGGTTGATTTCATTTAATTTAAGAATTTAACATCATTAATAATTGCGGCAGCAATATGATGCTTACTATATATTAACTTCAATAATAATTCCATAAGTGCTATTAGTCTATGTATAATTTGTTAATTTAAATTCTCAAGTGTTTAAATAATGTTTAAAATAATTAAAAAAACTTTTTATAAATTTTTTAATAAAGAAAAATACTTATTTTTAAAATCACAAGATAAAATTAGTGAAAATTTAAAAAAATTTAGAGATATAACCGAACAACAAATTCAAGGTATTAAAGAAAAAATTGAAAAAAAAAATGAAATTAATTTTCTCCATTCAGGTCACTGTGGTGATATAATTTGCAGTTTGGCGACTATTAAAGAATTATCAAAAACACATAAATGCAATCTTTATATTGAAACCAATAAAAAAATGAATGTTCCATATTTCAAGCATCCGGCTGGAAATGTTTATATAGATGAAAGAATATTCAATATGCTAATACCATTATTAAAATATCAAAAATATTTAAATAAAGTTGATAAATATAATAATGAAGAGATAGATATAAATTTAAATATTTTTCGAGAGATGCCAATTAATTTAAATTTTAATTCACCTAGATGGTTTTTCCATATTGTAGGTGTACAACCAGATTTAAACCAGCCGTATCTTGAAGCAGAAAAACACAAAGATCTTTCAAACAAAATAATTATTCATAGAACTTTTCGATATAGAAATAATTTTATTAACTTTAAATTTTTAAATAATTATGATGATTTATATTTTATTGGTTTAAAAAACGAATACGAGGACTTAAAAAAACAAATTAATAAATTAAAATTCTATGATTGTGAAAATTACCTTGATATGGCTAATATTATTAAATCATCAAAATTCTTTTTAGGCAATTCATCTATAGCATATCCTATAGCAGAAGCATTAAAGGTGCCTAGATTATTAGAAGCCTGTCCTAACTTTCCAATAATACAGCCTATTGGAAAGGAGGCTTTTGATTTTTATTACCAGCCTCATTTCGAAAAATTGTTTAATTATCTAAATGAAAAATATACAATTTAAATTATTACTTTGTTTTAAAAAATGAAAAAAAAAGTTGCTTTAATTTTTGGTGTTACAGGTCAAGATGGTTCTTACTTAACAGACCTTTTATTAAAAAAAAAATACAAAGTTGTTGGAGTTAAAAGAAGATCTTCAAGCTTTAATACCAAAAGGATTGATCATTTATTATTTGAAAATAGTGTAATAAAAATTAAAAATAATTTTGAGTTGGTATACGGTGACCTTACAGATAGTAGCAATATCTTAAGAATTATAAGCTCTACAAAACCAGATGAAATTTATAATCTTGGAGCCCAATCCCATGTTAGAACAAGTTTTGATATCCCGGAATTTACTGCAAATGTAGATGCTATTGGTGCCTTAAGAGTTTTAGAAGCAATTAGAGTTTTAAATCTTCACAAAAAAACAAAATATTATCAAGCATCAACATCAGAAATATTTGGAAACACAAAAATCCCTCAAAATGAAAAAACACCCTTTAGACCTCGAAGCCCTTATGCGATCGCTAAACTTTACTCTTATTGGACAACCGTAAATTTCAGAGAAGCTTATAAAATTTTTGCTGTAAATGGTATTTTGTTTAATCACGAAAGTACGCGGAGAGGTGAAAATTTTGTATCTAGGAAAATAACTAGAGCGGTTTCAGAAATCTACAGAAAAAAAAGAAAATTTTTTACGTTGGGTAATTTAAATGCAAAAAGAGATTGGGGATCAGCTAAAGATTATGTTGAAAGTATGTGGTTAATGCTGCAGTCAAAAAAACCATCAGATTATGTAATTGCAACTGGAAAAAGTCATACTGTTAAACAATTTGTTGAGGAAGCTTTTAAGTATGTAAATATAAAGATTGGTTGGAAAGGAAAAGGTCTCAAAGAGATCGGATATAATAAAAAAAATGGTTCAATTTTAGTGAAAGTAGACCCTGTATATTTCAGGCCAACTGAAGTTGATGAATTAAGAGGGGATTTTTCTAAAGCAAAAAAAGATTTAAAATGGAAACCTAAAATAAGTTTTACAGATTTAGTAAAAGAAATGATGGTTTCAGATCTTAAAGAAATAAAATAATTAGCATAACACTTTTCTTTTTTCTTTGTTGACATTGTATTACAAAATTGTTTTTATTAGCCCATATTGAACAAACGAAAATTATAGATATATGGATCGATCAAAAAAGTTTGAGAAAAGAAATATAGAAAAAATTATAACAGAAAATTTTATAAAACTGATGCCAGCATTTTATGAGATGCAAAGTTTATTTTTATCAGGAGTCTATAAGAGATATGGAGATTTAGAAGGCGGGCACATAGTAATACTTTTTGCTCGAGACTTGCATTTAGAAATTTTAAGAAAAAGAGAGAAAGATCTTGATTTTAATTTATCTTTAGATGAATTTTGGAACAACCATAAAGATGTTGTGCAAAGTAAAAAAAAAATTATTCTAATCTCAAGAAATACTGGTCTTCCGAAAGAAACAACTAGACGAAAAATTATCTCATTAATTAAAAAAAAACACTTACGGAAAGAGGATAGAAATAGAATTTGGTGGGAGCCAGCAATTGAATTAAAAAATACTTATATTAAAACAATTGAAGAGGAAATAAATTCTTTAGCTAAATTCATATATGAGCATGGCAAAATAGCTAACGCAAACCTTTCTTTTCCAAAGATAGAAAAAGAAATTAAGAATAATTATTCATTTTACTGGTATCACTTTTTAAACTTTCAATTAAGTTATTTTAGATTTTGGCAAAATTACTTTAAAGATTTAGAAATAATTCTAATAGGAATACAAGTTCTTATACAAACAATCACATTTTTGTCATCAAAAATTAGTGGAGATATTAATTTTTTTATTAATAATAAATTACCAAAAAATATAGATGTTAAAAATGCAAATATTAGTGCAACCTCAATATCTGATATTACAGGAATTCCTAGAGCTACTTGTATTAGAAAATTGGATAGACTAGTTAAAATGAATCTTGTTTTTAAAGATAAGGATACAAAAAGGTATTATCTATTAATGAGTCAAATCTCTGCTAATCCTACCTTGGTCTCTGGAGAGAATACAAAAAACATGATCTCATTATTTAGTGAGTTTTCTTCAATAGTTTTAAGAGCTTTAGTTAGATAAACTTTATAGTGTTAAAATTATTCCAAATACTGCAACTGCAGATAAAGCTGCTGCTGATATAGCGATATTCTGTCTTTTGCTTTTTTTTCTTTCATCGTTAACTTTTTGCATAAGATTGTTAACATCTACTTTTGAAGACTTTGAAAGAAATTCTTGTCCGCTTTCATTGTTGTTTAGACTCATTGCTGTTTTATTACCTTCCCCTTGTATTATTTAATCATTGTAGTAAGAAAATATGAAGTATTTTAATTTATGTTTTTTATGAAATTTTAAACTAAAGTGTTCAGAATGGGCTGATAGAAGCCCATTTTTTTAATTACAAACTTTTTGAGTATGCTGTAATTCCTTTTCTTAACTTATCTATTATTTCATCTATATGTTTTTTTTCACAGATAAAAGGAGGTGCTATAATTAAACAATCTCCTGTTGCTTTAAAATTCACACCTGCCTCATAACATTTTTTATAAGTTAAAAATCCTGCTTTACCAGGTCTATCTGATTTTTTTATATCTATGCCGCCCATCATTCCGTAACCTCTAATATTTTCAATACACTTAATATCTTTAAGAGAAAACAGTCCGTCTAAAAAATATGAGGACATATTTTTAGCTTTGTTAAAAATATCTTCCTTTTCAAAAATATCTTGTACCGCAAGTGCTGCTGCTACAGCTACAGGTATTCCTGAATAAGTATAACCATGAAATAACTCTATCACGCCATCAGGCGATGCATTCACTATGGTATCGTAAATTTCTTCTTTAACAGCTACAACGCCCATAGGAACAATGCCGTTAGTAGTTGCTTTAGCCATTGTCATTAAATCAGGAGTTACTCCATATTCTTTAGCGGCAAATGATGATCCCGTTCTTCCCCATCCAGTTATAACTTCATCAAAAATTAAAAGTATATCATTATTATCACAAATTTCTCTTAGTCTGTTAAGATAGCCTTTCGGAGGAACCAAAGTTCCTGTTGATCCAGAGATTGGTTCTACTATACAAGCCGCAATATTTTCAGATCCAAAATTCATGACAATTCTTTCTAAATCATCTGCCAATTCTGCCCCTGTTTCTGGTTGACCATTAACAAACTTATGTTCTGGTAAATGCGTGTGTCTCATATGAACAACGCCTGGCATTAAAATACTTGCAAAAGTTTTTACATTATTGATCATTCCACCGACTGAGGTCGCCCCAATATTCATCCCATGATAAGCTCTTTCTCTACCAACGAATCTAAATCTTTGACCATGTCCACGAGCTTTATGATATGCAATACAAATTTTTAAAGCTGTTTCTACAGCCGTAGAGCCACATATGGTATAAAATATTTGGTTCAGATTCCCTGGTGTATGTTTAGCAATTCTTGTAGCTAATTCAAAAGAACCACCAAAACCTTGTTGAAAGGGCTGTACATAATCTAGAGTTTGCAATTGCTTTGTAATTGCTTCTATAATCTCTTTTCTTCCGTGGCCTAAAGGATTGCAAAATAATCCCGAACTTGCATCTATTTGTGTTCTGCCCTTATGGTCTTTTAAATATACTCCCTTTGCTTCAGTAATAAGTCTTGGATCTTTTTTAAAACTTTTATTTGAAGTAAATGGCATCCAATGTTCATGTAATGAATTTGGTATACTTGTTCTATTTTCAGAAGCCATATATTTATTTACCTGGAGCTTTATAAGTTGATGACATTTTTTTTGCTATATCAGCAATGTTATTTAAATCAGCTGACTCAAGTATTGTAAAATTTTCAACAGTTCCACTTGATACAGCAACCATCTTTGCAGCAGCCATTTGTTCAAAAGTACCTTCTAAAACAGCAATGAAATCATATGTGCCTCTCAAAAGAGAATAGTCGGTCATCTTTGCGCCACCAGCCTCGACAAGAGCCTGGGTAGCTTCCTTTCTATTTGTTGAAGGGTTATTTACAAAACCAGCTAGTCCTTTAGCTGTGTAACAACCCATTGTATAAAATTTAGTCATTTTTACTCCTTTAATCTATAATCAATTATTACAAATTTTTTTTATAATAACCAGCATTTTATTCTCTTTTAAAAAGAGTTGTAGCAATTACCCTTTTAAAAATCGTAAATGAGTGATCTTTTAAGTATCTAAAGATATCATCAGAATCCTGGGTTTTGGAACCATTTGGTAAATGGGTCTCGATACCAACTAAACTTATATTAGAGTTTCTAAGATTTATTTGTTTGAGAACCTTAAAATCTAAACCTTCAATATCAATATTCAAAAAGTCAGTCTTTTTTATTAATAAATTATGTTCCTCTATATCTTCTAATTTTAATGTTTTAATTTTTCTCACATGCATATTTTTAAAGAAAACAGATTTAAACTTTTCATACGTTTCCCTATCTAAAGTATTAACTGGCCCCATAATATTATCTACAAAATATTCAGTTAAATTGTTATTATCAGATATAGCTGCACAAATATTATTATCTTTTGGTCTAGCTATATTGAAAAGATCTATAGATGTTCTGTTAGCATCAATATTAACACCGCTCCATCCATTTTTGTATAAAAGACAAGTATTACTATACTTGATTGGATGATAGCAACCAATATCAAAATAAAAACCTTTTTTTTTATTTTTAAAAAATTCTGATATATATCTATCTTCTCCCCATTGTGAATAATATCCGGTTTTTTTTTTATAAAAATTTTTGATATACAGGTTGTAATATAAATATAATTTGTAAGTTGATTTATTATTCAAAAGGAAATTTTTAATTGACATTAATATTAATAAAATACAATATGAATACGACTATTCCAACTAAATGTATAAAGCGCTCTTTTTACTAATATTTTTATTAAATTCAAAAGTTTTTGCGATAGAATTTCAAGGTAAATTCATCCAAGGACATTTTATAATTGGAAAAACAGAGCCAAATTCGGAAATTTGGATAGATAAAAAACAAGTAAAACTTACCAAAGATGGTTTTTTTGTTTTCGGGATTGGTAGAGATAGAAAATACGATATTGTAATCACTTCCTACAAAAATGGAAAAAAGACCGAGATAGTTAAAAAAATACAAAAGAGAAAGTATAAAATTCAGAGAATTGATGGCCTTCCAGAAAAGAAAGTCACGCCTCCTAAGGAGGTCTATGAAAGAATCAAGAAAGAAAATAAAATTATCTCTGATGCAAGAGAGATAGAAAGTGATTTAAGTTTTTTTAAAAATGAATTTATATATCCTCTTGAAAATGCAATAGTTACTGGAGTATATGGGAGCCAGAGAATTTTAAATGGTAAACCTAAATGGCCCCACTATGGAATAGATTTTGCGGCCAAAGAAGGTACTGAAATTAAAGCTATGTTAGATGGAAAAGCTACAATGGTTGAAAAGGATTTATTCTATACCGGTGGTACTTTAATATTTGACCACGGACATGGTATTTCAACTTTATACATGCATTTACAAAAAATTTATGTAGAAAAAGGGCAAAGTGTAAAACAAGGTGATGTGATTGGGACAGTAGGATCAACTGGAAGATCCACAGGTGCGCACCTTGACGTAAGACTCAACTGGTTTGGCACAAGACTTGATCCGATGACGGTTTTAAAAATTCGATGATTAAAAAAAGTCATATAGTTAATTTTTTTATAATAATTTTATCCTTAATATTTTTAGAATTTTCGTCATCAATAATTATTTATTCCATCGAAAAAAAGGTTGGGCTATTATTTTCACCTTTTAGTTATACAAAAATATCACAAATTGAGTATAAAACAAGATGGGATAAAAAAACTGACAAAATAGTTCCTGGAAAATATTTGCAAAAAAATAAAAATAGAATAATTGAATATAAAATTAATTCAAAAGGTTTTAGAGGTAAAGAATTTACAGAAAATAAAAATAGTTTGAATAGAATTATATCTTTAGGCGGTTCCACAACAATGGGTCTAGGGAGCGAATACGATATGACTTATCCTGCACAACTAGAAAGTATGTTAAAAAACGAAAAAATTGATGTCGAGGTTTTAAATTTTGGTCTTAGCTCAAAATCACTTAGTTTTATAAGAAAATTATTATTTTCAGAGGCCATAAATTACGATCCTGATTTAATTATAATTTATTCAAATAGAAATCCAGCGCTTTACGACTCCCAAGGAACAAAAATCAATATTGAAAAAGATAATCAAAATATATTTATAAAAAAAGTAAATTTATTTTTGGTCGATAATATTATGACCTTTAGACTAATTTTTAAAACTTATAGAAAAATAATAAGTATGAGTATTAGTTCTGACAAAATTATATCTCCTCATAATTTAAACGTTGAACACAATATCTATTACTTTACTGATCAATACAAAGATACATTGGAGGAAATCATATTATTCTGCAAACAAAAAAATATTAAAGTAGCACTTGTCAAACAGGCAGTTTTATTTGATGAAAAAATACAAAAAAAAATCGAACTAGAGACATCGGAAAATTTAATTGAAACTTTGAAAAATTTAAGAAATGAGCCTTTATATGATTTTAATTATGCTGAAAGTTTTTGGATTACTACCAACGCTATTTTAAATAAAGATCTAGATCTATTAAGTCATCATGAAAATACAATAATTATAGATCCGGTTCATGAATTAATAAAAAATAAGGATAATTTCTCTGACTATATACACCTAACAGATAAGGGAAACACAGTTTTAGCGGAGTCTATTTTTTTGAAAATTAAAGATGTTCTTAGAAAATAAATCAATCTTTCTCGAAAGAGTCTTGGTAGTTTTTTGATAAAGACTGGCTTTGTTGATTTTTGTAAACTATAAAATCACCACAAACCAAAATATCTAGATTGGTACCCATAAAGCAATTGAAGGCGTCTTCTACTTCGCAAACTATTGGCTCACCTCTTACATTGAATGAAGTATTAACCAAAATTGGACAGTTAGTTAATTCTTTAAACTTTGTTAACAATTTGTAGTATCTAGGATTTGTATTCTTATGTACGGTCTGTACTCTTGCTGAATAATCAACGTGGGTTACCGCTGGTATAGATGACCGAGGTATATTCAATTTATCTATTCCAAATAATTTTTTACTTTCTTCTGTCATTTTGATTTGTTTGTTTTTTTTAACCTCTGCAACTAAAAGCATATAAGGACTATCTTGGTCTAGTTCAAACCAATTTGAAAGATCTTCTCTTAATATAGAAGGTGCGAATGGCCTAAAACTTTCTCTAAATTTAACTTTTAAATTTAATTCTTTTTGCATTTTTTCAGATCTTGGATCAGCTATTATAGATCTTGCGCCTAATGCTCTTGGACCAAATTCCATTCTTCCTTGAAACCAACCGACTGTTTTTTTATTAGCAATTTCACTCGCCACTAACTCTATCAATTTTTCTTCTGATAATTTTTCAAATTTTGCATTTAAAAACTTTAATTTTTTTTCAATTTCTTCATTATTAAATTTAGGTCCTAAAAAAGAACCCTTCATATCATCTAACGGATTGATCTTTCTTGGTTTTTTTAACTCATTGTACCATAACGCTAAAGCAGCTCCCAATGATCCCCCAGCATCGCCTGCTGCGGGCTGTATCCAAATATTTTTAAAGAGGTTTTTTTTCAAAATTTTTCCATTTGCAACGCAGTTTAGCGCTACACCTCCAGCTAAACATAAATTTTTTGACTTATAATCTTTTGCAATTGAATATACCATTTTTAAAATTATTTTTTCGATTGCAATCTGAATTGAAGCAGCAATATCCATATGAAATTGCTTTATTAAATCTTTTTTTGAATTCCTAACTGGCTCTCCAAACAAATCAGAAAACTTTTTATTAGTCATAGTTAAACCGGTTGCATAATTAAAATAAGTCATGTCCAATCTAAAAGAACCGTCTTCTTTTAAATCAATAAGTTTGTTTAATATTATATCGGTATATTTGGGTTCGCCGTAAGGGGCCAAACCCATAACTTTATATTCGCCACTATTGACTTTAAATCCTAAATAATAGGTAAAAGCAGAATATAATAGCCCAATTGAATGCGGAAAGTGAATTTCTTTTAGCATATTAATTTTATTCTCTTTTCCAATTGCAACAGTTGTTGTTGCCCACTCTCCAACACCATCTAATGTTATAATAATGGACTCTTCAAAGGGTGATGGGTAAAAAGCACTTGCAGCATGGCTGTAATGGTGCTCCGAAAAATTGATTTTTGTTATATCTGAAAAATTTTTATCGTGTTTTTTTAAATTATCAAAAAGATATTTTTTTTGAAATAATTTTTCTCTTAGCCATATTGGCATGGATACGCTAAAAGACTTGAATCCATTTGGTGAAAACGCGAGATAAGTTTCTATTAATCTTTCAAATTTTAAAAATGGCTTCTCATAAAAAACTATGTGGTCAATTTGACTTAATTTTAAATTGCCTTCAGATAATACATACTCAACAGCTTTGTATGGATAATTTGAGTCGTGTTTTTTTCTTGTAAATCTCTCTTCTTGTGCGGCAGCAATAATTTCTCCATCTACTATCAATGCAGCAGCACTATCATGATAAAATGCTGAAATTCCTAAAATTGAGATCACTTTTTTTTACCCAAAAAAAGATATAATCCACCTTCAGAACCCTGTCTAGTGAATATCATTGATATTTGGCTAAGAATTCTTTCGACGAAACTCCCTTTTTTACCTGGTGTGAAAAGATTTTGCAAAGGTTCCTTCCGATTAACCTCAGTAAAAATTTCACAGCTAGGAAAAGAATTTACAAACTCCACGTTGCATGCTTCAAACCATTTCAAAACATCATCAAAGCTATGCGTTCTTTCAACTGGATGAGTGTATTGATCTTTGATCCAAGCATTAATTTTTTTACTAGAACCTTTTTCAATTTTTCTTAAAACAGGATCAAATAACATTAAAATTTTCTTTCCAAAAATCTTATAAATGTATTTTCTTAAAAAAGTCCTCAATCTTCCGTACTTATTATATAAACCTACTAAAATGTATCCGTCTTTTTTAAGCCAGTTAAGAGAATGTTTGAAAGAATCGTATGTATCTTTAGTATGGTGAAGAACACCATTACACAACACAAAATCAAAGGTATTGTTTTCAAAAATATCATCAAATATATCCCCACACACAAAATCCACATTATTAATGTTGTTGTTTTGGGCAAATAGACTTCCGATTTTCAACGACTCAAAATTTAAATCAAAAGCTACAACTGAATTATTGTTACCTACAGCTAGATAGTTAGCTAGCTGAGATGTTCCAGAACCAACCTCTAAAATTTTTTTATTATGACCGATAAATTTCTTTAAATTAAAGGTATAAAGATTTTTATCGCCTTTTGAAATGATAGTACCCCTGTTATCAGATAGTTCATAATTTGGAAAAGGATCATCCTTGTAAAAATTTTTAACTTTTTTTGCGGTTGAGTCTGAATAATCAAATACAAAAATATTATTTTGCTTATTTGCATAATTTTTTTTAAACATATATATAAAATTCTCTCAATGAGCTTAGCATTAAAATTGCCTTTTCATAGTTCCTACATCTTTGTCTCTTTTTATCCAATAAGTTTTGGTATTAAGAAATTTTCTTCCAACTAGGTCTTTTCCGATTAATTTCATTAAAATTCCAATAGGGGTAATTATCCCAAAAAAAACAATTGCCATAACTGCTGGAGCTATAACTTTTCCTAAAAAAATTCCAAATTTAGCCCATAACCTATTTAATGGTGTAAGTAGTTTTGAATTAATTATACCTAGTATTAAAAAAATTAATGAAAAAGGTAATGGCCATATTCTTATGGGTTCGCTGTTAATTAAAGGCCAAAGTGCAATGATAATAAAAACTACAAAAAAAACTATACCAAAACTTCGGTTGGAACTAATCTTCTGCATTAGTCCCTTGATATATTATTGCTTAAAAATTTTCAAATTTATTAAGCAGCTACCTCTAATTTATGTTTTGAGGTCATTCCGCTAAGAAAATTCCAAAGATATCTAGCTGTGTATAGAGAAGCTTTTTCAGCTTTTGCCTTTTCGTCATTAGATAATCCATCTAATAACTTTTCACATTCAGATCTGTGAATGACGTCAGCTGCCTTATGTGCCTCAAAAAATTCTAAACCTTTCTTTGAGCTAACACCATAAAATTTTTTAAGCCCTCTAATTTTTGTTTCAGCAATCTCCGGTATTTGTCTTTCATAAGTATACAAAGACGCTAACCCTTCAGCATATGACAATCTTGCTTGATGGAAAAAATTATCAATCATATCCTTTGTAAACCAATCAAGCTTGACTTTTTCAATTTTTTCGGAGTCTGCACCCATGGCTATGGCAAAGTTTTTCCATAACTTTGGATGATCAGCTTTTTTGTTCTCCTCGTCTTGTAAATTTTCTAACAAAATTTTTCTTTTTTCGATATCCTCGCAAAGAGAATGGGTTGCACTGATATATCTTGGGAAGGCCTTAACGTGCTGATAGTACTGTTCAGCATAGTCTTTAATGATTTCTCTAGTTAATTTTCCTTCATTCCAAGATTTATAAAATGGGTGATTAAGTAAATGGTACTTGTCTAGTTTTTTATTAAGTTCTTTTGAAAACATAAATTTCCTCCTAGTCACACTTTAGTTAAATTATAAAATTAAACAATTAAAAAAATGATCCACAACTTTAGATTGTTGCTTCTTGTCTTATAGGTTTTTCGTCTATTGGCAGATGCAGCAGTGTTGCGACAAAAGATAATAATATTGCTAAATACCAAGCATAATCATAATTCCCAAAAAGGTCATAAAAGACCCCCCCTAAATAAGCTCCTAAAAAAGATCCTATTTGGTGGTTTAAAAAAACTATACCAAACAGCATTGACAAATTCTTAGCGCCAAATACCTGGGCAACTATTCCGTTTGTTGCCGGAACTGTTGCTAACCATAAAAGTCCAAACGTAACACCAAAAGCTATTGCTGAAATATTTGAAGGGGGTAGAAATATAAATAACATTATCGATATAGCTCTAAAGAAGTACAAACCAGCCAGTAACATTTTTTTACTATATTTATCACTCAGATAACCCATAATCAAAACCCCGATAATGTTAAATAAACCAATTAATGATAAAATTGCAAAACCAGTCCAATCCTCAAGTCCTCTATCCTGAACATATCTTGGAACATGGGTTGCCACTAAAGTGATTTGAAATCCACAAACAAAGAAACCTAAAACCAACAATCTAAAACCTTTATGTGCAAAAGACTCTTTTAAAACTTTCATCACGTTATCGCTTTTTTCAACTTTCTTTTCTAAATTTATATTTTCTTTTTCGCCTTCTGGTTTTTTTAAAAAAAGTCCAGGAATACACATTATAAATAAGATTATTGCAAAAACTGTAAATGTATTTTGCCAACCTACTTCGATCATTAAATATTTAGTAAGAACAGGAAAAATAAACATACCTAATCCACCAAATGCTGTTACATACCCGGCTGCTTTGCCTCTGCTTTGATTGGGAAAATGTTTCGTTACAACCGGAGCCAAAATAGTTCCAGCGGCCCCACCTAATCCAATTCCAACTAAAAGACCAAGGTTTATTTGAAACCATGTTCCAGTATTAAAATTATTACCTAAAGCTAAAACTCCAACACCATAAATAATCAAAGTAAATACAACCATTTTACTTCCGCCGTGTTTATCTGCAAATCTTCCAAAAATAGGGGTAACAATTCCCCAAATTAAAGCATGCAATGCTATAGCAAGACCAAATTCTGTATTAGAAATTCCACAATCAATTTCAAAATCTCCAGAAAATAATCCAAACGTTTGTCTTACTCCCATTGTTGCATTGACTACGAAGCAAGCAGCAACTAGGGTGATTAAAGCTGTTTTATTTGGAAAAAATTTTGATGTCATCTAATCCTTCTTAAACTTTTTTTTAAATCTTCAATTAAATCTTTAGGATCTTCTAAACCCACATGAAATCTTACAATATGGTGGTTTGGTTTAATATACTTTTTATATACCCTTTGAATTATATTGCTTTGATATAAAACTAGGCTTTCAAAACCTCCCCAACTTTGTCCAATTCCAAAAAGCTTTAATGAATTAATAAATTTGTAAATAGAGTTCTTATTTTTACTAAAAAATACCACTGAGAATAAGCCTGTAGAACCAGAGTAATATTTTTTCCAATTTTCGTAATTTTGAGTACCTTTTTGATACGGATAAAGAATTTCCTTGATTTTCTTTTCTCCTCTTAAAAAGTTAATTATTTTTTTTGTACTTTCCTCGTGTTTTCTTAGTCTTACATCAAGAGTTCTTAAGCCTCTTAAAACTAAGTATGCATCATCCGGTGATGCTCTATATCCGAAAAGTTTATTACAAAATCTTACCTTGTCGTATACTTTTTTATTCACTGAAAGACTTCCAAGCATCACATCTGAATGTCCTGAAAAGTATTTGGTCCCAGAAGAAATTGACATGTCAAAACCTAATTTTAATGGTTTAATAAAAAATGGTGTGCCCCAGGTATTATCAATAGCGGTTATAATCTTATTTTTTTTTGCAATCTTGATTATTTTTGAAAGGTCTTGAAATTCAAAAGTATTACTTCCAGGATTTTCAACAAATATCATTTTTGTTTTTTTATTTATCTTGGCTGAAAGACTTGTTAGATTTTCTGGATTGTAAAAGTGTGTTTTTATATTAAACTCTTTAAGCAATTTTGAAGTAATAATTCTTGTAGGTGCGTATACAGCATCTGTTACTATGATTTCATCGCCTGGTCTGCAAATACTGATTATAGCTAAGGCAACTGCACCAAAACCTGTTGATGTTAAAAAAGTTCGGTGGGCTAATTCTAATTCTGCAATAAAATTTTGAAGGGCTATAGTTGTTTGGCTGCCTCCTCTACCGTATTCATAAAAATTTACTTGGGATCCTTTTTTTACAATATCTTCATGTTTTAAAAGTTCCTGCATACTTTTAAAAAATATAGTAGAATTTCTCACTACTGCAGGATTTGCAGATCTCGATATCTTATCTTGGGCCAAATGTTTTAATTTTGTTATATCTGAATATTTCATTTAAATATTTTCACAACCTTTTAGCCACAAGTCATAAACTGGGTGATCAAAAGTTCGTAATGTTGGACTAGATGAAAAGGTCCAGCCATTAAACACAAAAACTTTGTCGTCTTTTTTATCTGATAAGTCTTTTACTTGCAAATAAGCTGCCACTCCTTTCTCACTTTTACTTTTTGACCTTGCGCATCTTTTAGGAAAGATTTCTAGATATCCAAATCTTTTTTTATTACCAAGTACAATATCTATATCTGAAGTTTTTGCAGTAATTTTATCTAAAGCCCTTAATTTAACAATTATTTCATTGGTTTTTAAATTTTCCTTTTGCTTTGATTTAATCTTAGAATTTTCATTAGTTTTAGAATCTGAGTCTTTAAAGTCGACTTCCTCTTCAAATGAAGGTTGTAAATCTCTCAGATTAATACTTTCTTCTGAATTAAGAGCGCCTAAACTAAAAAAGAAAAATAAAATTAAAAAATATATATTATGGATTCCATGTCTCATATTTTTTTAAATTTTTATTTTTTTTTGAAATTTTATTTGGTTTATACGCATCTTTTGTGCCAGTTTTGTTTTCAATATGAGGTTTTTGCCAAGAATATTTTTTAATTTTTTTCTCTAGAGGATGCTGATTCTCTATATGATGCATCCAAGAATACCAGTCAGATGTTATTTTTGATGCATTAATTTCCCCTTTATATATCACCCATCTTTTACCAGTTTTTTTATTTTCATAGTATTTATTGCCATAATCATCTTTACCAACAAATTTTCCAAAAAAAGTTGTATATATAAAAGTTCCTATCGTTTGAGAACTCCACCATGTAAAAATTTGTTTTATCATTTTTTAAAATTTAAAAATCCACACAATTCAAAATTGTATTATTATAACATAGACACATATTAAATATGCTATATATATTTAAAGGATTACCATTTTCAATAAACATTAAAGGATAAATATGTCAAAATTTTTAGTTGAAACTCATTATACTTGTACTTTCAAAATTGTTCATGAACTCCAAGATCTTAACGAAAAAGAGCTATCAAATATAGATAATAGAAATGACGGAAAAGTTGAAATTATCGACGTTACTATAAATAACAGAAAGACTAAAAAAACTAAGAATGGCGAGTCGGGGGGTAAACTTGATTTAAAAGAAAACGTCAAAATTGGTCATGTTAAAGAAAACAAAGCACAAAAAACCCAAAATGAAGCTTTGAATAAAACTATTCAAAGTTTGACAAAAAATAAAAAGAAAGACTACGAAAAAAGATTTCAAATGCCTGATAGAAGAAAAGGTTATATTCAAAAAGCAACAATTGCTGATCATAAAGTTTATTTACATACGGGGGAATATGACGATGGAAAAATAGGTGAGATTTTTATTGATACTAATAAAGAGGGAGAGTTAGTAAAAGCTTTGATGAATAATTTTGCAATAGCGATCTCGCTTGGATTGCAGTATGGAGTTCCTTTGGAAGAATTTGTTGATGCCTTTTTAGATACAAAATTTGAACCATCAGGAAAAGTTTATGGAAACGATAGGATATTAAGTGCTACATCAATTTTAGATTATATTTTCAGAGAGTTAGCAATTTCATATTTGGGAAAAGAAGAACTGGCACACACTCCTAGTATTAAAACATCAAATGTAGAAGCAAACAAACAAGATGATCAATTCCTAAAGATTGTTAAAAATATAACTTCTAAGGGATTTGTTAGAAGTAATTACCAAGAAAAACTAGTTGATTTAACTGATGTTAGAATAAATTTAAAAAGTAAATCTTAACTATTTTTTAGATATTTTAATATAAAGTTGTTTCAGTTGATCGTCACTAACTTCCGATGGAGCATCCATTAACAAGTCTTGTGCATTTTGATTCAGAGGAAAAGTAGTTACTTCTCTTATATTTTTTTGGTTAGCTAAAAGCATTACAATACGCTCTATTCCTGGTGCCATACCTCCATGAGGAGGGGCGCCGTAGGATAAGGCTTTTATCATACCAGAGAAGTTTTTTTCTACCATTTTTTTTGAATATCCAACTTTATTAAAAACCTTAAATAAATACTCGGGAATATGATTTCTTATCGCTCCCGAGGATAATTCGTATCCATTACAAACTAGGTCGTATTGATAAGCCAATATTTTCAATGGATCTTCTTTTTCAAAAGAATTCATGTCAACCTGTGGCATAGAAAAAGGGTTGTGACTAAAATCAATTTTTTTCTTTACTTCATCATATTGGTACATTGGGTAGTCAATAACCCAACAAAAATTAAATTCATCTTGATTAATCAGCTTCATTTCTTCAGCAATTTTCTGCCTAGCCAAACCTGAAAATCTTATTGCTTCATTTAATTTATTACATATTAAAAAAATAGAGTCTTTTTCTGATATTTTGCAAATTTCAATCAATTTTTGTACAGCTTTTTCTGAAAAGAATTTTGATATAGGTCCTTTCCCTATAATTTTATTTTTTTCTTTTTCAAAAGTAATATAAGCCATTCCGTTAGCTCCTTCGGATATAGCCCAATTGTTCAAATTATCAAAAAAACTCCTTGGCTTCGAATTTGAATTTTTAACCGGTATAGCCTTAACAACACCGCCCTTTTTAATAATGTCTTTAAATATATTGAGTTTTACATCATTAGATCTAAAAATTTCTGTTACATCTTTTATTATAATTGGATTTCTCAAGTCCGGTTTATCAGTCCCATACATATCCAGTGAGTCTTTATATTTGATTCTTGTAAATGGATTCTTGTTTACTTTCTTATTTTTTCCAAATTTAGTAAAAAGTTCATAAAAAATTGGCTCAACTATAGCAAACACATCATTTTGTTCTACAAAAGACATTTCCATATCTAGTTGGTAATGTTCCCCTGGACTTCTATCTGCCCTACCATCTTCATCTCTAAAACAAGGTGCAATCTGAAAATATCTATCAAAACCAGCGATCATGATCATTTGTTTAAATTGTTGAGGTGCTTGCGGAAGTGCATAAAATTTTCCTGGATGCAATCTGCTGGGAACCAAAAAGTCTCTCGCTCCTTCTGGGCTTGATGCAGTTAAAATTGGTGTTTGAAATTCTAAAAAATTGTTTTCTGTCATTTTTTTTCTTAAAAAAGATGTTATTTTTGATCTTAACTCAATATTTTCATGCATCACGCTTCTTCTCAAATCAATGAATCTATACTTAAGCCTAATATCTTCAGGATATTCCTGTTCGCCAAAAACTGGCATTGGTAATTCTTTTGCCTCGGATAGAATTTCAATATCTTTAATCTTGACTTCGATTAAACCAGTTTTTAAATCTTTATTTTCTGTATCTTTTGATCTTTTTACCACTTCTCCAATTACTAAAATAACAGACTCTGGTTTAATTTTTTCTAAAACTTTAAAATTCTTATCTTTATTTTCAATAACGCACTGTGTTATTCCAAAGTGATCTCTGATATCTAAAAAAAGTAAATTACCATGATCTCTTTTTCTATGAAGCCAACCAGAAAGCTTTACGTTTTTACCAATTTCTTTTTCTGTTAGCTGTGAACAATTGTGTGTTCTAAATTTATTCATAATTATTTTTAGTTCTTTAAACTTATTAATGTTTTTTTAATAAGCTGTAAGCTTATCGGTTCGGATCTACTTAGTGATTTATGATCTAACGAATTTACAAAAGTATCAATATTTTCGTATGATCTTTCAATATTTTTCAAAATATATTCTATATTTTTTTTACTAATTTGAATCTGTTTATCTGAAAAGTTTTTTGTCAATATCACTCTTAACAAATCATCTGTTGGTAAGTCAATTCCAATATCAATAAAACCTAAAAATCTTGATTTCAAATCTTTTAAATTAACATTTGTTTTTTTTAAAGACATTGGTGAGCTTATTATAAGATACTTGTTATCCTGAAAAGCCATATTAATTATAGAATATAGTAGCTTTTCATCTATATTATTTTTAAAATTATCAATCGCTAGACATTCTTTAATTTTGAAATGATTTAAAGTTTTGGTATCAACTTTCTGAGCAGAAATTATTATACACTCAATTTTTTTTTTCAATATGTTTATTAGATGGGTTTTTCCACAACCTTTTGGTCCGAAAACATTTATAAATCTACCAGGCCATTTTGGCCAACTTTCAATTAATTTATAAGCATTGAAATTATTTTTTGAAACATAAAAATCTTTGCTCAAATAGTTTTTTTTAAACGGAAAGCTGAAAATTAATTGTTCAGGCATTTTAAATATTAAGACTTAAATTCCATTCGTTATGCAAAACTTTAAATTTAAAACCATTATTAATAAAACTATCTTTTAAATTTTTAATTTTTCCAAAATATTTAATTTTTATTTTAGCATAGTTTTTATCTAATATTTCTACATTATAATTTTCTATTAAATTAATTCTTCCAAGTCTTTTCATAACATTCACTAAAGTTGATTGATTTTCAATTCTGACATTGACTGTTAAATAAGAGGGTACTGAAATATCAATTAAGTTTTGCTCTTTCCATAAATCATTTATATGAAATTTCAAATCTTTTATAATTAAAGCTCTCTTCTCCATGTCATCTATATCTTGAATTTTAAAATCATATCTTTTTGTTTTTTTACTTCCTTTAAAATTTGTTTTTAAAAAAACATTTAATTTTTTGTTGTTGTGGCGTAGTATTAAAATGCTTGTATTTTTAATTTCATATTTATCAACTAACTTCTCTAAATTACTTTCTTCAAGAATTAAAATATTATTTTTTATGAAATTAATATCGTCCATGTTATCTACGGGAAGTATAAAATCAATATTTTCAATATCTTTGCTATCATTCCATTCTTTTAAAAAATCATTTTCAGAGAATAACTGTAATTCGGAATTTATAATTAGTATTGGATAAACTATAATATCTAACTTTGTTACCTCTGAATAAGAAATATTATTTTTACTAAAAAAAACATTAAGTAAATTTCTACTAAATGTAATTTCTATATTAAGGGTATATTGACTATCAGTCGTTTTTTCCTCTAAAACACGATAATTTTCAATAAGAGATTTTATGGTTTTTAAATTAGTGCTAGAAAGTTTTTTGCGATCCTCTTTCTTAAGTATATTTTGGATTAAGCTTTGAAAACCTTTCCTAAAAGCAATATTTAAATACCGTTCTCTAGGAATATCCTTGCGTATTTCTCCACTAACTTCAATATTATCAACAGTAAAAGTGTTTGTTGAAGCGAAAACATTTTGAGTTTTTGTTAAAAATAATAATATTAAAGATAAAAAAATAATTTTTTTCATTAAATATCAAATTATCATTTTATTCATGAAAAGAAAAAAAAATAGTTATAAAAAAAGTGGTGTAAATATAGAAACTGCTGATAAATTTACAAGATATATTGCAAAACACTCAAAACAAACCTTTAAGAATAAAAAAAATAGATTTAATAAAAATAATATTGGGGAATTTGCCTCAGTTTTTGACATTAAAAATTTAAAAATTAAAGATCCCCTTCTTGTTTCGAGTACAGATGGAGTGGGAACCAAAATTGAAATTGCAAATCAGTTAAATAAATTTGATACAATTGGAATAGATTTGGTTGCAATGTGTGTTAATGATTTGATAGTTCAAGGAGCAAAACCAATTTTTTTTCTAGATTATATTGCAATTGATAAAATTAGAATGCCTAAAGTTAAATCAATTATAAAAGGTATAATAAAGGGTTGTAAAATTTCAGGCTGTGTTCTTGTCGGTGGAGAAACTGCGGAGATGCCTGGAACATATGGTAAAAATAAATTTGACCTAGCAGGTTTTTCTTTAGGCATAGTCTCTAGAAAAAAAATTTTAAATAAAAATAATGTTAAAGAAAAAGATATTATACTTGCCATACCATCCAGCGGTCTGCATTCAAATGGATTTTCTTTACTAAGAAAAATTTTAAAGAATTATAAAATTGAAAAATTTATTAAAAAAGAATTATTGATACCTACTAAAATTTATACAAAAGAAATTTTGACGCTTACGGACAAAAAACTGATCCATGCTTGTGCAAACATAACTGGCGGAGGTTTAATAGGTAATATTGTAAGATCTATTCCAAATAATCTTACAGCAAATATTGATTTATCTAAAATTAAAGTCCAAAAAATTTTTAAATGGTTACGAAGAAAAAATATTTCTGACTTTGAAATGTTAAAAACTTTTAACTGTGGAGTTGGCTTTTGTTTAATTACTAACAGAAGTAAGGTTGATAAAATAAAAAAAATATTTAGTAAAAATTTTAAACCGTACGAGATAGGTTATATCTCAAGTTCATTAAAAAAATTAAATTTGATTAGTAAAGTTAAATGGTAAAAAAAAGAGCAGCTGTTTTTATTTCGGGAGCTGGATCTAATCTTAATTCAATAATTAAGTTTTCTAGGGATTATAATTTTCCAGTAAAAATAAATTTGGTAATTTCAAATAACAAAAATGCTTTTGGTATAAACTTCGCTAAAAAATTTTCTATTCCGTATAAAATTATAAGTCATAAGAAAAAGAAATTTGAAAAGATGACAATAAAAGAACTTAAAGATAGAAAAATAGAATTAGTTTGTTTGGCTGGTTTCATGAGAATATTAACTAAAAATTTTATAAGAAATTTTAATGGAAAGATAATTAATATCCACCCTTCTCTACTTCCAAAATATAAGGGTTTAGATACATTTAAGAGAGTAATAGAAAAAGGGGATAAGATTACAGGTTGCACAGTTCATTGGGTAAATGATAAATTAGATGATGGAAGAATAATAACAAAAAAAAGGGTTTTAATTAAACATGGTGACAATGAAAAAGAAATTAAAAAGAAAGTTCAAAAAGAAGAACGTAAAGCTTATTCGATGGCTATAAGAAAAATTTATTGCTTTAACTAGTCTTTAAAAAAAAAATTTATCTCTTTTTTAGCATTTATCGAGGAGTCAGAGCCGTGTACAGAATTTTTATCAATAGAGATTCCATATAACTTTCTCAAGGTCCCTTCCTCTGCGTTCTTTGGGTCAGTTGCTCCCATTATTTTTCTATTACTTTCAATTGCGTTTTCTCCCTCTAAAACCATAACAACAATTGGTCCTGAGGATAAATAATCGCACAACCTATCATAAAACGGTTTGGTTTGATGAACTTTGTAAAATTCTGCTGCCTCATCTTTTGAAATTTGTATTTTTTTAAGCTTAAGAATTTTTAGATTCTTTTTTAAAAATATTTTCTTTATGTCTTCCTCTAGATTTCTTTCGACTGCATCTGGTTTTATTATAGAGAGAGTTTGCTCAACACTACTCATAATTTTCTTCAACAAGTTGATTTAATAATCTTACTCCAAATCCTGTTGCACCACCCGAATTCAAAGCTCCACCATATTTTGAAAAAGCCATACCAGCAATATCTAGATGTGCCCATGGAGTCTTGTTTAAAATAAATCTTTGTAAAAACTGAGCTGCTGTTGTTGATCCTGCGCCACCAACATAATTTATATTTTGTACATCAGCATTTTTAGAATTCATTAATTTATCATAATTTTTATGAAGAGGCATTCTCCATACTTTCTCCTCGACCTTTTCTCCTGCATTAAAAATTTGTTTAGATAATTTATCATCGTTTGAAAAAAGACCAGCGTATTCCGATCCTAAACAAACTATTATTGCGCCTGTTAAGGTAGCTAAATCAACAATAAATTTTGGCTTAAATTTTTTTTCAGTAAATGTTAATGCATCAGCTAAAACCAATCTTCCCTCTGCATCTGTATTTAAGATTTCTATAGTTTTACCACTATAAGACTTAACAATATCACCAGGCCTTTGAGCGTTCCCACTAACCATATTTTCAACAAGGCCTACAACACCAACAGCGTTGATCTTTGCTTTTCTTAGTGCAAAGTTTTTCATTAAACCTACAACCGTAGCTGACCCAGCCATATCGTAAGTCATGTCTTCCATAAATCTTGCTGGCTTTAATGAGTACCCCCCAGTATCAAAACAAACTCCTTTTCCAACAAATGCTAATGGCTTAGAATTATTTTTAGCCCCATTCCACTCCATTGTAACAAGATATGAGCCTCTAATACTTCCCTGTCCAACACCAAGTAAAGCATGCATGCCAAGATTCTTTAATTTTTTTTCGTCGTATATATTTACTTTTAATCCATCTTTTCTTAACGAACTTAATCTTTTAGCATATTCATCAGGATGTAAAATATTCCCCGGCTCAGAAACTAAATCTCTTGCATAAAAAGTTCCATCTTCTAAAGCCTTAAATTTTAATTGACTTTGAGCTGAAGGCTTATTTTTATTACCCACTACATTTATTGAAATAATTCTCGCTTCTTTTTTTGTTTTATATTTCTTAAATTCATAAGATTTTAATTTTATACCGTGAAGAAAATGGCCTAGAAAGTTTTCTTGTTTTCCAAAAATGCTATCGGAATATATAAAGTATTCGCTGTTTTTTCCGTAATTTATTTTTTTGTAGAATTCTGCTCCTAAATTTTCTACGTCAGATATTTTTAAATTTTTTTTAATTGATATTAAGACTATCTTTTTTTTTGAATTAACATCAAAAACAAGTAAATTTTTTTTTACATCAATTGTTTTTAACAAATCATTAATATAAGAAAACTCATTATTAGAAATATATTTTTTTAATGTACTAATGTTAAATTTTTCATCACAAAATAGAACTATGTTTGATGATGGTTTGTTGTTTGTTTTGTTTAAATAATTTAATTTTATAGACATAATTTTAAGAGGATTTAACAAATCCTATTTTGGGTGTAAAAAAACCTAAATTCTCACCCTTATAACCGAATTCTTTTACAAAATTTATCATTTAGTCAACTCAAGATTGAAATTTGTTTAAACTTGCTTTAATTATATACAATATAATAACAATGTTGAGTAATAAAATTTATAACCACTTTTTTTTCGAGCTAGCTAAGTATTTTTTCATAGTTTTATTCACTTTTACTGCGATAGTTTGGACCGTCCAAGCTGTCAATTTTCTAGATTTGATTGTAGAAGACGGTCATAACGTCCTACTTTATCTAAATTATTCATTATTAAACATTCCAAAAATATTAACCAAGTTTATTCCCTTATCATTTCTTCTAGGTTTGCTCTTTACTATTTTGAAATTAGAAAGTGAAAATGAATTACTTATTCTATGGACCGCAGGTTTAAATAAAATTAAAGTAATTAATTTCTTTATCAAAATTTCTATAATTGTGACAATACTACAATTAACATTAGCTGCATTTGTTAATCCTAATGTTTTAAATTATTCAAGATCTCTTATCAAATCATCAAATTTAGATTTTTTATCAAGTATGATCAAGACAAATAGATTTAATGATGCTGTAGTCGGATTAACAATTTATGTAGAAAAAAAAGAAGATAACGGCATTATGAAAAATATATTCATAAGAGATGACAGTCAAATTTTAAGCGGAATTGACAACAAAGAAGATTCAAGCAATCTAACTATATTTGCTGAGAGAGGTGTTATGGGTCCATCTAACAAAAACTCTATAATTCTTGAAAATGGAGTTATTCATTCTCAAAACAAATTTAAAAAAATTGAAGCTGTAAAATTTAAAAAAACTGAAATGATATTTAGTAATTTGAAAACCAAGTCAACTACTCACCCTAAAATTCAAGAAACTTCTTCGTTAATTCTATTTAAATGTTACTTTAACAATAACTTTAATAGTGAGGAATATAAATCAACTTCAAGATTACTAAATTGTCCAAAAGACAGATCAAAAACAGAAGTTTTGTCAGAAATAAATAGAAGGTTTGGAATGCCGCTTTATATTCCACTTGTATCATTATTGTGTTCTTTTCTTTTATTATCAAGACAGGAAAAAAAGTTTAAAGGTTTATATAAATACTTTTATTTTAGTTTAGGATTTATCGCACTAATAATGGCAGAAATTTTAGTAAGGTACTCTGGGAAAGATTTTGCTTATACGATTACATATTATGTTGTTCCATTGATATTAATTCCAATAGTTTATTTAGAGCTTTACAGAAAATTCTATTATGAAAATTTAAGGAAATAAAAATGAAAAATTTTGTTATAAACTGGTATCTTATAAGTGAGTTTCTAAAAAGCTTTATGAATGTAACTCTCATTTTTTGTTGTTTAGGATTAATAATGAATCTTTTTGAGGAAATAAATTATTTTAAAAATTTTGATGTAGGAATAATACTACCTATAATCTTATCCTTTATGGTAATTCCCAGCATTTTGATTAATATGCTTCCTTTTGTAATATTCTTATCTTCGATGTGGGTAATTATAAAACTAAAAGACAACCGAGATATTTTATCTTTGAAAACCTTTGGTTTTTCTAATTTAAGATTTTTAACTTTATTTTCATTTGTTGCCTTGCTTGTAGGAATTGTTACTCTAACAGCCATCAATCCCATTACATCATTAGTTGTAAAATATTATGAAGATATAAAGGGAAAATACGAGATTGATCAATCTCATTTAGCATCGATTACCAGCAACGGTGTTTGGATTAAAGAAACAGTGGGTGATAAAATTAACATAATAAAATCAACTTCTTTTGAGGATGAAAATTTATTTGAAGTATCTATTTACAGATTTAACAAAGACAACAATCAAATAACAGAGAGAATTGAGGCCGATAAAGCAGATATATCTGATAACATTTGGGAGCTTAAGGATGGATACATTACTTTATTTGGAAAAGAAAATATTAAAAAAGATTTTAAAAAATTTACGTTTCAATCTACATTTAATAAAGATAGGCTTAATTCAATATATTCTAATTTAGACACAATATCGTTTTTTAAACTTATAAATAATAAAGATGAATTGATATCAAAAGGTTATAATGAAAGGCTATTAGTAGAAAAGACACATTTCTACCTTTCGTTACCATTTTTTCTAGTTTTAATGGTTTCTTTAGCGGCAATATTTACTTTAAATTCAAATGAAAGACGTCAAAATAATTACTATATTATATTATCAATAATTACGGTTGCTATTATATTTTATTTTAAAAATTTTTCAATAGCTCTCGGAACAACTGAAAGAATCCCTTTAATAATATCGGTATGGTCGCCAGTAATTATTTTATCTTTATTTTGTTCAATTGGAATTATGCAAATCAATGAAAAATAAAATTATAAAATTAATATTAATATTTATATTGAGTTTTTGCTATTTTTCAATCTCATATTCTGATGAACTAGACATAAATGCCTCTGAGATCAGATTAGATAAAGAAAAGAAAATTATTTATGCTCAAGGAAACGTGGAAATATCTGATGCAAGAAAAAATTTAATACTTAGTGAAAAGGCTGAATATGATAAAAATAGGGAAATAATAAAAGCAATTGGAAAAACTAAGATTATAACCTCTAAAAATTTTGAGGTTTTAGGTGAAGATATTTCATACGACAAAAAGAAAAAGATAATTTTTTCAGAAAAAGACACTACAATTATTGACCCGGATGGTAATAAAGTTTTTGTTAACATGTTCAATTATTTGATTGAAAAAAATATGTTCCTATCAAAAGGAAATATTAAAATTCTAGATAAAAGAGATAATGAATATCTTTTTTCTGAAATTTATATTGATGAATTAAAGAAAAAAATCGTTGGTAGTGATGTTAAATCTTTTTTCAAGGAAGAATTTCTTAAAGCTGATCCAAGAAATGAACCAAGATTTTTTGCAAATAGCGGGGTAGTAGAAGAAGATGGGGTTGTTTTAGAAAAAGGAATTTTTACAACTTGCCAAAATAGAGAAGAGGGTAAATGTCCCCCGTGGACCATAAGAGCGAAAAAAATTAAGCATGATAGTGCTAAAAAAACAATTTATTACGATCATGCTGTGGTTGAGGTATATGATTTTCCAATTTTCTATTTTCCCAAATTTTTTCACCCTGACCCAAGTGTAAAAAGACAATCAGGTTTTTTATTTCCTACTTTTGGAAGTAATTCGAATTTAAGTGCCAGCACTAATGTCCCATATTTTTGGGCTATTTCAAATGACAAAGACATGACATTTACACCTAAAATATATACTGCAGAGAATTTGCTTATGATGCATGAATATAGACATGCATTTAAAAATGGATTTTGGATAGTGGATTCAAGTTACACTCAGGGTTATAAAAATACGACAAATACTAAATTACCAGGGGGAAGATCTCATTTATTTTCTAAATTAATTTTAGATTTTTCTGAAGGAGATAAATTTAGTAATTTAGAGGCAAATTTTCAGCACGTTTCAAATGGAACCTATCTAAGAGCCCATGATATTAAGACCGAGCTTGCAGACAAAGAGGAAAATATTTTAACCACAGATATTAATTATGAGTATCAGGACTCGGAGAAATTTTTAGGTATGAGTGCTAGTATGTTTGAAAATTCAACGATAGAAGATAGAACGAGATATGAATATATACTGCCAAATATTGCTTTTGAAAAAAATATTTTTAGTAGTGAAAATCTTGGTCTAGTGGATATTTATAGTAGTGCATTTGTAAAAAACTACAAAGTAAATCAATATACAAAAATGTTTATAAATGATTTTAATTGGAGATCAAAACAGTATTCATTTGTGGGAGGACTGCAAAGTAATTTTGAAGGATTATTAAAAGTAGTTAATTACGAAGCCGATAATGCAGATAAATATAAAATAGATGGATTAACTAGCGAAGCTTCATCGGTTATTGCATATAATGCGAAAATACCTTTGGTTAAAAAAAATCAAAAACTAAGTAAAATAAATTTTTTAACACCAAAATTTTCATTTAGATATGCACCTAATCAAATGAGAAATATTTCAGATGATGACCTAAAATTAAATTACAAAAATTTATTTTCTTTAAATAAAAATTCACAAGTTGACGTTGTTGAAAGAGGAACGAGTGCTACTTTAGGTCTTGAAATTTCTAACAACGATTTTTCTAATGAAATTAGTGGTCAAAAAAATTATTCATTATCTGTTGGACAAGTTTATAATTTTGATGAAAACACAAATATTCCCTCTAGAAGCTCTTTAGATCAAAAAACATCTGATTTAGTTGGAGAAGCGTTTGTAAGATTGAGTGATAATTTAACTCTTAAAAGTGATTTTAATTTAGATCATAATTTTAGCGATGTTAATTATCAAGATTTACAAGCAAACTTAATTTTGGGAAATACAAACTTTAACATTAAATATTTAGAAGAGAATAAGCATATTGGAAGTTCGGCTTACGTGAGATCGGATATAAAAATTGATTTTGAAAATTCAACATCATTTTCTTTTGATTTAAAAAAGAATTTAGAAACAGACTCAACGGAATTTTATAATCTTGCATATGACTATATTAATGATTGCTTAAAAGCTGGTCTGGTATTTAGAAGAGAATTTTACTCTGATAGAGATATTGATACTTCGGACAGCTTAATGTTTAGAATTTCCTTTTTACCGTTCGGTGGAGTAGATTCTCCAAGTATAGACTAAAATGATAAAAAAAAATTTTTTATATTTTATAACAATTTTTTTTTTGTTTTTTAAAGCTGATAATGCTTTATCAGTTATTAACAACTCTGTAATAATAGCGGTTGGCAAGGAACCAATTACACGTCTAGACTTATTTAAGGAAATTAAATTAATAGCAATATTATCTGGAGGTCAAATTACTGAAGAAAATAAGGATAGAATTAAAGATCTTGCTATAAAATCCTTGATAAAAAAATCTATAAAAAATATCGAAATTGAAAAACGTAATGTGAAAAAATATAACAAAAAAGATTTAGAAAATATAATAAATAATACTGCAAGAAATCTTGGGCTAGATAAGAGTGGTCTTCAAGAATTGTTAGAAAGAAACAATCTAAGTTATAAAAACCTTGAAGAAAAATTCGTGATTGATTTAAAATGGAATACAATGATTTTCGAGATATATAAAAATAGAATTTCATTAAATACTGTTGAAATAGAAAATAAGTTAAATGCACAGTTAAAAAATCTAGAAGATAAGGATAGGGTTGAAGAAAAAATTGAAGCTTTAAAAAAAGAGATAGTAAATGACGAAAAAAACAAAAAATTAAGAATGTTTTCAAATTCACATTATTCAAACCTAGAAAGAGTAATACAAATTAAGTTTTTATGAGAAATTTAGTTCCAATCATAACGGGTGATCCTAATAGTATAAATTCGGAAATTATTGCCAAAGCATGGAAAAAAAGATCACTTTTTAGAAGTACAGATATATTTTTAATAGGAAACTATAACTTAATTAAAAAACAAATAAAAAGTATCGGTATTAAAATAAAAATAAATAAAATAAAATTTTTGAATAATCAAAATTTTAAAAAAGAATTATTTATTTACGATGTTCCTTTAAAATTTAAAAATATTTTTGATGTTTCATCAATAGAGAAATCTAAATATATTTTAAAATGCTTTAAAATTGCTATACAACTTCAAAGAAAAAGATTGGTTACTGGATTAATCAACTGCCCAATAAATAAAAAAGAAACTTTTGGTGAAAATTTTACAGGTATTACAGAATTTATTGCAAAAAAAGAGGGTGTGTTGGGACGGGAAGTCATGCTTATTTTTAATAAAAAACTATCAGTATCACCAATAACAACACATATTAAAATTAAAAATATATCCAAAAGTATTTCGAAGAAGAGAATAATAAATAATGTTGTAACAATTAATAAATTTTTTTTCGATAAGTTAAAATTTAAACCTAAAATAGGAATACTTGGTTTAAACCCTCATAACAACGAGTTCAAAAAAAATTCTGAGGAGTTAAAAATTATTATACCAGCCATAAAGTTTTTGAAAAAAAAAAGAATTTTAGTTTATGGTCCCTTGTCGCCAGATACGGCTTTTTTAAATTTAAAAAAAAGTAAATTTGATGTGATTATTGGCATGTATCACGATCAGGTTCTGTCTCCCTTTAAAGCGATTTATAAATTTAAAGCAATAAATATAACCTTAGGAATACCATCCTTTATAAGAGTTTCACCAGATCATGGGGTTGGGAAAGATATTATAAGAAAAAATTTGGCAAACCCTGAAAGCTTAATTGAAACTATTAAGTTTTTTGATAATAAAAATGTTAAATTTTAAAAAGTCCTTAGGGCAAAATTTCTTAGTAGATAAAAATATAATTAATAAAATCGCCTCAATTGAAAATATTAAAAATAAAAGTATTTTTGAAATCGGTCCTGGATCTGGTAATCTAACCGAGTCAATAATTAGTAAAAAACCTAAAAGAATCGATATTATTGAGAAAGATCAAAGATTTTGTGAAATTTTAAAAGAAAGATTTAAATTAATTAAGGAATTAAAAATAATTAACAAAGACATACTTAAATACGATTTAAGCAATTATAAATTTAACGATGCGGTAGTTTTTGGAAACTTGCCATATAATATATCTACTCAAATTCTTAGTAAATTTATAAGTATTTTATATTGGCCTCCATTTTATAGTAGAATAATTTTTATGTTTCAGAAGGAAGTTGCTGAAAGAATTCTAGCAAAAGAAAATACTAAGCAGTATGGAAGGATTTCTATATTAACTAACTTAAAACTAGATTTAATAAATCAATTCGATATATCAAGAAAGTGTTTTTTTCCTGAGCCAAAAGTTGATTCAAAAATTATTGTTTTTAAACCTAAAATTAAAATTAATTATAAAATTTCGAATATAAGAAGTCTAGAAACAGTGACACATACATTTTTTTCTGGCAAAAGAAAAATGATCAATAAGGCATTCTCCAAACTTTTTTGCAATCATCTTGAGATAGCCAAAAAATTAAAAATTAATCTTAATTTGAGACCATCAGAGTTAACATGTAGTGACTATTATAGAATAACAGAGTTATATGAAAAACAATAAATTGAGTATTTAAGATCCTATTCTTTCTGAAATTATTTTTTTAATTTTTTTAAAACAATCTTCAACGTTGTCGTTAACAATCACATGATCATATTCTTTTGTGTGCTTAATATCCTCTGAATATGCCAAAAGTCTTTTTTTGATAGATTCTTGGTCATCTTGGTTTCTTTCTATCAGTCTTTTTTCCAACTCTTCTTTACTTGGAGGTAAAATGAAAATTCTCACTAAATTCAATTCTTTAAATTTACCTAGTTGTTTTGAGCCTTGCCAATCTATATCAAATAAAACATTTAAGCCTTTTTGGGTAATTTGATTTACAGAAGACTTTGATGTTCCATAATAATTTCCAAATATTTTACAATATTCATAAAAAGAATTTGAGCTAATTAATTTTTCAAACTTCTCCGTATTAATAAAATAATAGTCTACACCATCTACTTCATTTGCTCTTGGCTGTCGTGTTGTGTGAGAAACTGAAATTTTAAAAGTGTTATCGGATTGCTGTATCTTTTTTGACAGTGTTGTTTTGCCAGCACCTGAAGGGGATGATAGAACAAGCAGAAGAGGCTTATAACGATCACTCATTTGTGATGAAAACAGGATTAGTTACTTTTGCTCTCAATAAATTTTATTGCGTCACCAACAGTTAAGATCTTTTCCGCTTCACTGTCTGAAATTTCTGATCCAAACTCTTCTTCAAAAGCCATAACTAATTCAACAGTATCCAAACTATCGGCGCCTAAATCATCTATAAAACTTGCCTCGTCAGTAACCTTTTGTTCATCAACACCCAAATGGTCTGCTACAATTTTTTTTACAGTTGCACCTACATCTTTTGACATTTGATTTCCTTTTTTTTGATTTTCTTAAGAATTGTATTTAAATTATTTTATTTCTTTGTCAAGACATATACATACCGCCATTAACATGTATAGTTTCACCAGTTACATATGAAGCGGTTTCAGAAGCTAAAAAAGCCACACAGTTTGAGACGTCTTCCCCTGTACCAAGTTTCCCCATTGGAATTCTTGAAGTTAGATCCATTTTTACTTTTTCTGCAATACCCATCGTCATATTAGACACTATAAAACCAGGTGAAACACAGTTCACTGTTATATTTTTTTTTGCATATTCTATTGCTAAACTTTTTGACATTCCGATTATACCTGCCTTAGAAGCTGAGTAGTTTGCTTGTCCTACATTTCCGCTATGCCCTACTACAGATGTTATATTAACAATTCTTCCAAATTTAGTTTTCAACATTTTTTTTATCCCATACTTTGATAACAAAAATGTTGATGTTAAATTCAAATCAATAACTTTTTTCCATTCATCATCTTTCATCCTTAAAGATAAATTATCTACGTTTACTCCTGCATTATTAATTAAAATATCTAGACCTCCTAATTCTGTTGATACGCCATCAACAAAATCTTCGATTTTTGTATGGTCGGATATATCGAACTGCTTTATTTTAACACTTGAATGTTCTTTCTTGATTAGGTTTAGTTTTTCGACTTTTGTACCCGTAGCTAAAACTTCTCCTTGGAGAGAAACAAACTTTTTGACCAAAGCTCCACCAATACCACCAGTAGCTCCAGTTATTAAAATTTTTTTATTTTTAAAATTAATCATTTTAGATTTTTAATTTCATCAATACTATTTACACTTTTAGACGAAACTTTGTCACTGATTCTTTTTACAAGGCCTGAAAGCACTTTTCCAGGTCCAATTTCTATAAATTCATTAACGCCATTTTTTATCATAAATAAAACGCTCTCTCTCCATCTTACTTTTGAATATATTTGCTTTATAAGTAAATTCTTAATCATATTAGGTTGATTAATTGGTTCTGCAGTAACATTGCTAACTAGGCTAATTGATGGTTTCGCAAAGTTAGTTTGTTCAATTTTATTTTCCATTTCTTTAGCAGCAGGTTTCATTAGGGAACAATGGAAAGGAGCGCTTACAGGTAAAAAAATGGATTTTTTTTTATTTTTTTTTAAAATAATATTCATTTCATTAATCGCTGATTTATCTCCGCTTAAAATTACTTGGTTATCTGAATTGTCGTTTGCTATTTCACATATTCCCTTTTCTGTACCTAGCTCAGAAATATATTTTTCAACGTCATCTATTTTCAGACCCATAACTGCAAGCATACTCCCTTTACCTTCTGGAACTGCTTGTTGCATTGATTTTCCCCTTTCATTAAGAAGATAAACGGCATCAGAAAAGTTTAAAGAACTTGAAGAAACTAGAGCGCTATATTCGCCAAGAGAATGTCCAGCAAAATATTTTACATCCTGAATTTTTATATTAAATTCTTCGGTAATTAATTTAAAGATAGAATAGCTTATCGTTAAAATTGCAGGCTGGGTATTTTTAGTCAGCTTCAAATCACTATCCGGCCCCTCTAAAATTATTTTTGAAATTGAGTATTCTAGTTTTTCATCAGCTTCTTTGAAAATTTTTTTTACCTTATCAAAACTTTTATATAGTTCTTTACCCATACCAACTGATTGTGAGCCCTGACCTGGAAACAGAATTGCTTTCATTTTAAAAAAATTAAATAAAACAATGTTATTATTACTATTGTATTAACAAAATTTAAATAGTATAAGTCCGTTCTTAAAAAAAAATACAACTTTATTGTTAAAATGGCTTTTTACGAACACACATTTGTTGGAAAACAAGATTTATCAGATAAAGAGGTTGATGCCTTAGTGGATAAATATTCATCATTAATTAAAAAAACTGGTAAAATTTTAAAAACTGAGAAGTGGGGATTGTTGAACCTTGCAAAAAAAATTAAGAAAAACAAAAAAGGTATTTATATACATTTCAAATTTGAGGGACAAAAAACAACTGTTAGCGAAGTTGAGCAAAAAATATCAGTAGATAATGATATAATTAGATATTTAACAGTAAGATATAGCGAGCTAGATCTTAAAAACGAATATTTTAGTAAAAGAAAATAAATTTTATGAAAAGAGATAAGAGAAAAAAAGGGAGAAAAAAAACAGGTTTTCAAAGTAAGCTAATTCTTTTCCAAAAACCTGATTTAAAATTCGGTAGGAGTTGTCCTCTGTCAGCAAAAGACGCGCCCGTTGTTGATTATAAAAATATAAAACTTTTAAAAAGGTATATATCTGACACAGGTAAAATTTTACCATCCCGGATTACCTCAATTTCACAAAATAAACAGAGACAATTATCTTCTGCTATCAAAAAAGCTAAAATTTTAGGGTTGGTATAAATGGAGATCATATTATTAGAAGATATTAGAAATTTAGGAAATACAGGTCAAATTGTTAAAGTAAAAGATGGTTATGGAAGAAACTTTTTACTAAAAAATGGAAAAGCACTTAGAGCTGATAAAAAAAACATAGAATATGTTAAAAGAAAAAAAGATGAAATTAATAAAAAAAATACTGAAAAAAAATTAAATGCAAAGAATGTTTTTGATAAAATTAAAAATAAAAAGGTAATATTTAAAAAAGAAACTAAAGAAAACGGAGAGCTTTTTGCATCCATTAAACCCAAAGAAATTGCCAAATATTTTTCAGAGAATTTCAAAGAAACCATTCATCCTTCTCAAATTGATGTAAAACAAGAGATTAATAAAGTAGGTTCTTTCCAATTCTCTATAAATTTACATTCTGAACTAGTAGTTGAATTGCGTGTTATAGTTGAAAAAAAAGAAGCCAAATAATTACTCAGTTTTCCACAACCAAAAAAAACAGTTAATAACTTTTATATTTTAATGATTTGTCATTTGTATAAATTACTTTTTTTCAAATGGATAATCTTAAAATTAATAATTTTAATAGCGAAAGAAAACTTCCTTCTAATCTTGAGGCAGAACAAGCATTGTTGGGTTCGGTATTAGTAAATAATGATATTATTGATGAAGTTGCAAATATAATTAACCACAATGAATTTTACGATCCTTTACATTCTAAAATTTATGAGTCTATTGAAAATCTTCATAATAAAGGAATGATTGCCAACCCTATAACGCTTAAAAATTCATTTCAAAATGATGAAGGTTTGTCTGAAGTTGGTGGAGCTGAATATTTGGTTAAATTAACAAGATTTTCATCGTCAGTGAAACAATCTATTGACTACGCGAAAATTATACATGAGAAGTTTGTTAAAAGAGAGCTTATAAAAATATCAGAGAACTTATCGGATGAGTCTCTTGATGAAACAACCGAAAAATCTGGAGAAAATATAATTCAAGATACCGAAAAATTACTCTTTGACTTAGCTGAACGAGGTACTTTTCACCAATCTTTTCTAAAATTTGATCAAGCACTCAATCAAACAATTGATATGGCAACAAATGCAATGAAAAATGACCAGGGAATTGTTGGAGTCCCAACTGGCCTTGATGACTTGGATGAACGGCTAGGAGGGCTACATAAATCTGATTTAGTAATAATTGCCGGAAGACCATCTATGGGAAAAACTTCATTAGCAACAAATATAGCTTATCATGCAGCAAAAAAAATTTTAGATGATAACAAAAAATCTTCTGTTGCTTTTTTTTCATTAGAGATGTCATCTGAGCAACTTTCTACAAGAATTTTATCAGAGCAAGCTAGGATTAAATCCAATGATATCAGAAGAGGAAAAGTTTCTGAGGAAGAATTTAATAGATTAATTGAAACCTCAAGAAATATTCATCAACTACCTCTTTATATTGATGAAACCCCAGCAATAACAATTTCTGCTTTGTCTAATAGGGCAAGAAGAATTAAAAGGCTATTTGGTTTAGATTTAATTGTTGTAGATTACATACAGCTGATGGCAACTGGATCCAAAAGATACGATGGAAGAGTTCAAGAAATATCTGAAATAACACAAGGACTAAAAGCTTTGGCAAAAAGTTTGGGTGTGCCAGTGCTGGCACTTTCGCAGCTTTCAAGAGCAACTGAACAGAGGGATGATAAAAAACCTCAATTATCAGACTTAAGGGAGTCAGGGTCGATTGAACAAGATGCCGATGTTGTGATGTTTGTTTTTAGAGAGGAATATTATTTAGAAAGAAAAGAGCCTAAATTGGGAAGCATTGAACACGCAGAATGGCAATCTAAAATGAACGAGATTCTTGGTTCGGCAGATATAATTATTGGAAAACAACGGCATGGACCTACAGGAAATGTCAAGGTAGAATTTGAAGGAATTTATACAAGATTTAAAAATGCTTCTAAAACAGGGTAAAAATAAGTAATTTTAAATTATGCTCTTTTAAGCTATATCTTCCTTATAGTGATCTTCTCAAAATTATACAAAAATATAGTAATAGACAGACCAAAATTCACGTTATCAATATTATTAATTTTACTTTTAAGTTTTGGATACTTTTCAAAAAACTTTCAATTGGATGCATCATCTGACACTTTGCTTTTAGAAAATGATCCAGATTTAAAATATCTTAGAGAGGTTAATAAGAAGTATGGATCCAAAGACTTTTTGGTTCTAACCTACACTCATGAACCGAGCGAGTCTTTTAAATCAGAAAATACTATAAAAAATCTTTCTTTATTAAAAAATTCTTTAGAAAATTTAGATTGGGTAGATAATGTCATTACTGTTCTGGATGTCCCATTACTAAAAAATAACGATGATCCACTACCAGAAAGAATAAAAAATTTTAAAACTTTATCAAGTATAGATGTAGATTTTGACAGAGGCTTTGAAGAAATAATTAATAGTCCAATATATAAAGATTTCGTTATTAGTAGTGACGGAAAAACAAGCGGAATAATAGTTTACATTAAACCTGACAAAAAATTAATTGAATTTTTAAAAACTAAGAATGATTTCATTGAAAGGAAATCAAATACGAAATTAACTTCAAAAGAATTAAATGCTTATAAAATCTTTTTGAAAAAATATGATAATTATAGAAAAATATATAACAAAAAAAATCATCAAAATATAAATGAAATTAGAAAAATTATCAAAGATCATCCTTCCCCTGGAAGAGTTAAAAAAAGTTCAGAAGATATTTATCCAATAATCCATCTTGGAGGTATTCCAATGATAGCTGATGATATGATGACATTTATAAAAAATGATATCGTAGTTTTTGGTGCTGGGGTTTTTTTATTTATAATTTTTACACTATGGTTTGTTTTTAGAAATTTGTTGTGGGTTTTAGTGCCGCTTCTTAGCTGCTTCTTTTCTGTGTTTATCATGGTTGGATTTTTAGGTTTGGTTGGTTGGAAGGTAACAGTAATTTCATCAAATTTTATTGCTTTAATGCTTATCTTAACAATGGCTATGAACATACATATGAGCGTGCGATATTTACAATTTAGAAAAGAAAATCCAAATACATTAAATAGCGAAGCGCTTCTTTGGACCTCTCAAAAAATGTTTTGGCCAATACTTTACACGGTACTTACAACAATCTGTGCATTCTTGTCATTAATTTTTAGCGATATCAAACCCATTATAGATTTTGGCTGGATGATGACTGTTGGATTAATAGTGTCAATGTCGATAACTTTTACTTTGCTGCCATCAATTTTAAATGTTTTAACAAAAAAAGATGTTAAATATAGGGATCAAAAAAAATCTAAAATAACATCTTTTCTAGGAAAAATAGCGCAAAAAAATACAAAAGTAATTTATTCATCCGCTATAATTGTAATAATAGTAAGTATTTTTGGTATATCAAAGCTTGAAGTTGAAAATAGTTTCATAAACTATTTTGACAAAGAGACTGAAATCTATAAAGGTATGAAGCTTATTGACGAAGAGCTTGGTGGCACCACCCCGCTTGACGTGATATTAAAATTTCCAAAAAAAGTAGATGAAGTAAATGATGATGACGACTGGGAAGAGGAAGAGAGTGATGATGCTAAATATTGGTTCACAAGAAATAAAATAGATAAAATAACTGAAGTTCATGACTATTTAGACGGTCTTGATGCTGTTGGTAAAGTAATATCTTTTGCATCAATGGTAAGGGTCGCTGAAGACTTAACTGGTGGAAAAGAATTACAAGGTTTAGAAATAGGTGTTTTATATACAAAAATACCTGACTCAATTAAAAAAGAAATAATTGATCCTTATATTTCTATCAAAAGTAATGAGGCAAGAATTGGTTTAAGAATTTTAGATTCAAAAGAAGACTTGAGGCGAAACGAGCTTATAAAAAAAATTAATCGAGATTTAGAAAATGAGATAGGTTTAAAACCGGAAGAGTTCAAATTAGCTGGTGTTCTCATATTATTTAACAATCTCTTACAAAGTTTATTTAAATCACAAATACTCACGCTTGGGGTTGTAATGGCTGGGATTACAGCAATGTTTTTAATACTTTTTAGGAATATAACTTTATCTCTTATAGGTGTTGTGCCTAATTTTATGGCAGCTTTTTTAATCCTAGGAATTATAGGTTTTCTTGAAATTCCATTAGATATGATGACGATAACTATAGCTGCAATCACTATAGGAATAGCTGTGGACAACAGCATTCACTATATTTATAGATTTAAAGAAGAGTTTAAAAAAATTAAAGATTATAATAAAACCTTAGAGAAGTGTCATGATACAGTTGGTGTTGCAATCCTAAACACTTCTATTACAATAGTTTTTGGTTTTTCAATTTTAGTTTTATCTAATTTCATACCAACAATTTATTTTGGAGTTTTTACAGGAATTGCAATGTTATTAGCTATGATATCGGTTTTAACCTTACTTCCTAAATTAATATTAACTTTTAAACCTTTTAAAGATGCTGGATAAGCTAACATCGTTTATAGGTGAAAATATAGTTATATTCGATATAGTTTTTTTAATTTTTGTTATCTACTTTGCAATCCAGTGTATGGGCAAAGGCTTTTTCATAAGTTTAATGTCTTTTCTAAAATGGCTTCTAGCATTAATAATTACAATAATTTTAGTACCAAAAATAGAACCATACGTTTCAGATTATGTAAATAATACCTATATATCTGGTGTTGGTTTGGGTGTTGCTGTTTACATATTAACACTTTTTATTTTGATTCTATTAGGAAAATCTCTAGGCCGACTATTTTCATACACAGGTCTTGGATCTGTTGATAAAAGTTTTGGATTTTTCTTTGGTATTTTTAAAGGTTATGTGTTTTTTGTGTGTATTTTTACAATTGTAAATTGGTTTTATTCATATGAAAAATGGGATATTAACTTAAAAAGTTCTTATTTTTTTTCAATAACAGAGAAAGGTAGTAAGCTATTAATTAATGAATTTCCTAGTGGAAAAGATATTGAAGACACAAAAAAAGAAATAGAAAAAATCTAAAATGAGAAAAATTAGAGAAGAATGTGGGGTTTTTGGAGTTCATAATTTTAATGATGCTTCTGCTTTAACAGCGCTTGGACTGCATGCTTTACAACATAGGGGGCAAGAAGGATGTGGAATAGTTTCCTTTGATGGTAAAAATTTTCATTCTGAAAAAAGACATGGCCTAGTAGGAGATAATTTTACTAATAAAGAGGTTTTAAAGAAATTACCTGGAAATTTTGCCATAGGTCACAATCGATATTCAACTACTGGTGAGACTTCTTTAAGAAATATTCAGCCTTTTTTTGCAGATATTTACAGCGGTGGAATAAGTGTTGCGCATAATGGAAATTTTACAAACGCAATACAATTAAGGGAAAAATTAGTAAAAGAAGGAGCAATCTTCAGAACTACCTCGGACACAGAAACAATAGTTCAATTAATTGCAAAATCAAATAGGCCCAAGATGATAGACAAAATAATTGATACTCTTTTTCAAGTTCAAGGTGGTTATGCATTAGTCATGATGAGTAATAAAAAACTGATAGGCGCTAGAGATCCTTTGGGAATAAGGCCGTTAGTTTTGGGTAAGATCAAAAATTCTTATGTTCTTGCATCAGAAACTTGTGCATTTGATATTGTGGGTGCAAAATTTATAAGAGAGGTAGAAAATGGCGAGATTGTAATTATAGAAAATAATTCAATAAAAAGTATCAAACCATTTACCAAGAAAGTAGCTAGACCATGTATTTTTGAGTATATCTACTTTGCTAGGCCAGATAGTTTAATTAAAGGTAAATGTGCCTACGAATATAGAAAAGAATTTGGCTACCAGCTTGCAAAAGAATCTTCTAATGAAGGAGAAATTGTGGTTCCAGTTCCTGACTCTGGAGTTCCCGCAGCTTTAGGTTTTAGTCAACATAAAAAGATAAATTTTGAACTAGGGCTTATTAGAAATCATTATGTGGGACGGACATTTATAGAGCCATCTCAAAGTATAAGAAGTTTTGGAGTAAAACTAAAACTTAGTTCAAATCAATCATCTATAAAAAATAAATCTGTAATTTTAATTGATGACTCAATCGTGCGAGGAACTACATGTCACAAAATTGTAAAAATGCTTTATGACGGTGGTGCAAAAGAGGTTCATGTGAGAATAGCCTCGCCACCAATAAAATTTCCTGATTACTATGGTATAGATATGCCGACAAAAAAGGAGTTGTTGGCAGCCAACAGAAGTTTAGAAGAAATGAGAGATTATATAAATGCTGACTCCTTGAAATTTTTAAGTTTAGAAGGTTTGTATAAAGCGCTTTGCAACAATGAAAGAAATAAAATATATCCACAATTCACAGATCATTATTTTACAGGTGAGTACCCAGTAGACTTGGTAGATCAAAGAAAAAATGGAAAGGTTACTCAATTATCACTTCTGAGTGGAAAGTCAAATAGCTAATTTAATTAAAGACTAATAATCTGCCCTTCATATTAACGATATAAATTTTTTTATTTACTATAACTGGTTTAGAATAAAATCCTTTCTTATCAGCATTTACATAATTAATAATTTTTCCATTTTTATAATCTATAAATATAAAATATCCTTTTTTTGTAGTTACTAAAATCTCGTTTGAGACTAACATAATTGATATGACATCCCCAATTTTATCTCTGGTAATTTTCTTAGATTTATTAAAAAGATTTTTTGACCAAATGACTTTTCCTGTAGAAATGTTTGCGCTCAAAATAAAGCCATCATTTGTTATAAAAAAAATAAAATTATTAGAAACTATTGGTCTAACAAAAGTACTGAAAGGTAATTCCCAAATTACTTGACCGGTTTTTGAATTTAGTAAAATAGTTGAGACACTAGTGCTAATTAATATATTGTTTTTATAAAAAACTATTGGTGAAGAAAAAAATAAATCAACTGACTTATCTATACTTCTAGCTGTAGTTTTGTATATCCAATTAATTACATTTTTGCTGTAATTTATTGAGTAAATCTCTCCCGTAGATGCTATGAAAAAAACGTTTTTATTAATTTTATCTAACCCTACACTTGATTTTTGCTTAGATTGCAAAAGAGATGGAAATGTCTCTAAATCTAATCTTTTTTCTCCAGTATTGTGTTTAATGCTATAAAATTTATTATCTTGATTAACGCCAAATACAAATTGCTCATCTGATTTTAAATTTGATTTAAATGGAATTCCATAATTTTTTGCCCAATTAATTTTGCCTGAATCAATATTTAAATTATAAAAATATCCTAGATTATCTGAAACAATAAGATTTCCGGACTCAATAATAAAATTGATTTGGATTGGAAAATTTTTAAATTTTTTTTTATAAAAATTAAATTCCCATGCCATATTAAAATCAATTAAAGAAAAATTGAAAATTGATCCTGAATTATCATAAAAAAATATGCTATCTTTGTACACAAGTGGTTCGAAATCAGAATTCGATTTTATTTTATTTAAGATTTTTTTACTTTTAAAAATTAAATTCTTTTTATGTTCATAAGTTAGATGCGGAAGTAAATTATTTGAATTAAAATTTTCCTCCACCCAAGAATCTACATTGGATGGTAAAGCAATTTCCACAATAATGTCACTAGATACCTCTTCCTTGAATTTTTCAGTTTTTGAGAAAATTGGTTTTATATTTTCATCTAAAACCTCGACTTTTAATTCTTTAGATTTATCATTCCAAATTCCACTACTTTTATCAAAAGAACATGCAAAAAAAAGGTTAGAGATAAGGATTAGAACTAATAAATTATAATATTTATTCATTATCTATAATATTAATTTTTCTTTTTATCTCATTAACTTCTGAAGTTTCAATTTCTTCATTCAATAAAATAGAATAATACTCTTTTGCTTTTTTAAATTGTTTTTTTGAAAAATAATAATCCCCAATAAACTTTGCAGATTGCAATTTCCAAACTGATTCTGAATTTATTATTGGATTAAGTAGGTTGAGTATGTCTTCTTCTTGATTATTTTCTGATATAAAAATAGCTTTTTTTAATATTATAGAATTTCTGTCCTCTTCCTCAATATCTTTTATAGACAAAACTAAGTCAAAATAATTTATAATTTTATTTTGATCTTCTTCTAAATTTTTATCTATAATTAGAAATAGCGATAATGGTGAATAGATATTATCTTTTTCATTTATAATACCAACAAATACTTCTTTTGCGCCTGATAACTTTTTGTTTTGTAATAAAACTTTACCCTCAATAAAATTTTCAGAAATTTTAATTTTTTTATTTTTATTATTTGAGTCAAACCATGTATAAGAAATACCAAATATAACGAAAATTAAAATTATTAAATATATTATTTTTGAATATTTTTTAATAAGATCTTTAAAATTTTCTTTTTTCTGAATTTCAGTATTCATTTTTAATTATAACTATTCAATCTATTGGGAAATTTTTTTTTTCTCACATCGTCTCTATACCTTTTAACGGCATTTTTTACTAGTTTTTGCAAATTTATATATTTTTTTACAAACTTTGGATAAAATCCGCTCATACCAATTAAATCATCGGTTACTAAAATTTGTCCGTCACAATATTTTGAAGATCCTATTCCTATTGTAGGTATGTTTATTTTTGAGGTTATTTTCTTCGCAATAGTCTCTCTTACACATTCTAGTACAATCGAAAAAGCACCTGCTTCCTCTATACCTTTTGCCTCATCTATTAAATTTTTAATTTCTTTCTCTTTCAACCCTTGGGCTTTAAATTTAGATTTGAATTGAGGTGTATAACCTATGTGACCCATGATAGGTATACCCAATTTAACAAGTTTTTTTATAACTGATAAATTTCTTCCGTTACTTTCAATTTTAAAAGCATCACATTTAACTCTTTTTAAAATATATTTTACATTCTTTGTTGCGTCTCGAATATTATTGTATGTATTAAATGGCATATCAAATACCAGTAAGCTTTTGTTTGTATATTTTTTTACACTAATTGCATGATTAATCATTGTCTCTAAAGAAATATTTTTCGTATTTTTCATGCCATAGAAAGCGGTTGCAACTGAGTCCCCTACCAAAATAATATCACAATATTGATCTAGTATTTTGGTAAATGATTTTGAATATGCCGTTAAGCATACCAGCTTTTTTTTTGATTTAAAATTTTTTATTTTTTTTATCTTATTAAGACTCATTAGCTAGTTGTTATTTTTTTTTCTCTAAAGCTTTGAGTTTTTTATTCAGTTCTTCGTTTTTACCACACAGTGAAACGCAAATTTTTTCAAAAGTGTCTATTAGTTTTTCTGTTTCTTTATAATCGGATTTTTTTATTTTAAGCAAAGCTAATAATAAAATAGCTTCTTCATTTTTTGGATTAAGTAAAATAACTGTATTTAAGCTCTGTTCTTCTAATTGATCGTTTTTCTCCTCTTTATAAATTTTCGCAAGGTACAAATATGATTTTTCACTTTTAGGATTAAAAACTATATCTTGTTGAAATTTAAATTTTGACTTAGAAAATTTTTTTTGTTTATAAAATTTCTGACCTTCGTCAAAATAGTCATTCTGTGAAAAAGAATTATTCAAATAAAAGAATGTGAATAAAAAAACAAGAAAAATGGTTTTTATCTTCGTCATTACATTATTATGTACTTAATCCTGAACAATGTATATATATTTCTCTTGATTCATCCCTACTTGAATTTGGCTTAAAAAAATCAGTTTTTTTAAAGTTTTTTTTTGCACCATATTTAATTTCTTTAAAATCATCCCCCATAAAAACTTTAGATATAACGGTGCCTTTTTTATTAAGAATCTCTTTAGAGAAATTTAACACATTAAAACATAATTCATTAGTTCTTATAGAATCTAAACTTTTGCTACCAGTAGTATTAGCAGCCATATCAGATAAAATTACATCAACTTTTGAACCAAAATATTCAATTATGAGTTTTTGAGATTTTTTATCTAAAAAATCACCCATTATAAACTCTGCACCACTGATTTTTTCTACCTTTTTTTTATCAATGCCTAAAATTTTAACTTTTTTAATTTTTTTTAAAACAACTTGGCACCAACCCCCCGGGTAAGAACCAAGATCAAGTAATTTAATTCCATTTTTCAAAAACTTAAATTTATTGTCTAATTCAATTAACTTAAATGCTGATCTTGAACGATAACCCTCTATTTTGGCTCTTTTGAAAAAATGATCTTGATAACTCTTGTTATCCATCTATTTTAAATTATAAAATGTCTCTTTGGTCTTCTTCTACAATTTCTTTTTGAACATTTTTTAGTTTTTTATTGTAATTGAAAATACTTATTGGGATCAAAGATAAATATATTAAACAACAAATTGTCAATGTTTCATAAGTAAATTGTATAATTGAAACAAAAAATAATCCGAAGCCTAGTAAAAGAAATAGCGTCATATTTCTTTGCACAGCAATTTTCTTAAAAGAAAAAGTTGGTATTTTGCTTATTAAAAGAAAAGATGCAATAACCACCAAAAATGGACTTATGTTAGCAATTGCAAAAATATTACTAAAACTTGATAACTCATACATTATTGGAAATAAAATTAAACAGCCTCCCGCGGGTGAGGGGATTCCCTGAAAAAAATTCATTTTCCACTCTTCATTGTAATCGAATTTTGTCAGATTAAATCTTGCAAGTCTCAAAACGCAACAAACTGAAAATAACAAAACAAGTAACCAACCAATCCTTCCGAATTGATTTAATTCCCAGAAATATATAACAAACACAGGTGCAATGCCGAAACTAACAAAATCTGTTAGTGAGTCTAGCTCTTTACCAAATTCCGATGTCCCTTTAATCATTCGTGCCACCCTTCCATCTAAACCATCCAAGATAGCTGCTACAATTATAAATAAAACTGCAAAACCAAAATTACCATCCATAGCAAACTTGATAGAGCTTATTCCCAAACAAACCCCGATGAGCGTTAATACACTAGGTAGTATGTATCTAGATTTATTAACTGATACGACTTTAAATTTATTTTTTTTTTGCATCTATAAGCTCGCTATTAAGCTTTCGCCAGCAATAACGTTTTGACCAACTTTTACCATAATTTTTCGTTTATTAAAGTATAAATCAACTCTACTACCAAACCTTATCATTCCAATTCTATCACCTTGTTTTATGTCTTGATTTTTTTGTGTTTGAGTAACAATTCTCCTAGCAATTAAGCCTGCAATCTGAACTACAACTATTCCATCGTCTGTTTTACCATCTTTAATTTTAAAATAATTTCTCTCATTTTCCTCGCTTGCCTTGTCTAGTGATGCATTTAAAAATTTTCCTGGTTTGTAGAAAATATCCTCTATATTACCTGATGATGGAGATCTATTTACATGACAGTTAAAAACATTCATAAAAATACTTACTCTTGTAAAAGTTTTGTTTTCAAGACCTAGTTCTATTGGACCATTGGTATCTTTTATTGCCGTTATAAGACCATCAGCTGGGCTAACAAGATAATTTTCATCACTAATTATTGTTCTTTCAGGATCTCTAAAAAAGTAATAAACCCATATAGTGATTAAAGTGAATATAAATCCAAAAAGATCAGAAATTAACCATAAAATTAACGTAAGAACTACCGATATGGCCAAAAACTTATACCCTTCTTGGTGTATCTTAGGAAATATTTTTTCAAGCATCATAACTTATAATTTGATAATCATTAGTTAATATGTATAAAAATTTTAAATTATCAAATTAAATTTATATTATGTCTAAAATCAAAGTAAAAAATCCAGTAGTTGAGCTCGATGGTGATGAAATGACCCGTATAATTTGGTCATTTATTAAAGACAAACTCATCAAGCCTTATCTAGATATTGGCCTTAAATACTTTGATCTTGGTATGGAGAATAGGGATAAAACTAACGATCAGGTTACAATCGACTGTGCCAAAGCAATACAAAAATATGGTGCCGGGGTTAAGTGTGCAACAATTACTCCTGATGAAGCTCGTGTAAAAGAATTTAAATTAAAAAAAATGTGGAGGTCTCCAAATGGTACTATAAGAAATATAGTTGGTGGGACAATTTTTAGAGAACCTATTATTTGTAAAAATGTTCCAAGATTAGTACCTCATTGGACTGATAGCGTTATAGTTGGAAGACATGCTTTTGGGGACCAATATAAAGCTACAGACTTCAAAGTGCCTGGTAAAGGTAAAATGACAATTAAATGGGAGTCGGAAGATGGAAAAAATAAAATTGAACATGAGGTTTATGATTTTAAAAGTTCTGGTGTGGCACTTTCAATGTATAACCTAGATGACTCTATAAAAGATTTTGCTAGAGCATGTATGAACTATGGTTTGGTAAGAAAATGGCCCGTTTATTTTTCTACTAAAAATACAATTTTAAAAGCCTACGATGGAAGATTTAAAGATATATTTGAAGAAATTTTTCAAAAAGAATTCAAAGATAAGTTTAAAAAAGTAGGTATTAGTTATGAACATAGATTAATTGATGATATGGTGGCTTGTGCTATGAAATGGAGTGGAAAATATATTTGGGCCTGTAAAAATTATGATGGAGATGTTCAATCTGATACGATTGCACAAGGATATGGTTCACTTGGATTAATGACAAGCGTTTTAAGAACTCCAGATGGTAAAATAGCAGAAGCTGAAGCAGCTCATGGAACAGTTACAAGACATTATAGACAACATCAGCAAGGTAAAGAAACTTCTACAAATCCAATCGCATCTATTTTTGCTTGGACTAGAGGACTATCTCATAGAGGACAATTAGATGGGAATCATGAGTTAATTAAATTTTCAAATACTCTTGAAAAAGTTTGTGTAGAGACAGTTGAGAGTGGATCTATGACAAAAGATTTAGCAATTCTTATTAGCAAAGATCAGAAATTCTTAACAACAAATCAATTTTTAGAAGCAATAAATTCAAATCTTAAAAAGAAACTTAATTAATTTTTTCAGTTAGGGCTTTGAGGGCTTTTTGAATACTGTCTTTATTTGATCCACCTGCCTGAGCAAAATCTTTTCTACCGCCGCCACCCTTACCTTCAAGAATCTCTGAAGCAGTTTTTACTAGCGTTACAGCGTCATATTTTTTTGTTAGTTCCTTGGTTATACCAACTGCTACGCCAACTTTTCCTTCAAAAGTTGATATACCGACTACAATACCTTCTTTTATATCCTTTTTACCTTTATCAATTATACTCCTTAGTTCTTTAGGTGGAAAATCTGTGAGAACTTGTTGTCTTAAAGTAAATGTCCCCACTTTTTTATCTTTAATAATATTTTTATTTTTATCTTTTAGAACGTTTTCTATTTTAACTATTTCAAGGACTTTGTTTAAAGATCTAAATTGTTCAGACAAATCTTTATTTTCTTTGGATTTTAAAAATCCATCAATATAGCTTTGTTCTATTTTAAGTTTGAAAAGTTGATTTTTAATTTCATTTATTTGATCTTTTAGAGTTTCTTCTTTTAAGGATTTGTCCTGTTTGAGAGATTTTTCATAATCTTCTAGCTGCTTATCCCTTAAAGCTTCCACTCTTCTTATTCCAGATGCTATCGAGGATTGACTAATCACTTTAAATTTTCCAACTTCTTTTGTATTTTTAACATGCGTACCACCACATAACTCGGTAGAAAAGAAACCATTATTTTCTTTTCCCATAAATACTACTCTCACCTCTTCCCCATATTTTTCACCAAATAAAGCTAACGCTCCCATACTTACTGCTTCCTTCGGTGTCATAATTCTAGTTTGAACATCGCTTGATCCTTGGACTATTTCATTAACAACATTGTTAATTTTTATCATTTCATCTTTTTCAATTGGTTTATTATGACTAAAATCAAATCTTAGCTTCTCTGGGCTTACCAGTGAACCCTTTTGTGTTACATGTTTGCCTAATGTCCTTCTAAGAGACTCGTGTAACAAATGTGTTGCTGAGTGATTAGCTCTTGAATTATTTCTTTTATTTATATCAATCTCCAAGTTTGCACTTTGACCAGTTTTAATTGATCCTTTTTCAACATTTCCTGTATGAACATAAAGATCACCCATTTTTTTTTGAGTGTCTTTAATTTTTATTATACAGTCAGAAGTATAAATAATGCCTTGGTCCCCAACTTGTCCTCCGGACTCTCCGTAAAAAGGTGTTTGATTAGTTATGATCTCTATTTCTTCTCCTGCTTTTGCACTATCAACAAATTTATCTCCTTTTGATATTTTTAAAATTACTCCCTCCGCTTTGTCAAATTCATAACCTAGAAACTCTGTTGGGCTAAGCTCTTCTCTTACTTTGAACCATTTTTTTTCAACAAATTTATCACCTGAACCTTTCCAACTAGCTCGGGCCACTTCTTTGCTTTTTTCCATTTCTTTTTCAAAAGCATTTGTGTCTATTTTGATTTTTTTATTTTTTAAAATATCGGCAGTTAAATCTAACGGAAAACCATAAGTATCATAAAGTTTAAAAGCTATTTCCCCAGGTAAAGTATTATTTTTTACTTTTTCTAAATTTTGATTTAAAATTTTCATACCTCTATCTAAAAGTGATGAAAATTTCTCCTCTTCATTTTTTAATGTCTCTATAATTAAGTCTTTACCACTTTTTAGTTCAGGATAGCTTTGTGACATTTCGTTTAACAGAACATCAAATAGTTTATAGAATATTGGTTTTTTACTTCCTAGCGTATGTGCGTGACGCATGCCCCTTCTCATGATTCTTCTTAGTACGTATCCGCGACCTTCATTTGATGGCAAAACACCTTCTGCTATTAAGAAACTGCTAGCTCTAAGATGATCTGCGATCACTCTGTGGCTTGCTATAGTTTTATTATCTATTTTAGTTTTTGTGATGTCTGATGATGCGTTAATCAATTTTTTAAAATGATCTATACTGTAATTATCATGTGTTCCTTGAAGTACTGCAGTTATTCTCTCCAATCCCATTCCTGTATCTACTGAAGGTTTAGGTAAATCTACTCTTTTACTTTTTGAAATTTGCTCAAATTGCATAAATACCAAATTCCAAATCTCAATAAATCTATCGCCGTCTTGGTTTGGACTACCTGGGGGTCCACCTTTCAATTTATCACCATGATCATAAAAAATTTCAGAACAGGGACCACATGGACCTGTTTCACCCATAGACCAGAAATTATCTGAGGTTGAAATCTTCACTATTTTACTTTCAGATAATCCAGCTACTTTCTTCCATAATTTAAAAGCTTCTTCGTCCTCAGAATATACAGTTGTTGATAGTTTATCTTTTGGAATACCAAAATCTTTTGTTAACAATTCCCATGCATAATAAATAGCTTTCTCCTTAAAATAGTCCCCAAAAGAAAAATTACCGAGCATTTCAAAGAAAGTGTGGTGTCTGGGTGTATAACCAACGTTTTCTAAATCATTATGCTTTCCTCCTGCTCTAATACATTTTTGAGAAGTGGTTGCAGTTTTGAAAGATTTTTTTTCTAATCCTGTAAAAATATTTTTAAATTGTACCATACCTGAATTTGTAAACATTAGGGTTGGATCGTTATTTGGAACGATATTGCTAGAATCTACTTTTTGATGACCATTTCGAGAAAAATAATCAAGAAATTTCTTCCTTATTTCACTCATTAAAATTTGGCTCATATATCCATTAAATACAGATATTTTATTTATTGTCTATAACAAGAAAACACACGAAAGGTGCGGGGGCACCTTTCGTGTAGAGAGATCGATGTAAAATGGTTATTTTTCCGTTTCTTTTTCTTTAGGAGCTGGATTTCCTTCAATCTTTTTTGATATTAAACCAGCCTTTGTCCTGATTGCTAATTCAATTTCTTGGGCAATATTAGGATTTTTTTCTAAATATATTTTAGCATTTTCCCTGCCCTGACCTATCTTTTCACCTTTATAGGCGTACCAAGCACCAGATTTTTCCACTATTTCTGCTTTAGAACCTAAATCAATTAATTCACCCGATTTACTGATGCCTTTTCCATACATTAAATCAAATTCAACCATTTTAAATGGTGGGGCAACTTTGTTTTTTACTACCTTGACTCTAGTGCTGTTACCAATAATTTGATCTTTTTCCTTGATAGCCCCTATTCTTCTAATATCCATTCGAACTGATGAGTAAAATTTAAGGGCGTTTCCACCTGATGTGGTTTCTGGGTTACCAAACATAACTCCAATTTTCATTCTTATTTGGTTTATAAATATGACCATAGTGTTTGATTTTGATATTGAACCAGTTAATTTTCTAAGAGCTTGGCTCATTAATCTTGATTGTAATCCAACATGATGATCTCCCATTTCACCTTCTAACTCTGCTTTAGGCGTTAGGGCCGCCACTGAATCGACTACCAAAACTGATAATGATCCTGATTTAATTAAAGTGTCAGCAATTTCTAATGCTTGTTCTCCAGTGTCTGGTTGTGAAATTAAAAGCTCGTCAGTTTTAACACCTAATTTCTTTGCATATACTGGATCTAGTGCGTGTTCGGCATCAACAAAACCACAAATTCCTCCTGATTTTTGAGCCTCTGCAACGACTTGTAACGCAAGCGTGGTTTTTCCTGAAGACTCTGGTCCATAAATTTCCACCACTCTCCCTTTGGGTAATCCACCTATTCCAAGGGCTAAATCTAAACTTAAAGAACCTGTTGAGATTGACTCAACATCCATAGCCTGTTGTTGACCTAAACGCATTACAGAGCCTTTACCAAAATTGTCATCTATTTGGCTAATAGCAGCGTTTAGAGCTTTGTTTTTTTCTTTAATTTCTTGTTCTTTTTTATTATCTGTTTTAACTACTTTTAAATTATTTTTAGTCATATTTTCCTTTTTTTTTAATTACGAATCACTGATTTAAATGTACACATTTTGTTCTTTTAATCAATCTTAAAATAGTATATAAATTTAATTAATATTATTTAAATAAAGATCACCAATAGACGCGAGTAAATTAAACTGTGCTATTGCAAAGTCTTTTTGCGCTCCAGCGAAACTCGTTCTAGCGTCTAGTAATAAGGATCTAGACTGAATTATCTCAAGAGTCGTTCTATTGCTGCCCGACTCATATTCAAGAGTAATGCCTTCATTTGCAATTTCAGCTGCTTTCAATTGTGCCCTTGTCGCCTCCAGGACTCCTTCCGATGATCTAAAAGTATTCCATGCATTCGCAATTTCGGTGTTAGTATTTTTCATGACATCATCAAAAATAAGTTCTTTTTGTTTGGCTTTAAATTTTGCTCTTTTTACTGACGAAATTTTTTTACCTCCTTTAAATATTGGCCATTTTAGAGTCGCTTTCACCTCTTCTTGCTCTCTCTCATCAACTGTTGAGCTAAGACCTTCATTTTTTTTTAAAGAGTAAGAAATCGAAGCCGATGGAGCTATATCTCCTCTTGCTATTAACAATTCTTTTTTGGCTATTTCTAAGTCTAATTTTGCCAAATTTAGATTTGGATTAATTTGCTCAGCAATTGCGGTAGCAGTTTGTAGACTGGTTGGTAATTTTAAGTTTGGGAAAAAATCTAAATTGATTGTTTCGGGTGGTTCAGAACCAATTATTTTTTTGAAAATTTTTTTTCCTGAAATAAGTTCGTTTTGTGAAGCTATAAGCTTTGCATTTGCTCCAGCGAGAGATGACTCAGATTGAGCAAGGTCAGCTAAACTAATTTCTCCTCTTTCCAATCTGGATCGGTCAGTTTCAACCTGTCTATCTAGAAGATCTAGGTTAAGTTGGTTAAATTCAAAGTTTTTATAGTTATAACCTAAGCTGTAGTATGCTATTGCAGCCTCTAGAAGAACTTGTTGTTCTAATTTATCTAATTTAATTTCGGAATATTTTAATTCTAATTTTGCTTTTCTAACATCATTAAAATTTGTAAAACCATCGAAAATTTTTTGTTCTACTAATAATGATTGGCTTTTTGGTTCTGCACGAGTATCTTGTAAAGAACCACCAGAATAATTTGTTCTCCCAGTATCTTTTTGGGTAGCCATATCTCCTGAAAGAGTTATTGATGGTAAAAATTCTCCTTTGGAAATATTTAAATCTTGCTTACTTGCATTTAAATTAGCTCTCTCTGCATTAATCCTTGAATTATTTTTAAATGCATCAGATAGAGCTGAGATTAAATCTTGTGCATAAAGATTATTAGCTATAAAAAAAGTTAAAATAAAGATTAAGATATTTTTTTTCATTTAATAAAATTTATTTTTTTTGATCTATGTTTTTTATCTAAAAAAACAGTCAAATCTGCAATCTTTAAAAAATTTTTCATCATATGCTTTGTTATTCTTTCATAAAACATAATAAACTCTTTTACTTCCTGTTTTGACATAGTCTTTTTACTTTTTGATGTCAATTTCAATTTTTGTTCCTGCAATAATCGCCATTTATATATATGATCAAAATCAGGCGCTTTTAGATAAATTAATTTATCTATTTTATTAAAAAGTTTTTTATATCCATTTTTTAAATATTCATTAACTTTAGTTCTCCAAATAAAATTCTCATCATATTTTTTTTCTATTTGGTTAATGGGTTTTTTAAGTTCTGAATTTGTTTGATAATTTGCACCCACACACCAACCTTCAAAAATTATAATATTTGGAGAATTTTCGACTTTTTGCCATTTATTTCTTTTGGCCCTATCATCTTTGGATTTATCAAATCTAGGAATAAATACTGTTTTAAATTTCTTTTTTTTTAATTGTCTAAGGATTTTATTTATTAAAAAAACATCGTGTGTACCTGGTACGCCTCTTGTCAAAAACAATGGGTGTACGTTTTTTGACATTTTTTTTCTTTCTGACTTAGTTTTATAAAAATCATCGATTGAAAATACACAAAGATTTAATCCATATTTATTTTTCAAGATAAATTTTAAAATTCCTGTGATGGTACTTTTTCCCGAACCCTGCCCCCCTGCTAATCCTATAATTTTAATCTTTCTATCTTTTTTATAAACTGAATAGATCCATCTTGAAAGTGGCAGGTAAAATGTTTTCAATTTTCCCACTTTATCAATTATAGGTTTACCTACTTCTTGCTTTTTTAAAAATTCTATATAATCACTTTTTGTCATGGGGATGGTTTTCACCATCGTTAACAGGAATATTTTTTAGATCAAATGGTTTTATGCCCTCCACACAGGCTATATTTATTCCGTATATTTTTGGATCTATTCTGGGTCTATTATGAGTATGAATCCCACAAACGCTACAAAAATAATGTTTAGCGTTTTTTGAGTGAAATTGATAAAGTCTTAAAAGATTTTCTCCCTTAATGATTTTAAAATCATTTTGTCCAGCGATACCAATTATATATCCTTTCCTTTTGCATATAGAGCAATTGCACCTTAAAACTTTTTTAAAACCACTTTCGGGCATGTTTACCTCGCCTTCTACGCCTCCACAGTGACAAGTTAATTTCTTTTTTATCATTTAATTTACCCTAAATTTTTTAAAGATATCCACATTTCATTGATGCTTTTTTTAAATGTTCTCCTTTTGATTCACTTTTGATTCTAGTTCAGACTCATTTTACAACTATTTAGTGTGTATATTCAAGACCTCTTCAATCTCGTTGGTAGCATTAGCTAAAGCCAAAGCATTCCCTCGTTTGGAGACAATAAAAATAATTATCGTAAAAATTATTAAAAGAGATTGCAAAAAAACCACAATAAAAGAAAATTTTTCTAAAAAAAAAAATAGAATTAAAAAAAATAAAATGGACCTTATGAGCACCTGGTATTTAAAAACTGCTATAATAGAAAAAGAGTACAAAACTAAATTAATAAATGACATTTTCGAGGGTTGAACATATCTAAGACCTCTTACGCAGGGTATGTTGTCCAAATTTTTTATGAACTTTTTTACTGATGACGAAAAATTGCACCATAAAGTACTTTTGCTTGATAACAAAATAACATCTTCTTTTTTCAGACAACAGTAATGACCAAAATTCATATTTTTGCCTGTAAAAGTAAATGTAATAAATTTATGAATTTTATAAAAAAATGTAAAAATAAATCCTTCAGATCTTTTTACTCTTTTAGCAACTGTTGAATTATTTTTTTCAAGTACATTTTTTACAAGTAGTCCCAATTCTTCTGGTCTATCTTCGCCATCACCATCCATTACTATTAAGTAATCAAAATCATGTTTTGTTAAATATTTAATTCCTGTTGCATTACACCTTGTGTGTCCTTGGTTTTTTTTCATTTTTAGAATATTTACTGATTTTAAATTTTTATAGTCAAACTTTTTTTTTACTATTTTTTGAGTTGATGCGTCATCGACTAAAATTACAGAAAATTCATGATCAAATATAGAAATTTTAGAGTCTATAGCTTCAAGAAGTTTAAAAACAGACTCCCAATCATTATAAATAGGTATTAAAATTTTAAATTTTTTCATTTAATTTCAGCGTATTTAATTTTTCCATAAAACTTATTATCAACCCAAATTAATATATCATTTCCATATCTATTATTTAAAAGACATCTGGGTCTAGATTTAAGATAATAACAAAAATTTCCTGCAATCCATTCATTTCCTTGTATACTTGTAATTTTTCCATTAACCATAGTTTGAAGTAAATTAGCTTTTTTTAGTCCCTCATAATCTGTTCTCTTATCCGTTTGAATAACAGATATATAAGCATAGGTTAACGGTGAAAAGAGAAATAAAACTACAAATATAGAGGTAAAACTTTTTAATTTGCTCAAATTAATTTGAGATTTAAAAATATAAATAATTAAAGTACCGGTAAATAAATAAAAAGGTGTCATCCACATAGTTCTTATTTTTGCACCCATTATCATTGAAGTAAGTAAAATAAAAAATATAGGTACTACAGTTGTTAAGAGAAGAAATACCAACTTTTCATCTTTTAAATTAATTTTAAATTTTATTTTTTTTATAAGAAAAAAGGTCATTAAAAGAAAAGGAATTAATAATACAATTTGTTTGCCCAAGAAAATCATAGGATATATTAAATGGTCTAGAAAACCTCCTGCCCCTCCAGTTCTTTGAAGGCCATAAAATATAGTAATATAGTTATTCTCGGTTAACCAAATTAAGTGGGGTAACAAAATTAATAAGGTTATTGGACCTGCAATAAAATAGTGTGAAAATTTAATTTTTTTTCCTTTTCTTAAGAAATAAATAAAAACAAGTTTTATTCCTATTATTAAATAAATAAAAAGGTATTTTGATAAAATTCCTAAACCAGCAAATAAACCTAACAATACATAATCAGTTACTTTGTCATACTTGATGCATCTCCAGGTATAATAAACGGTTAAAGTCCAAAAAGGTAATTGAGCAACATTCACGTTAAATTCTGGGGTAGTGAAATTGTAAAAGTAAATACCCTCAAGTAAAAGCACTGATAAAAGAGCAAGTTTTTTGTTATCAAAAAATTCTTCTGAAAATTTATAAACTACAAAAAAAGCAATAATTACAAAAATTTGACTTAGTAAATAATAAGCCCAGTCTTGGCTTCCAAAAATTTTATAAAATATTTCAACTGCAAAAGCACTAAACGGAGGATGTTTATTAAATCCCCAATCTAAATTGCTTCCCCAAGCTAAAGCCTCAATAGTATCCAGGGGAAGGTTTTGGTTGGTTAAAGAAGGAATCAGAGTCCATATAAGCAAATGAACAATAAGTAACAAAAAAAATATCTTTGATGGATTTTTTGTCATAAAATTTACCTATATTTATAACTTAAATTATATTGACACTAATATAAACGTTAATATACTCCCCAAGTTTGAAATATGGCAAAAAAGTCAATTAAAAAATACACACCGAATACCAAAGAAAAATATATGTGTGCAAAACACAAAAAATACTTTGCTGAAAAACTAACTGCATGGAGAAGAGAAATTGTCAAATCAAATAACGACAACGTAGTTCTAAGTAATCTTGATGATAACATTTCGTCAGCAGATATTGTTGATCAGGCATCTTCTTACACAGAGAAAAATGTTGAGATGCGAGCATCAAATAGAAGAAGAAAGCTTGTTAATAAAATTGATCAAGCTTTAAAAAAAATTAAAGACGGAACATACGGCTATTGTGAGGAAACTGGTGAACCCATAGGTTTAAAAAGATTAATTGCAAGACCTATTGCAACTCTTAGCATCGAAGCACAAGAAAGACACGAAAAGGAAGAAAAGATTTACGCAGCAAATTAAACGGTTGGGATTTCTTCATCTCTTCCTAAGATATCAAAGCCTTTCTTTACAGCATCTCTTTTAGAAATTTCATTATACCATCTGCTAAGATGTTTAAAATTTTTTAACCCCACATCATGCCATTCATGACGTGCAATCCATGGGAAAGTTGCCATGTCTGCTATAGAATAGTCCCCAGCTAAAAATTTACTTTTTTCTAATCTTTCGTCTAAATCTTTGTAGATGGTTTTAGCAATTTTAAAGTATCTATCTTCACCCCAATCACTTTTACCTGGGTTGTAATGATGAAATTGGTGATGTTGGCCTAACATTGGGCCTACATAGGCCATTTGACCCATTAACCACTGATTTATTAAATCTTTATTTTCTTTTGGGTAAAACTTTCCGCTCTTTTCCCCTAAATACATTAATATTGCCCCGGACTCAAATAAGGAAACTTTGTTGTCATGATCAATTATAACTGGGATTTTGCTAAATGGACTAATTGCTCTGAACTTTGGATCAAACTGCGCACCTTTAAGTATATTAACTTTTGTTACTCTGTATTCAAATTTAATCTCCTCTAGCATGATTGAAATTTTCTTTCCGTTTGGTGTGTTTGCCGTAAATAATTCTATCACTTAGTTTTTATACCTAATCGTTCTTGTATTTCTTTGGATGAGGTTGTGAACTGGAATTTATATATCTCATTTGGTCTTGCATTTTTAAAACAAGCTCTTGCAGCTAATGCGGCTTCATGAAATCCTGATAAAATAAGTTTAATTTTACCCGGGTAAGTACAAATATCTCCGATGGCAAAAATGCCTTTTTTATTTGTTTGAAATTTTTCAGAGTCAACTGGTATGTGTTTTTTGTCTAAATTAAGTCCCCACTCAGCAATTGGTCCAAGTTTCATAACTAATCCAAAAAAACTCAAAATATAGTCTGTTTCAATTTTAATTATTTTTTCTTCGTCATTTTTAATAGTTATAAACTTTATATTTTTATCACCTTCAATAGAAGCTAACTGGAACTTAGTTTTAATGTTCAATTTTCCTTGCTTTTCCAGTTTTTTTACCTCATTAAATGTATGTTCGGATCCTCTAAATTCATCTCTTCTATGTATTAAAGTAACCTTTGAAGTTTTTGATAATTCTAAAGCCCAATCAAGAGCAGAGTCACCTCCTCCAAAAATTGATATTTTTTTATCTTTAAACTTATTTTTATCCCTAACAGAGTAAAAAATACTTTTTTCTTCATACTTTTCTGCTTCCTTTAGTGGCAATTTCCTTGGTTCAAAAGATCCTACACCTCCAGCAATAATGATATTTGCTGAACTAAAAATCTTATTTTTATTTGTTTTGACTATCCAATTGTTATTTTGGTTTGAAATCTCTTGCACTCTTTCATTAAAATGGAAATTTGTCTTAAAGGGTTTTATTTGTTTAAGTAAATTTTTTGTTAGTTCTTCACCTGTGCAAACTGGTATTGCTGGAATATCATAAATAGGTTTATCAGGATATAATTCTATACACTGACCTCCCGCTTTATCTAAATTATCTATTACTTCAGATTTTAATCCAATAATTCCCAATTGATGCACTGCAAATAATCCAACTGGACCAGCACCAACTATTACCACATCTGTTTTAATCATTTTTTATGTTTGTTTAGACGGTGTATTGACTACTAGACCATCTAATTCTTCTTTAACAATTATCTGACAACTTAACCTGCTATTTTTTTTTGGTTCAAAAGCCATATCAAGCATATCCTGTTCGGCATCCTCAATTTTTTCAAGCTTATTTAACCATTCTTCTTTGACATAAACATGGCAAGTGGCACATGCCATAGATCCACCGCAATCTGCGTCGATTCCTGGAACATTATTTTGAATTGCTCCCTCCATTACAGTGAGGCCATTTTTCACGTCAATTATTTTTTCATTTCCTTGCGAATCTATGTAAGTAATTTTAGGCATTAAATTTTTAATATAATATATAAGTACAAAAAAAAATAGGGCAAGTGGTTAAACTCGCCCTATTTTAAGAACTTAATTAACTATACTATCTTTTTGCTAAAGAAGTATTTTGTATAGCAGCAGCCCAGATAACTAGACCAAATGCTAACTTGTTAATGAAATCAGCTAAGTTATAGATGATGTTCAATGTAGCAGAGTCAATTCCACCAGCTAAGTAACCAAATACGTAACCTAGTGGGTAAATTGCCCAACCAATTGTAACTATCATTCTCATAGCACCAAAAGCAGTACTCATTGCTCTGTTACCACCTCTTGAAGCTGATTTACCTGCTTCACCAGAAAATAGTTCAAATAGAATGTATATCCAACCTGCCATTCCAATTATGAAACCAACAAATTCTTGGATGTAACCGGCTTCACCTAAATATCCACCGACTAACATTACTATTGAAGCTATTAAAAGTCTCCAGAACATTGAGCTCGGAACTTTTCTGACAGCAGCTAATATTAGATAGAATTCAACGATTTGAAGTGGAACAGTAATTAACCAATCAATATATCTGTATACTGTTGGTGTTTCACCTGTGTTCACCCAAATGTCTCTCATGTACACGTAGTGAACAAATGCGATGAACTGGATAAGTCCAGCAACCGTAACAGATGTTCTCCACGATGCAGCAACTGTTCCTCTTTCTAAAAAGAAGAAAACAGCTCCCGCTAACATACCCATAGATACCAACCAAAACGTAATTCCTACGAAATCGTTAGTAGCTAACATGGCAGTAGCAGCGTTAGCTGAGCTCGTAATACCTATAAAGGCTAGAGCAGCTAGTGCAATCATACCTAGTTTTTTCATGAAAACCTCCCTTTCGTTTAGTTTTCTATTAGTTTAAATTTAAACCGTTCAAATTAAGAGTTTATCTCCCTCTCTCTTCGAACATCCCGGGACGGTATCCAAAAAGAAAGTTAATTTGAAGCTTTTTTTTTAATAAAAAGTGTTGATTTTATTGACTTTTTTGTTTTTTTTTGGGGATAATAGTGATTAAATTGGGTTAATTGGGAGTATCTGATTTGTCTAAAAATTACAAAAAAACCTATGATTCGTCTATCAAAAATAAAGAGGGGTTTTGGAAGACAATATCTGAAGATATTTTTTGGTACAAAAAACCATCAAAAATACTGAATTCTTCAAACCCTCCTTTTTATAAATGGTTCGAGGACGGGGTAACAAACACTTGTTACAACGCTGTAGATATTCATGTCGACAATGGTCGTGGTGATAAGACAGCTATAATTTATGATAGCCCAATTACAGGAACAAAATACAAATTAACTTACAAAGATCTTAAAGAAAAAGTTTCAAATTTTGCTGGGGCGCTAAAAAATCAGGGAATTAAAAAAGGAGATAGGGTTATAATCTATATGCCGATGATACCTCAGGCTGTTATTGCTATGCTTGCTTGTGGAAGAATTGGCGCAATTCACTCGGTTGTATTTGGTGGGTTTGCAGCGAATGAATTAGCAAGTAGAATTGACGACTCCAAAGCAAAAATTATTATTTCTGCCTCATGCGGTTATGAACCTGGAAGAACTGTTCATTATAAACCGCTACTAAATAAAGCTATCGAGATTGCAAATCACAAACCAGAAAAATGTATCGTCTGGCAAAGAGAAAAAGATAAAGCAGAGCTGGATCCTAAAAAAGATATTGATTGGATTGAGGCTTTAAAAAATTCCAAACCTGTTGAATGCGAAAAAATGAGCGCAAGTGATTACGCATATATACTTTATACATCAGGAACTACAGGGACCCCTAAAGGAATAGTAAGAGACATCGGTGGACACATTGTGGCTTTAAAATGGACCATGAAGAATATTTATAACATTGATCAAGATGATGTTTGGTGGTCTGCAAGTGACATAGGATGGATAGTTGGTCATTCGTATATCGTTTATGCACCTCTATTTTATGGCTGCACGACTGTTTTATTTGAGGGTAAACCAGTGGGCACTCCTGACGCAGGTATCTTTTGGAAGATAATATCAGAATACAAGGTAAAATCTTTATTTACAGCTCCTACAGCAATAAGGGCGATCAAAAAAGAAGATCCTGATGGAAAATTCTTTAAAAAATATGATTTATCTAAATTTGATACTTTGTTTTTAGCAGGCGAACGTGCTGATCCAGATACAATTAAATGGTTTGAAAAACTCTCCAACGCTCCTGTAATAGATCATTGGTGGCAAACAGAAACAAGCTGGGCTATTAGCGCTAATTGTGCAGGTATAGAAAAATTTCCAATTAAATACGGTTCAGCTTTTAAGCCTGTTCCTGGTTATGATTTAAAGGTTTTAAATAGTGACGGAAAAGAAAATAAACCGGGTCAGATGGGTGATATCGTTGTAAAATTACCTTTGCCTCCAGGAACTTTTCCAACTTTATGGAATGCAGATGAACGATATAAAAAAGTTTATATGTCAACCTATGAAGGTTATTACCAAACTTATGATGCAGGACATGTTGATGAAGATGGTTATGTTTGGATTATGTCCAGAACAGATGACATCATAAATGTAGCAGGTCATAGATTGTCTACCGGAGCAATAGAGGAAGTTTTGGCAGAACACAAAAATGTTGCTGAATGTGCTGTGATAGGGATAGCGGATAAATTAAAAGGTCAACTTCCAATTGGATTAATAGCTTTAAAAGCAGGCGTTGATAGAGACAACAAAGAAATTACAAAAGAGTGTGTAGCTTTAGTTAGAGAAAAAGTAGGACCAGTTGCAGCATTTAAATTAGCTATTGTTGTAAAAAGACTGCCTAAAACAAGATCAGGAAAAGTTTTAAGGGGAACAGTCAGAAAAATTGCAGATGGAGAGAGTTATAAAGTGCCTCCAACAATTGATGATCCGGCAATATTAGATGAGATTAAAAAAGATCTAAAAGATAACAATATTCTAAAAAGCTAAGAAGCTATAAATTTTATAAGATAGTAAAGCATTCCTGTAATTATTGTTGCGTAAACAAACCCCTGTAAGAATAGTTTTAGTCTAATTTTATCATTTTTAAATTGTGATTGCAGATATATATAAATCATCGTGTATACACCAACTATGGCTATACTTAACAAAATATCAGTTGGGTTCATTTAAAATATTAATTAAATTTCGTTGATTTTTACAATCATACCAACTTCATAATGGCCTGGTACATTACAAGCTGCTTCTATTTTAGTTTTGTTACTAAATTTCCATACTAATTCACCTTTTTCACCAGGCGAGAGTAAAACGCTATTTGAATGTGTGTGCGCCATTGATGGATTTTTTTTAGCCATCTGTATCATTTTTTTTTTATCAACTTTGTTTGATAATAAAATTTCATTTTCAACTAACATCATCATTTCAGGCTGATGTTTTATGTGCATTTCTTTTGTTGCAATATTAAACTCATGCACTAATTCTCCAACATTTAAAACTATAAATTTAATTGTTTCGTTTTTCTTTACATTTATTTCAGCAGGTTCATAATAGTTGTCATACATCTTAACAGTGATAGTCCTTGTTATCTCGTGGGGTTTGCCTATTTCACCAATGTTTTTCATTGGTCCAGCAAAAGTAAAACTAGGATATAAAATTATTAAAATTAGTAAAAATCTCATAAATTTAATTTACTAGTTATTATATCTTCAAATAATAAACTTAATGTCGCAGTGTCAATCTAAAATATTAAATTATCTTAGCTTACTAAGTATTATAATTTATGAAAAATTTATTCTTTAAAATAATCTTTTTATTAACATTTTGTAACCCGGCTATTAGTGCAGATGAAAATATAGATATGCTTAATAGACTAGAAAAAGAAATCAATGTTTATTCAAAAAAGATTGTTAATGTAGATGTGGGCGACACTGTTTTTTGGAAATCAGTAAACCCTGGCCACAATGTAGAATTCATAAAAGGCGGGATTCCTGAGGGCGTTGAAAAATTTAAATCTAAGTACAATAAGGATGCTAGTTATACTTTTAAAACTCCCGGCATATATGCCTATTGGTGTACACCACACAAAAGTATGGGTATGATAGGTTTTATCGTAGTAGGTAATGACAAGTCAAATTTAGAAGAAATCAAAAAATTAAAATTTTACGGTAAATCTACAAAGATTGCAGAGTCTTTAATAAATTCTCTATAAGTTTTTATAAAGTATCTAGTATTAATAATTCCTAAAAATTTAAAGGTTTGCCTTTGGCATGTGAAATAATTTTACTATTTTCCATAACAATTTCACCATTAACTATTGTTGCTACCGGAAATCCTTTGACCTTATAATTGTTGAAAGGTGTCCATCCACATTTACTTTCAATCCAGTCATCTTTAATTACAACTTCTTTGTTCATATCCACAATAGTTAAATCTGCATCATAACTTTCTTTTATATAACCTTTGTTTTTAATTCCAAATAAATCGCATGGATTTTCACAAACTAATTTTATTAATTGTTCTATTTTTAATTTGCCATTATTTACATGATCCAGCATTACTGGAAGTAAAGTTTGAACACCCGGCATACCAGATGGAGATAAAGGATATTTTCTATTTTTTTCTTCTTTTGTGTGGGGAGCATGATCAGATCCAATCGTACTTACCAAAGACTGTTCTACAGCATCCCACAATCTTTCATAGTGATCTTTTGATCTTAAAGGTGGATTCATTTGACTTAAAGTTTTAAGTTTTTCATAACAATCTGGAGCAAATAAAGTTAAATGTTGAGGTGTAATTTCAAAAGTTACACCGTCTCTTTTTTCTGAGAAAAAATCAATTTCTTGTTTGGTGGTTACGTGTAGGATATGAATTTTCTTTTTATATTTTTGGGCTAATCTAACTACCCTTTTCGTAGATTCTAATGCACATTCCTCATTTCTCCACACTGGATGTGAGGTAACATCACCTTCTTTAATAAACTTTTTCCTAGATAATAAAATATTTTCATCTTCTGAGTGCACCGAGATAATCTTGCTGCTATTTGATATAACTTTCTCTATGTCTTTTTCTTGACTCACCAAAAGATTTCCTGTTGATGATCCTGCAAACAGCTTTATACCGCAACAACCTTCTAAAGTATTAACTGACGAAAGCTCTTTCATGTTGTCTGGTGTGGCACCAAAATAAAACGCATAATTACAAAACATTCTATTTTTTGCTGCAGTAAGTTTATTTTTAAACTCTCTAAAAGTAGAAGTGGGAGGGTTGGTATTTGGCATTTCAAACACAGAGGTCACGCCTCCTGCAATTGCCGCTCTACTACCGCTCTCTAAATTTTCAGCATCATTTGCACCTGGCTCCCTAAAGTGAACTTGGGTATCAATTACACCTGGTAAAACAATTTTTCCAGAAGCGTCAATGACTTTAGCATTGTTTAAACTAATTTTTCCTATTTTTTTGATTTTGCTTCTTGATAAAGCTATATCTGTATTTTGAAATTTTCCCCCAATATAACAAGATCCGTTCTTTATAATGAGACTATAGTTATCAGACATATTTTGTTAAATATAATATACAATATAAACTTTAAATATGGAAAAAGATCAAATATTTTTTTTAAAAGATAGAGGCGTTATCTACATCAATGGTAAAGATGCAAAGAAATTTTTACAAAATATTATAACTAACGATATAAATAAAGTGGGTAATACCTCAAGTTGTTTTGCTTCTCTGTTGACCCCTCAAGGCAAATACTTGTTTGATTTTGTAATCATCAAGCATAAACAGGGTTATTTGTTAGATTGTGAAAAGACTCAGTTAAATCAACTAATTGAAAGATTAAATATTTATAAACTTAATTCTGAAATCGAGATATTAAATTTAAGTAACGAATTTGAGGTGGCAGTTATTAGTAGGGAAAAATTTTTGACCTTAGGGGGTGCTAAAGATGTTGAGGGAAGCTCTATCAAATACAATGGTGATACGGTTACACTAGATCCAAGATCAAAAGAATTGGGGGGAAGATTAATTGCAAATTTTGAAAAAATAAATCTCTCTCTCAAAAAACTCAATTTAAATTCCAAAAATTCAAAAAATTATTATTCGTTAAGTCACAAGCTTGGAATACCCCAAGTTAATACAAATAAACTTCAAGATAAAATATTTGGATTAGAATGTAATTTTGAAAAGTTAAATGGTATTGACTTTAAAAAGGGTTGTTATGTTGGACAAGAAAACACAGCAAGAATGAAGCTTAAAAACAAATTAAAAAAAACTCTTCTTCCAGTTTCCTTTGAAGGAAACATATCGGCTTTAAGTGAAATTACTTGCAAAGAAAAAGTGGTGGGGAAGATCTTGATACCCGGACCCTATCCCTTCGGATTATTTAAAACTGACAGCCCGAATATTAATGAATTGGTGAAAGAAGATCTTTTAAGTGAGAAAACAAAGTTGAAGATAATTAATGTTCTGTATACATAGCCTTTTTTTTTAGATATAGGAGTGCCGATGAGTAAAATTAAGTCCGACATTGAGATTGCAAGAGCAGCAAAGATAAAACCCATTGGGGAAGTTCTTGGAAAGTTTAATGTTCCTGACGATCCTTTTTCTTTCAGTCCTATGGGTCGACATATTGCAAAATTGAACTTTGAATATATTGATAAATTAAAGGAAAAAAAAAATAATTTAATTCTTGTAACGGCTATAACGCCTACACCTGCAGGGGAAGGAAAAACTACAACCTCCGTTGGTTTAAATGACGCCTTAAATAAAATTGGAAAGCAATCAATTGTATGTTTAAGGGAGCCAAGCTTGGGGCCTTCTTTTGGAATGAAAGGAGGGGCCGCAGGAGGTGGTCACGCTCAAGTTATTCCAATGGAACAAATTAATTTACATTTTACAGGTGATTTTCATGCAATAACTTCTGCTCACAACCTTTTATCGGCTTTGATAGATAATCATATTTATTGGGGCAACAAATTAAATATTGATCCTGAAAATATAGTTTGGAAACGTGTAGTTGATTTAAATGATAGAGGTCTAAGAAAAATTAAAATAAATTTAGAAAAATTAAAAAGTAATATACCTAGAAATGATAGTTTTGACATTACAGTGGCATCTGAGGTCATGGCAATTTTTTGTTTATCTAATGGTATTAAGGATTTGGAAAAAAAAATAGGAAATATTACAGTTGCCTATACAAAAGATAAAAAGCCTGTTTACGCGAAAGATATAAAAGCCCATGGACCTATGACTGTTCTCTTAAAAGAAGCAATTAGACCAAATGCTGTACAGACACTTGAGAATAACCTTGCTATCATTCATGGAGGACCATTTGCAAATATTGCTCATGGATGTAATTCCATACTTGCAACAAAAACTGCTTTAAAACTATCTGAGTATGTAGTGACAGAAGCTGGTTTTGGTGCTGATCTTGGTGCTGAAAAGTTTTTGGATATTAAATGTCGTAAAGCAGGAATCCAGCCTAGTTGTGTCGTTATTGTTGCAACAATAAGGGCTTTAAAGATGCATGGTGGAGTAGAAAAAGACAATCTTAAAAAAGAAAATATAGAAGCACTTAAAAAGGGTCTTCCTAATCTTGAAAGACATATTGAAAATATTAAAAAATTTGGCTTAGAAGTTATTGTGGCAATCAATCATTTTGTAACAGATACAGATTCTGAGGTAAAAATTATTGATCAACATTGCTTAAAACTTGGAGTTAAAGTAAGTCTTTGCAAACATTGGGCAGAAGGTGGAAATGGAGCAAAAGATTTAGCTAATAATGTTGTTGAAATATGTAATAAAAGTGAAAAAAATAAATTTAAATATCTATATTCTGACGAAGCCCCAATACTAGAAAAAATAGAAAAAATTGCCAAAGAAATTTATAAAGCAAAAGGGATTGAGCTCGATGAAAAAATTAAAGAACAGGTTAAAATAATAGAGCAAGCTGGATTTGGAAGATTTCCAGTTTGCATTGCAAAAACTCAATACAGTTTTTCAACCGATCCTAAGTTAAAAGGAGCTCCTTCAGGGCACGTTTTACCCATTAGAGAAATCAGATTATCGAGTGGAGCAGAATTTTTAGTTGTTGTTTGTGGATCGATCATGACTATGCCTGGACTTCCAAGAGTTCCTGCTGCGGACTCTATTAAATTGAACAACAAAGGTGAAATAGAAGGTCTTTTTTAAAAAAACTTAAGAAGAATAACTCCTGAGAAAATAATCAAAATAGATAAAGCTTTAAGAACTGTAAAACGTTCCTTAAGAAAGATCGTGCCAATTAAAAGAGCTATGATCACACTTGTTTCTCTTAGAGCGCTAACTAAAGGTATGGGTGCCTGAGTAAATCCCCATACAACAATTCCATAAACTATATATGAAATAGTTCCACCAAACCAAAATAACAATTTAGCTTCACTGAAAACTCTTTTAACAACATCTGGTTTGTTCATAACTTTTAAAAGTATTGGAAAGATTAAAGCATTAACAACAAACGACCAGCCCATAAAACTTAATGGAGAAAAACTAATTCTTGCTCCGAAACCATCAATTATAGAATATACCCCAATAAATAATCCTGTTAGCAAAGCAAAACTAATTGCTCTAGCATTCCTACGTGCTATCCATGGAAAAAATGAATGTCGATCTTGGGTGCTTATGCTAAAAATTCCAATAGAAATTATAATTATACCTATTAATTCATATGCGCTTAGTTTCACTCCAAAAAATAATAACAAAATAATTGTAACAACCACCGGTCCTGTTCCACGCGCAATAGGATAAACTCTTGTATAATCTCCATATCTGTAGGCTGTAAGTAAAAACCATTGATAACCCTGGTGGATAACTGCGCTTGCTATAATATAAGGTACGCTCTCTATAGCAGGCATTGGTACTAAAAAGATAATAGCTATAGAAGCAGGCACATGTCCCAAGACAATTGCAGCGACAGCAACATGCTTGTCCTTATGGGACTTAACCATACCATTCCATAAGGCATGCAAGAATGCCGCAAACAAAACTGCTAAAAATACTACTGTACTCATAAATTTTTGGTGCGGTCGGAGAGACTCGAACTCTCACGGGAACTTCACCTTGCCCAATGTTTATAGGTTTAATTTAACATTAGGTCAATCAATGCGTTCATATAAGATAAAAAAGAACCACTAATGGCATATATAAAAACTAAAACAGAATGTACAAGTGAATTATTTTACTAAATTGTTATTTTTTACAAAGATAATATTTATGTAAATGTCAGGTCGTGGACTACTTTTATGTTTATACTTTAGGAACTTATTTTGGATTATATCGAAATCTTTAAAATAGTGATTATAGTTATGAAAAAAAACTCCGCCTTCTAAATGATAAGTATGATTAATTAATTTTTTTTCATGTACTCTATACCATGTTGGTTCTGTGATTATAATGAACTTACATTTTTTGGAAAAAATTTTTATGTATTTTATTAATTCTTTTGGTGTAAAAAAATTAAATACAGAGCTTGCAAATATCAAATCTATGTTTTTAACATCTGATTTATTTAGATAATTTAACGCGTAGTCAGAAATAAAATTTAAATTGTCTAGTTGGTGCTTTTCTGTAGCAGTTTCTACATTAAAATCTATACCTGTAAAATACTTATTACTATAATCTTTAGCAAAAAAACTTATAAGATCTCCATTTCCTGTTCCAATCTCTATTACATTTTTAATTTTATCATTCTTCAATAAGTCCTTAATTAGATAAATTCCAAATCCTCTTTGCTGTTCCTCTAATTTTTTACTTTCACTTTGACCATAGTCTTGAGTGGTATATTTTTGGAGAATTTGACTATTTTCTCTATAAGATTTTGATTCATCGCTTATTTCTTTAGTTATATTTCTTTCATAATATTTAAAATTGCTAAATAAAAAATTTAATGTTTTTGACTTTATAAATCTATTTAAAATTTCGCTCCACCCTCCCTCTTCTTGAGCTTTGATATAAAATTTTCCTGTACCTTGTTTTTTAAAAACAACATAAAAAAGCAAAACTAGAAATCCAAAAAAAATTGTAAAAAATTCTTTTATTTTTTTACCCATAAAATTAGTAATAGTTATTGAATGTTTAATATAAACGAAAAAGACAAAATATAAAATTTATTAATTTTGCTTACTTTTTTAATGAAAAAACGTATTTTTTTGGTGCGGTCGGAGAGACTCGAACTCTCACGGGAAACCCACACGCCCCTCAAGCGTGCCTGTCTACCAATTTCAGCACGACCGCAAAATTATATATGCGACAATAAATGAATGACTTTTTATCTTCAAGTTGATAAATTAATTATATGTCTTCACAAAATTTAGATAAAATATACGATAAAATATCTTCAGTTGTTCCTGAAATTGAGTGGAAATTTCACGCTCCAATAATAGATAAAATCAATAAATTAAAAAAAGAAAAAGATGCAGTTATACTTGCTCACAATTATCAAACACCAGAAATTTACCATGGAGTTTCTGATATATCAGCAGATTCTCTTGCTCTCGCTTTAGAGGCAGCAAAAACAAAGTCTAGAATAATAGTTTTATGTGGAGTTCACTTCATGGCTGAAACTGCAAAATTAATGAATCCAAGTAAAAAAGTTTTAATACCTGATATGCAAGCGGGCTGTTCTTTGGCGGAATCTATTACAGGCGCAGACGTACGAATGCTCAAAGAAAAATACCCTGGTGTCCCAGTTGTATCTTATGTAAATACCTCTGCAGAAGTAAAAGCGGAAACAGATATATGTTGTACATCTGCTAACGCAGTTAAAGTGGTAGAATCTTTAGGAACTAGTAAAGTTATTTTTCTTCCTGACCATTACTTAGCCAACTATGTTCAAAAGAATACAAAAGTAAAGATAATTTCATGGCAAGGTACTTGTATGGTGCATGAAAAATTTACTGGAAAAGAGGTGGAAGATATAAAAAAAGAAAACCCTGGTATCGAAGTGATTGCTCATCCGGAATGTCCACCAGATGTTATTAGTGCATCTGACTTCGCTGGTTCAACTTCAAGCATGGTAAAATATGTAAAAGAAAATCAACCTAAAAAAGTTTTGTTAGTTACCGAATGCACAATGAGTGATAATGTTCAAGTTGAAAATCCAAATGTTCAATTTATAAAGCCCTGTAATCTTTGCCCTCATATGAAAAAAATTACTCTAAATAAAATCTACGATTGCTTAAAAAATGAAACTAATGAAATCAAAATTGGTCATAATATTGCTGAAATGGCAAGAAAATCTGTTTTGAGGATGGCTGAAATTGGTAGATAATTTTGAGTACAAAAAAAAATAATAAATATATTTCATTAATAATACAACAGGCTTTAAAAGAGGATCTTAGCCCTTCAGGAGATATAACTTCAAAAAATATAAATAATATAATAACGGAAGCAAATATAATTGCAGGTGAAAGCTGTATTGTTGGTGGCTTAGATATAACAAAAAAAATTTTTAAGTATTTAGATAAAAGAATTTTTTTTAAAGCCAAAACAATTGATGGAAAGAAAGTTAAAAAAGGAAAGGTAATCGCAGTTTTAAAAGGTAAATCTTTAGCTATTCTAAAAGGAGAAAGAGTTGCGCTTAATTTCTTGGGGTTAATTTCAGGAGTAGCAACAACTACAAATAAATTTGTAAAAAAGGTTAAAGGTAAATCGTGCAAAATATGTTGTACAAGAAAAACTTTACCAAATTTAAGATTAATACAAAAATATGGAGTAAAATTAGGTGGTGGAACTAACCATAGATTTAATTTAAGTGATGAAATTTTAATTAAAGACAATCATATCTCTTTTCACAAAAATATTAGAGATCTAGTTAAAAAAGCTATAAGGAACGGAAAAGGAAAAAAGATAACAGTAGAAGTAGATAGCTTAGGTCAACTAAAAGAAATCATGGGTCTCAAATTCAATAGGATATTATTTGATAATATGAGTCCCGAAAATCTTAGGAAAGGGGTAAAAAAAGCAAAAAAATTTTATGAGACAGAAGCTTCAGGTGGGGTTACGCTTAAAAACATAAAAAAAATTGCGGGTACAGGAGTTAAAAGGATTTCTATTGGTCAGATAACCCACAGCTCATCAAATATAGACTTTAAATTAGATTTTATCTCCTAAGCTCAGCTTGGGCAGCCGCTAATCTTGCAATCGGAACCCTATAGGGAGAGCAAGAGACATAGTCTAGTCCAGTTTTAGAACAAAATTCTATGCTTTTAGGATCGCCGCCATGTTCTCCACAGATACCCAATTTAAGTTTTTTATTTCGTTTTTTTCCTCTTTTGGATGCTATTTCTACTAATTCACCTACACCATCTTTGTCAATACTCACAAAAGGATCATTGTTAAAAATTTTATGCTCTAAGTAATCATCTAAAAATTTACCAGAGTCATCACGGCTTATTCCAAAAGTAGTTTGGGTCAAATCATTTGTACCAAAACTAAAAAAGTCTGCATATTTTGATATTGGTTCTGCTCTTAATGCGGCACGAGGTAACTCGATCATAGTGCCTACAAAATAATTAATTTTTATTTTGTGCTTCTTTTGAAGTTCTTTAGCAACTCGATCAACCAACTTTCTCATTATTCCAAGCTCATCTTCTGTCGAAACTAATGGTATCATTATTTCTGGTATAATGGACTGCACTTTTTCTTTTTGACATTCCATCAGTGCAGTAAAAATTGCTCTACATTGCATTTCGTAAATTTCTGGAAAAGAGATTCCAAGTCTACAACCTCTGTGACCTAACATTGGATTTAGTTCGTGTAATTCCGCAACTCTATTTTTAATTTCTTTTACACCTAAATTTAATGATCTAGCCACCTCTTCCATGTCCTTATCAGTTTTAGGCAAAAATTCATGTAGAGGGGGGTCCAAAAGTCTTACTGTTACAGGCATACCTTTCATTATTTTAAAAATTTCTTTAAAATCATTTTTTTGATGGGGGAGCAATTTATCAAGAGCTGTTTTTCTATCATCTAAATGTTTTGATAATATCATTTGTCTAACAGATAAAATTCTTTCATCATCGAAGAACATATGTTCAGTCCTACATAATCCAATCCCTTCAGCTCCAAAATTTCTTGCCATTCTCGTATCTTGGGGTGTCTCTGCATTTGTTCTAATTTTTAATTTTCTAAATTCATCTGCCCATTTCATTATTTTTGAAAAGTAACCAGAAATATCAGGCTTAACAGTTGGAACTAAACCTTTAATAACTCTTCCTGTGCCACCATCAATCGTAATTAGATCACCTTCTTTTATAATAAGGTTTCCAGCTTTAAATTCTTTCGTTTCGTAATCTATATTAATTTCTCCAGAACCAGAAACACATGGCCTCCCCATTCCTCTTGCAACTACAGCTGCATGACTTGTCATTCCACCTCTAGAAGTTAATATTCCTTTCGCAGCATGCATGCCATGTATATCCTCGGGTGAGGTTTCTACTCTCACTAATATTGTATCTTCTTTTTGATTGTTCATTCTTTCAGCTTCATCTGCTGTGAAAACTACCTTACCGCTAGCTGCCCCTGGAGAGGCTGGCAAGCCTTTGGCTATTACTTTTTTTTCAGCTTTTTCATCTAATGTGGGATGTAAAAGGGTGTCTAATGTATTTGGATCTATTCTTAAAATAGCTTCTTTTTTTGAAATTAATTTTTCTTTTACCATATCTACAGCGATCTTAATTGCAGCTTTTGCTGTACGTTTTCCATTTCTTGTCTGTAACATCCAAAGCTTTTTATTTTCCACTGTAAACTCAATATCTTGCATGTCTCGATAATGTTTTTCAAGTTTAATAAATATTTTTTTTAATTCTCCAAAAACCTTTGGCATTGTTTCTTCCATTGAGTCCTCTTTTGCTTCAGCTTTTTCTTTAGCTTTTTTGGTTATGTATCTTGGCGTTCTACTTCCTGCTACAACATCCTCACCTTGTGCATTGATTAAGTACTCACCAAAAAATTTATTCTCTCCGGTTGATGGATTTCTTGTAAATGCTACACCGGTAGCACAATCGTTGCCCATATTTCCAAATACCATTGATTGTATATTTACCGCAGTTCCCCAATCTCCTGGAATTTGGTTGAGCTTTCTATAAGTTTTGGCTCTTTTACTTTCCCATGACAAGAATACAGCCTTAATTGCTCCAAACAGCTGTTCGTAAACATCTTGCGGAAAATTTCTATTTGTTTTTTCTAAAATTAAACTTTTGAAATTTTTTATAAGACCATCCCAATCTTCAGAGTTTAACTCAGTATCTAACAAGACTCCTTTTGTTAATTTATAGTTATCTATCAAATCTTCAAATAAATGTGTTTCTACACCCAAAACAACATTTGCGTACATTTGAATAAATCTTCTATAACTATCTTTAGCAAACCTTTCGTTTGATGTTTTTTTTGATAGAGCGCTCACAGTCTTGTCATTAAGACCTAAATTAAGAATAGTATCCATCATTCCCGGCATAGATACCCTTGACCCAGATCTAACTGATACTAAAAGTGGATTTGAATTATCACCAAATTTCTTTTTAGTTTTTGACTCAATTTTTTTTAATTCTTCCTTAATTTGTTTACAGATTTTCGGCGTTAACTTTTTTTTATTATTATAGAAGATGGAACACATATCCGTTGAAATAGTGAACCCTGGAGGAACAGGCAAACCCAATCTAGCCATTTCTGCTAGGTTTGATCCCTTCCCTCCTAAAATATTTCTAGCGTTTGCTATTTTTTTTGTTTTTTTGTCTCCAAAACTAAATATGTATTTTGACATCAAGTTCCTTCTAATTTTGAGAAATCTATAAAACTATTAAACGTTGAACATAAAGTTTGCAAGAGTTCCAATCGATTATTTTTCAAGTCTCTATTTTCATCGTTAACCTTAACGTTTTCAAAAAACTTATCTGTTGATAGCTTGGTTTCAGACAAAAGCTTGAGGTGGTCCTCGTAATTTTTCTTTTCTTCTCTAAGTGTAAAGGCTTTACGAATATTGTTAATTCTCTCAAAGAGTTCTTTTTCCTCTTCATATTTGAATAGTACTGCGTCTGGTCCGTTTTTAGATACAAGCTTTTCTTGTTCTAAAATATTTGATGCCCTCTTATAAGTTGATAAAGCATTTTTACCCATATCCTTTGAGATAAACCTGTTCATTATCAAAGCTTTTTTATAAAGTTCTAAAAAATTGTCATTAAAATGCGAACTTATCGAGGCCTCTATAACGTCTGTTTTGATTTTTTTTTCTTTAAGAACGTTTTTCATTCTTTCTCTAAAAAAAATTATTAAATCTTTACTAACCTCTTTGTTTAATTCTTTTACACCCTGATCATTATAAATTCTTAAAGAATAATCTATTAAATCTCTTATTTTTATTACAAGGTTGTTCTCGATTATAGTTCTCAATAAACCAATAGCAGCACGCCTGAGTGCAAATGGATCTTTTGAGCTTGTTGGTTTTTGATTTATCAAATAAAAACCAACCAAGGTATCTAGCTTATCTATAATTGAAAGAGCGTAGCTAACTGGCTTTTTTGAAACAGGTGATGAAATACTAGTGGGTAAGTAATGTTCGCTAATTGCACGAGAAACATCTTCCTCAAAACCTTGGTTTAAAGCAAAATACTTTCCCATTTTACCTTGAAGCTCAGGAAACTCTCCCACCAATCCCGATACTAAATCTGATTTAGAAACTGAGGCAGCTATTTCTATTTTTTCTTTATTTAGATTTAATTGATCTGCAATAAAATATGCCATTTTTCTTAATCTTTGAGTTTTTTCGTATATTGAGCCCAAGTTTTCATAAAAAGTTACATTTTTTAATTTATTAATTTGCTTTATTAGGTTTAAGGATCTGTCTCTTTCCCAAAAAAAACTAGCGTCAGACAGTCTAGCCTCAACTACTCTTTCGTTGCCTATTTTTATAAAGTTTTTATAGTCTTTATTATTTGTTACTATAATAAACTCATTACTTATTCGATCTTTGTGATCAATCAATGTAAAATACCTTTGATGAGATTGTAACGTTGATTGAATAATTTCTTTGGGTAATTTTAAATAGTTTTTATCAAATTTTGCAACGATTACTCTAGGTTTGTCTACCAAATTACTTACCTCTAAAAGTAGAGATTGATCAACAAACTCCTTGCACGACTTACTTTTGGAGATGGAATAAATTTTTTGGGAAATAAATTTAGCTCTCAAGTCTTGTTCAAGAACAATATCATTTTTTTTTAAAAACGTATTGTATTCCTTAAAATCTATTACTTTTTTTTGTTTAATTTCACCATATTCTTCTATGAGTGTATAATTAACGGTTTCGATATGCGCATATTTAAATTTTAAATGCCTCTTGTCAAAAATTGTCAAAATAGATCTTAGTGGTCTTCCCCAATTTAAATCATAATCAGACCATTTCATTGATTTCTTCCATGATATTTCTTTTAAAAATTCCGGGATAGATTTAATTAACTCGTCTTGTGTACTAATTTCTTTATCTTTTGTTTTTAAAAAGTAGAAATCTCCTTTTTCTAATTTTTTTTGATATAAATTTTTAATATCTATTTTTTTTGATTTAGCAAAATTTTCAACAACGCTATCTGAAACTCCTACCTTTGGTCCTTTAATTTCTGTAGCTGAAATTTTAATTTTTTTGGGTAAATTTACTACAATCGCAGTTAATCTTGTAGGTGTGGAATAAACAAATAGATCTTTGTATTTTAAATTCAAGGAAGACAAGCTATCTTGCAATAATTTTTCTAATTGCTTCCTTGCACTTATTTGCAAATTTGGAGGCATCTCTTCACTAAAAAGTTCAATAAGTAATTCAGACATTTATTTTTCTTGGCTTTCTAACCAAGCGGCGCCTGATCCTTTAGCAAGCTCTCTGATTCTAGTAATATATCCTGTTCTTTCGGCAACAGAAATAACGCCCCTTGAGTCTAACAGATTAAATATATGACTAGCTTTTAAACATTGGTCATATGCGGGTAGAGGGAGTTTTTTTTCTAATAAAAATTTACACTCGTTTTCAGCAATCTCAAAGTTTTTTAATAAAAAATCAGTATTAGCATGATCAAAATTGTAAGCTGAAAATTCTTTTTCTGATTGAAGAAAAACATCTTTATACTTTACGCCATCACTGTTCCAATCAATATCAAATACATTTTTTTTTGATTGAACAAACATACAAATTCTTTCTAATCCATAGGTCAGTTCAACAGATGTTGGTTTACATTCTATACCTGTCATTTTTTGAAAATAGGTAAATTGGGTTATCTCCATGCCATCACACCAAACTTCCCATCCAAGGCCCGCAGCTCCTAACGTAGGACTTTCCCAATCGTCCTCGACAAATCTAATATCGTGATACTTGGCCTCAATTCCTATTGCAGCTAAACTTTTCAAATAGATTTGTTTAATATTTTGAGGTGACGGTTTTATAATAACTTGATACTGATAATAATGCTGCAAACGATTTGGGTTTTTTCCATACCTACCATCAGTCGGCCTTCTAGATGGCTGGACGTAAGCAGCCTTCCATGGTTTAGATCCAAGAGAACGAAGTGTGGTAGCGGGATGAAAAGTTCCAGCTCCTACTTCTAGATCGTAGGGCTGTAAAATCACACAACCATACTTTCCCCAAAATTTTTGTAAATTAAAAACTAAATCCTGAAAAGTTATAGGATATTTTTTTTTACTTTTTATTTTTTTTGGCATTTATAAACCAAATTTTTGCCATAGAGCTCTTTCTTCTAAGGCACTTGCAATACTATCGATTTGACCATCCAATGACCCTGACAATTTTTTTGCTATAAAACCTTTGGTTCTCTCCAACTTTTTGATCACAACGTCTTCTCCAAATTTTTCTCTCAAAATTTGTTCAGCATTACCAATGCCATCAATCAAGCCTAGTTTTAAGGAGGTAGAACCAGACCAAAACTCTCCTGTAAAAGTATTATTTTTTTCAGGATCTTTTAATTTTGAACCTCGGCTTTTTTTTACCACATTGATAAAATCTGAATGTAATTCTAATTGCAATTTTTTTATTCTTTGAATATCCTCCTCTTTTTCTTCTTTAAAAGGATCTAAAGTACTTTTATTTTTTCCAGCCGTATAAACTCTTCTTTGAATTCCAATTCTTTTAATAGCATCTTGAAAACCGAATGAAGCTGAAATCACACCAATTGACCCGACTATTGAACTTGAATTTGCAAAAATTTCATCGCCCGCACATGCAATAAGGTAACCTCCAGATGCCGCAACATCTTCTGCAAAAACTATTACTTTCTTTTTATTCTTTGCCGCTAGCTGTCTTATATAGTCATAAATTAAATGTGACTGCACAGGAGAACCCCCGGGAGAATTTATTGATATAGCAACATTTTTAGCTTTTTTAAATGAAAAGGCCTTTTTTATGATTTCTTGTTGTCCTGATAAATCTATCCCCTGTCTAAACCTTCCGGCAGAACCAATGACCCCGGTAAGTCTAACGTGTGGAATAATTGTTTTTTTTTTAAAAAATGAAAACATACGAATTAGATTAGTCTTATTTCTTATATCAGCACTTAAAATAAAAATATAAATATATTTTACGCTACTCTTGGTTGAAATCAAAGTGCGTCACAGATGTATAAAATAATAATTTAATATTTTCTTAAAAGTATATAATAAAAATCATGGGATCTGTAATACCTCTCAAAAAATCTGCTAATTCTGCATATTTAGATTTAAAGAATGTTTTAAATGGCAAGCTTGAGTCTGTCGAAAAGCTAATAAACCTTAAACTTCAGAGCAATGTTGGCCTCATTAAAAAAATGAGTGATTATCATTTAAGTTCGGGTGGGAAGAGAATAAGGGCCCTATTAACAATGGGTGCTGCAAAACTTGGTGGATATTCGGAAGGAAAGAGAGATATAAATTTAGCTGCATGTGTTGAATTAATACACAATGCTACTTTATTACATGATGATGTAATAGATGAAAGTAAAATAAGAAGAGGAAATAAAACTCCAAATGCTATTTGGGGAAATCAGTCTTCAATTCTAGTTGGTGATTACTTGCTCAGTAGATGTTTTGAAATGATGGTTGAAGATGGCAATCTAGAAATATTAAAACTTTTATCATCTACGTCTTCAAAAATTGCACAAGGTGAGGTTATGCAGCTCGAACATAAAGGTGAGGCTGATCTTTTAGAAGAAAATTATATTAAAATCATAGAATTAAAAACAGCCGCTCTTTTTTCTGCTGCAACTAGAGTGGGAGCATGTATATCTGATCTAGATAAAAAAAAGAAAGATGCCTTAGAGTCTTATGGAAAAAATTTGGGTTTAGCATTTCAAATTGCAGATGATGCATTAGACTATTTTTCTATAGAAAAGATTTTTGGAAAAGAAATTGGAAAAGATTTCTTTGAAGGTAAAGTAACGCTGCCGATCATAATTGGATTTCAAAAAGCAAATGCAATCGAACGAACTTTTTTAACAAATATATTTAAAAAAGATAAAAGAGATAAAAAAGATTTTGAGGATACTCACAAATTAATAAAAAAATATAACGCCTTAGAAACTACTTTTAAACGAGCAGAATATTTTGTTAATGTATCTTATGACGCTTTAGGAATATTTGAAAATTCTGAAGAAAAAAGAGTTTTGCAAAATCTTACTGGTTTCAGTTTAAATAGGGCTTATTAAGGATAAAGTATTTCCCTAATCCATTTGCTATTTTCTTTTTTATAAACCAATCTTTGATGAGATCTGTTATCAAGTTCTAACCAAAATTCAATTTCATTTGGCAGAACTCTCCAGCCGGACCAATGCGGTGGCCTTGGAACATCTTTTTCCTTGGGATACTTTTTTTCATACTCTTTAATTTTATTTAAAAATTCATCTCTATTTTTCATTTGCTCAGATTGAGATGAGGCCCAAGCAGATATTTTGCTACCGTATTTTCTAGAACTAAAATATTTATCTGCTTCATCGTTTTCCACAACATCAACCTTTCCAGTAACTCGTACTTGTCTTCTTAAACTTTTCCAGTGAAAGCACATTGAGGCGTTAGGGTTATTCTTAAGATCGTTTCCTTTTTTACTATTAAAATTTGTATAAAAAACAAAACCTCGATCACTTAGACCTTTTAACAAAACCATTCTAACACTTGGAATGCCCTCCTTATTTGAGGTCGCTACTGATAAGGCGTTCGGATCGTTGATTTCACTTTTTTCTGCAGCATCAAACCATTTTTTAAATAAATCAACAGGATTTGCTTCATCTTCGAAGCAAAGATCCAATCCTAGCGAATTTTGGCCACTTTTTTGATTCATATATTATCTAAAATAATTTATACATTAATTATCGATGTCTTTTAATACTTTTGGAAAAATATTTAGGTTTACGACGTGGGGAGAGTCACATGGGCCGGCTATAGGCTGTATTGTAGATGGCTGTCCGCCAAATATCACATTATCTGAAAATGATATACAAAAGGATATGGATCGAAGAAGGCCGGGTAAGTCTAAATTTGTCTCTCAAAGAAAAGAGTCAGATAAAGTTGAAATTTTGTCTGGAATATTTAATGGAAAGACAACTGGCACACCCATTTCTATGTTGATTCGTAATGAAGACAAAAGATCAAGAGATTATGAGTCAATTAAAAGTAAATTTAGACCTGGTCACGCTGATTACACGTACTTTAAAAAATATGGAATTAGAGACTATAGAGGGGGCGGTCGACAATCTGCTAGAGAGACTGCGTCTAGAGTAGCCGCAGGTGCAATAGCAAAAATGGTTTTAAAAAATATTATTGGAAAAAAGTTTAATATCATAGGAGGAGTTATTCAATTAGGTCTTATGGGTTGCGATAGAAATAATTGGAACAATAACGAGATAAGAAAAAATCCCTTTTTCTGTCCAGATAAAAAATCTGTTAAACTTTGGGAGAAGTATCTATTAGCTGTTAGAAAATCAGGTTCGTCTTGTGGAGCAATAATTGAATTGAGGGCCAATGGTATTCCTTCAGGATTAGGTGCTCCAATCTACTCCAAACTAGACTCTGATTTGGCTGGAGCATTAATGAGCATCAATGCTGTTAAAGGAGTAAATATAGGATCCGGAATAAGCTCTGCATATTTATCTGGAGAAGAAAACTCAGATGAAATGAGATCTAAGTCAGGAAAAATAAAATTTAAAAGTAACAATGCTGGGGGCATACTTGGCGGTATATCTTCTGGTCAACAAATTATTGCCTCTTTCGCGGTAAAACCAACTTCATCAATTATCAATAGTAGAGAGACTGTAAATAAAAAGGGAATCAATACAAAAATATCAGTTAGAGGACGACATGATCCTTGTGTTGGAATTAGAGCAGTTCCCATTGGGGAAGCAATGATGTCTTGTGTATTATTAGACCATTTGCTTATGAACCGTGCCCAATGTGGCTAAGAAAGATTTTTGTTTTTAGCAATAACTATATTTGAATTTAAAACATTTTCAATTTTTTGGACTATACTTTCTGAATTTAGTCCAGCAGCCTGGTACATTTTTTCAGGAGTGTCTTGGTCTAAAAATTTATCTGGTAAAATCATTGATCTGAATTTTAAACCTTTATCAAAAAATCTCCTGTCAGATAAAAGTTTACTCACATGTGAACCAAACCCCCCAATAGACCCTTCCTCAATTGTGATAATTGCATCATGATTAGACGCAAGTTCAATTATAGATTTTTCGTCTAGAGGTTTTACGAATCTAGCATCAAAAATTGTAGTTGTGATTCCCTTTTTTTTCAAAAGTTCTGAAGCCCTTTTGCACTCCATAAGTCTTGCCCCGAAGTTTAAAACGGCAACATGTTTTCCATTTAAAATTATTTTACCTTTGCCTATCTCTAGTTTTTCTTTAATATTCGGCAATTCCATACCTATTCCTGATCCTCTTGGATATCTAAATGCAGAAGGTTTGTCGTTTATATTAACAGAGGTATTTATCATTCTGACTAATTCTGCCTCATCACTTGCTGCCATAACTATAAAATTTGGGAGTGTAGATAAGTAAGTAATATCAAATGAACCTGCGTGGGTTGGCCCATCTGCACCAACTAACCCCGCTCTATCGATTGCAAATCTTACTGGTAGAGATTGAATTGCAACATCATGTACAACCTGGTCATAAGCTCTCTGAAGAAAAGTCGAATAGATTGCCGCAAATGGCTTATATCCCTCTGTTGCCAAACCAGCAGCAAAAGTTACACCATGCTGTTCGGCTATACCAACATCAAACATTCTTTCTGGAAATTTTTTTTCAAATAAATCAAGTCCAGTTCCAGAAGGCATTGCTCCGGTAATAGCAACAATCTTAGTATCATTTTCAGCATGCTTAATTAGAGTATTTGCAAAAACTTTTGTATATGAAGGTGCTTTGGATTTCCCTTTGGATTGTTCTCCAGTTAAAACATTAAATTTTGAAACACCATGATATTTATCTCCGGAATCTTCAGCAGGTTTATACCCTTTTCCTTTTTTTGTAATTGCGTGAATTAATATTGGACCATCATGTTTTGAATTTTTTACGTTCTCTAAGATTGTAACTAAATTATTAACATCATGACCATCTATTGGACCTATATAATAAAATCCCAACTGATTAAAAAGTGTTCCTCCGGTTATAATGCCTCTAAATATATCTTCTGCTTTCCCAGCCGATTTTGAAAACCTTCTTGAAAATGCAGAAAGTATTAATTTAATTGTTTCTCTTAAACTAAAGTAAATTTTACCTGAGAGTAATCTTGCAAGATATTTGCTCATTGCACCCACAGGTCTTGCAATTGACATATCGTTATCATTCAATATTACAATTAACTTTGATTTCATAGCACCTGCATTATTCATTGCCTCATAGGCCATCCCAGCACTCATGGCTCCATCGCCTATTACTGCTACAACGTTGTTGTTATCATTTGATAATTTTTTTGCTGTAGCCATTCCTAGTGTTGATGATATTGAAGTAGAACTATGTGCAGCTCCAAAAGGATCGTATTCGCTCTCAGCTCTTTTTGTAAAACCTGATAAACCGCCTCCTTTACGAAGTGTTCTAATTCGATCTTTTCTGCCAGTTATTATTTTATGTGGATAACACTGATGACCAACATCCCAAACTAATTTATCCTTGGGGGTATTAAAAACATAATGAAGAGCAACTGTTAACTCTACAACTCCAAGACCCGCACCTAAATGCCCTCCAGTTTCAGATACAACATTTATTAACTCTGACCTTAATTCCTTAGAAACCTGTTTCAATTGATTTTTTTTAAGTAATCTTAAATCTGCAGGGTAATTTATTTTATCTAATAATTTTTCACTCATTAATAGCTTCTGTTTAATATGAAATTTGTAATTTCAATAAGTTTTTTTGAACGTGATCCATATTTTTGTAATTTGTTTATTATCAATTTTTTTCTGGATAAAGCAAACTCTAAAGTTTTTTTATATCCTAGTAGTTTTATAAGTGTTGATTTTCCCTTTTTCTTATCATTATTAACAGGTTTTCCAACTTTTTTTTTATTTCCTTTTACATCCAAAAGATCATCTGCAATTTGAAATAATAGCCCAATCTCGTCTCCAATTGCACTCATTTCAGTTTTGGTTTTGGCATTTTGATTTGAAACTATTGCTGGAGCCAAACAACAAAACTGAAATAATTTTCCAGTTTTCTTTTTTTGCATATTTATAATTTTTGAAGATCCAATTTTACTTTTTTCATATTTCAAATCAAGAAATTGGCCTCCTGCGATACCTACATGTCCAGCACATTCGGCTAATTTTTTTAAAATGATAACTTTTAAAGAAGGTTTGATATTAAATTTTTTATCTGTGATTATTTCAAATGCAAATGTCAATAATGAGTTCCCTGCAAGAATAGCAGTAGCCTCTCCAAATTTAACATGCGCCGATGGTTTGCCCCTTCTAAATCTATCATTATCCATGCATGGTAAATCGTCATGTATTAAGGAATAGGAATGAATACACTCGACCGCTGCACAAATGTTAATGACTTGATTAAGATTTAATTTAAATATTTTTGCAGTATTTAAAATTATTGTAGACCTAATTTTTTTTCCCCCAAATAATGTTCCATATTTCATTGCAGGCACAAGCTCAGAATATTTTTGATTTTTAAAATATTTTCTTAAAAACCTATCAACAACTACTGCATTATTTTTTATATTAATTGCCATTCAATATCTTCGATTATTTCTTTTTTCCTAGAGATCTTATTTTAATAAGTTTTTCTTTAAAAACCATATCAACATGATGATTTAAAATTAAAAGTCTCTCATAATCTTTTTTTGAGCCTTCTAAATCCATATTGCCCTTTTCTAATCTCTCAAGAATATCCAATATTTCTGATTTTGCATCGTTTATTGATTTACTTTTAATATCAGTTGGAATATTTTTCGTTTTCATTAAAAATATAATAATAGTAATATGAAAAATATCTATAAAAATTCACTTCAAAATTTGAACAAAGCAAAAAAAGTTTTAAAGAAAAACAATATAATTGCTGTTCCAACGGAAACTGTTTATGGTTTAGCAGGAAATGCCTATTCCAGCTCAGCTATAAGGAAAATTTACAAAATTAAGAAAAGACCATCCAAAAATCCACTGATTATTCACTACTACAATCTTAAAAAATTGAAAAAAGATGCAATTATAGACAATAAATTTTTAAAACTTTATAAAAAATTTTCCCCAGGTCCATTAACATATGTTGTGAAAAAGAAAAAAAATTCGAAAATATCTATTTTGGCGAATGCAAATTTAAAAACTATTGCAATAAGGTTTCCTAAAAATCCTATAGTAAGAAGTTTGCTTAAAAGTTTAGAATTTCCTTTAGCAATACCAAGTGCAAATTTATCATCTGGTGTAAGTCCAATAAATATTTATGACGTAGTTGAAGAATTTGGAAATAGAATAAAATTTATTCTAGATGGTGGAACTACAAAAATAGGTTTGGAGTCAACCGTTATTAATTTATATGGTAAAATACAAATACTAAGACCAGGCTCTATAAACAAAAATGAAATAAAAAAAGTATTAGGAAAAAAAGTAAGTATTTTGAGAAAAATAAAAAAAATTTCATCTCCTGGACTTTTGAAAAGACATTATTCACCAGGTATACCAATTAAACTTAATTGTAAAAAACCAGACTATAAAGCCGCATTTATTGTATTTGGGAAAAGGTTTAAAAGAGGTAAACACATATTTAATTTAAGCCACAAAGGTAATTTGAACGAAGCTGGAAGAAAATTATACATAACCTTAAGAAAAATAAAAAACTTAGGATATAAAAAAATAAATGTTGTCAGGATCCCAAATAGTAAAATAGGTATTGCTATAAACGATAGATTGAGAAAAGCAGCATATTAAAAAATGTTTATACAAATTAAAAACCTCTCTAAAAAATATAAAGATACAGTTGCGGTTAATAATATCAATTTTTCTATTGAAAAAAATAAAACATTAGGACTTCTCGGTCCAAACGGTTGTGGCAAAACTACTTCTATAGGAATGATGTTGGGTTTAATAAAACCAACAAGTGGTGAAATACTTATAGATAACAAAAATATTGATTCTTTCAAAAGAGACGAAATATTAAGTCGAATTAATTTTGCTTCCCCATATATTGAATTGCCCAAAAAATTAACTGTTAGGCAAAATCTTGAGGTATATGGAAGGCTTTACGGTATAAAAGATTTAAAGGGTAGAATAGAGGAAATATCTGAGGATTTGGATATTAAAAATTTTTTTAGCAGAAAGACTGGAGAACTATCCTCGGGACAAAAGAATAGAGTTTCTCTAGCAAAATCTTTAATAAATAAACCTGAAATTTTATTTTTAGACGAGCCTACAGCTAGTCTCGATCCAGATATTGGTGATTTTGTTCGAACATATATACAAAAATATAGATCAAAAAACCAAGTTACAGTTTTACTTGCTTCTCATAATATGAATGAAGTCGAAAAATTATGTGACAGCATAATAATGATGAAAAATGGAGAAATTATTGACAGGGGCACTTGTAAAGAAATTATTAAAAAACACGGAAGAAATAATCTTGAAGAAACTTTTCTAAAATTAGCAAGAGGTAAAAATGAATCTAGGTAAAATTTATGCTTTGGCATTAAGACATTTGTATTTGATAAGCAATTCTCTTCCAAGAATTGTAGATTTAATTTATTGGCCCACTGTTCAGATTTTTCTTTGGGGTTTTATTTCCAAATTTTTTACTTTAAATTCTGATTATTATAGTAACACTGTTGGTATTATTTTAACTGCTGCAATATTATATGATTTTTTATTTAGAGTTAGCATAAGTTTTAATATGATGTTTTTGGAAGAAATTTGGAGTAGAAATTTTACAAATTTGTTTATTGCTCCGATTAAATTAAGTGAAATAATCGCATCTCTTACTTTAACTGCAATATTAAGAGCACTAATTGGTATGGTTCCTGCTGCAATTATAGCGATACCCCTTTTTGGTGTTTCTGTTTTTGAACTTGGTTTGCCATTATTATTTTTGTTATTATCTTTATATCTTTTTGGAGTAACTCTGGGTCTTTTAGTAACGTCAGGGTTATTAAGATTTGGTCCATCATTTGAAAATATTGCGTGGGCAAGTTTATTTTTTTTAGCCCCTTTAGGATGCATTTATTATCCATTAGACATATTGCCAATATCACTGCAATTTGTAGCAAAAGGTCTTCCTCTAGTTCATATATTTGAAGAAATGAGAAATATTCTATTGAATGATGTGGTAAATTATTTTGACATATTTAAAGCAATATCTATATCTATACTTTATTTTGTTTTAGGTGTTATAATTTTCTACGTTTCTTTTTACGGTGCTAAAATAAGAGGAACATTAATTAATATGGGTGAATAAAAATTATGCATAAAAAAATTGAAGAGATTAAAAAACTTGAGAAACCTCCTAAAGTTTTAAAAAATCTATATACTAAAGAAGAGATAAAAGAATTTTTAGAATTGTACAAAAATTTACCAACAACTGTTCATAATAAAAAGCAAAATGTAATTAAAAAAAGGTGGTTACAAGGCTATAGTGAAAAATTAGAAAAACTTTTCTGCGAAAGATTAAAAAATGAAATTGGCGAGTTTAAAATGGATAATCTTAAAGATGAAAATGGAAAAGATATTTATGGACTCATTCAAGAAAGTTATAACCCTATAGGCCTTCATGTTGATGCTGGTTTTAATTTTGAAAATCTTATTTATAGGCAAACTTTAATTCCTTTAACTCCTGTTGGTAGCACAGTGATATTTAAAAATAGATTTTATGGTAGTTCAACAAGTTTTACGTTAGATGAAAAAGAGCTTGAAAAAAAACAACTAAAATATGGACAAAATAAAAGATCTTCAGATCATATAAATATGTATGGCAAAAAACCATTCGATAAGGATACACATGAGAAATATTTGAATCATGAAAAAATAGAAAACTTAGCTGGTTTAGAGATAGAGTTTATTTATGAGTGGGAATTGGGCTCTATGCTAATTTTTGACAGAACAAATATACACTGCTCATCGAGTAAAATTGATGGTAAAAAAATTGGCCTTACAACTTTTACAAAAAGGTAAATTTTATGGCAATATTTGATTGCTTCCAATATTTTAATGAGGAACACATAGCGGAAATAAGATTTAACATTCTTGATAAATTTGTAGATAAATTTGTAATAGTTGAATCTACAATTGACCATCAAGGAAAACCAAAAAAATTACATTTTGATATAAAAAAATATAAAAAATTCGAAAATAAAATAAATTATATAGTTGTTGATGATACACCCGATGGCATAAAGAAACCCCATACGGGAGGGGAGTCTTTGGTAGAACAGCATCAAAGAAATTCTATAATGAGGGGTTTAAAAAAATGCCATGATAATGATCTAGTTATATTGTCTGACGTTGATGAGATACCGGATCTAAATAAGTTAGAAATATTTAATAAAAAATATGCAGTTTTTTCACAAAAAATGTTTATGTATAAGTTAAATCTCTTGAATCGTAATGAAAATAATTGGCATGGATCAAAAATTTGTCTTAAGAAAAATTTTAAATCTCCTCAGTGGCTAAGAAATTTGAAGTTTAAGATTTATCCATTTTGGAGAATTGATAAACCAAAAAACCTACAAATTATTGAAAACGGAGGCTGGCATTTTGCATATTTGCAAACTCCTGAAAATATATCAAAAAAAATTAAATCTTTTGCGCATGGTGAATTTAATAAAGATAATATTTCAAGCGAGGAAAATATTAAAGTTAAAATTAAAAAAGGAGAAGATATTTTTGATAGGGGTTATAATATAAAAAAGGTTGAGGTTGATTCTAGTTTTCCAGAATATATTATTAAAAATAAAGAGAGACTCAAGGAATGGATTGCTTGAAGTTTGGTGCGCCCGGAAGGATTTGAACCCTCAACCTTCTGATCCGAAGTCAGACGCTCTATCCAGTTGAGCTACGAACGCATATAAGTGTTTTAAACTATAAATGAATAAAATAAAAACATTTTCAGTTGAAGAAATCAGTAATAATTATAGATTAGATAAATTTCTAGCTAGCAAACTTGATGATATTACAAGAACACAAATTAAGAAAATTATAGTTTCTAAAAATTTATCAATTAACAATAAAATTGTTTCTTCGCCTTCAAAAAAAGTTAAAATTGGTGATAAAATAAGTTTTTCAATTTTAGAAAATAAAAACGAATATATAAAACCTGAAAAAATTAAGATTGATATTGTTTACGAAGATGATGATTTAATAGTTTTAAATAAACCAAGTGGAATAGTTGTGCACCCTGGTGCAGGCAACAAAAATGGAACTTTGGTTAATGGTTTGGTTTATCATTATAAAAAAAATCTTTCAGATTTAAATGGAATATACAGGCCTGGTATAGTCCATAGAATTGATAAGGAAACCAGTGGTTTGTTGGTTGTAGCAAAAAATAATTTCTCTCACGTTAAACTTGCAAATCAATTTAGTGAACACAATATAAATAGAAAATATATAGCGTTAATTTGGGGCGTCCTTAGACCTTTAAAAGGAAGAATTGACACGTTAATTTCAAGAAGTAAAAAAAATAGACAACTTATGTCAGTAAGTGAAACCTCAGGAAAAAAAGCAATAACAAATTATAAAACACTAAAAGTATTTGCCAACAATGAAATACCAAAAATTAGTTTGGTAGAGTGTATTTTAGAAACTGGTCGAACACATCAAATAAGAGTACATCTCTCACATAAGGGTAATGGTCTAATTGGTGATAAGAAATATGGAAAACAAAAAAAGAAATTTAAAAAGATAAATAAAAAATTTGATGAGATTTTAAAAAATTTTAATAGGCAAGCTCTTCATGCTAAAAGTTTAGGGTTTATTCACCCGTCAAAAAATAAAAAAATCGAATTTGAGTCAAAATTACCCCAGGATTTTAAAAAAATACTTGATATACTTGAAAAATTAACCAATTGAAAAATTTTATTTTAGAAATATATATACAGCTATAAATGAGCACAAAAACTGAAATATCGAATTTACCTATTTTATCTGGGGAAGGCGGATTGTCATTATACCTTGCTCAAATTAAAAAATTCCCAATGCTTGATGCTGAAGAGGAATATATGTTAGCAAAAAATTGGAAAGATAGTGGAAATATAAAATCTGCACACAAGCTTGTAACAAGTCATCTAAGATTGGTAGCAAAAATTGCAATGGGCTATAGAGGATATGGCCTTCCAGTAAGCGAATTAATTTCTGAGGGCAACATTGGATTGATGCAGGCTGTGAAAAAGTTTGATCCTGACAAAGGATTTAGGCTTGCAACTTATGCAATGTGGTGGATTAAAGCTGGAATACAAGAATATGTTCTTAGGTCTTGGAGTCTAGTAAAAATGGGAACAACTGCAGCGCAGAAAAAATTATTTTTTAATTTAAAAAAAATCAAAAAACAAATTGCACCAAGTGAAGAGGGAGATCTTAAAAAGGAACAGGTTAAAGAAATATCAAAAAGGCTGGGTGTTAAATCAGAAGAAGTGGTATCGATGAATAGAAGGATGATGGGACAAGAAAAATCTTTAAACAATCCATTAAAATCTGATGAAAAGGGAGAATGGCAAGACTGGGTAGTTGATGACAGTTTGGATCAGGAACTTTATGTTTCACAAAAACAGGAGCTTGACGAAAAAAAAGGTTTACTTAAAGATGCAATAAAAATTTTGAATGATAGAGAAAGAGAGATAATAGAAGAAAGAAAACTTGCAGAAGATCCAAAAACTTTAGAAGAATTAAGCAAAAAATATAAAATCAGTAGAGAGAGAATTAGACAAATTGAAACTAAAGCTTTTGAAAAACTTCAAAAAGCAATGATAAATTCAAGCAGCTCAAAAAACCTATTGCCTGCAAAATAAGACTAAGTTTAAAAAGGACTTTCAATTAGAATTGTGTCAGATCTTTCTGGACTAGTTGAAATACTTGATACTTTTGTTTCAATAAATTTTTCTAACTCCTTTATATAAATCTTTGCGTTACTTGGTAATTTTTCAAATTCTTTTATCCCTTTTGTGGAGGACTTCCAGCCCTTAAAAGTTTTGTATATGGGTTTTACTCTCAGTTGGTCATCTACAGCTGCGGGTAAATAATCTATTTTTTTTCCATTTAATTCATATGCTATAGACATTTTAATTTCCTCAAGTTCATCAAGGACGTCTAATTTTGTAAGTGCTATTCCGTTAATACCTGAAATTTTAATTGTTTGTCTGACAAGAACACCATCGAACCAACCACACCTTCTTTTTCTACTAGTGACTGTTCCAAACTCTTTACCTCTGCTTCCAAGTAACTCTCCGGTTTTATCTTTTAACTCTGTAGGAAAAGGGCCTTCCCCTACTCTTGTAGTATACGCTTTAGTGATGCCCAAAACATAATTTATAGTATTTGGACCACATCCAGATCCTGTTGCGGCTGTTGCAGCTACAGTGTTTGAAGAAGTTACAAATGGATATGTCCCATGATCTACATCCAAAAGAATGCCTTGAGCACCTTCAAATAATATTTTTTTACCTTTAGCTTTGTACTCATAAATTTTTTTCCAAACAGGTTGGGAAAATTTTAGAATTTCTGGCGCAATTTTTAATAGGTCTTTCTTTAATTGATCTTTTTTGTAGATCTGCTTGCCTAAACCTTTTCTTATCGCATTATGGTGAGTAAGAACTGTTTCTAGTCTGCGATCTAAATTGTTCTCAGAAACTAAATCCATGACTCTAATAGACCTTCTTCCAATTTTATCCTCATAAGCAGGACCAATTCCTCTTCTTGTTGTTCCGATCTTTGCATTACCAGCTGCGTCCTCTCTTATTTCATCCATCTCTTTATGAAATGGAAGTATAAGATTTGCTGACTCTGATAAAATTAAATTATTTTCATCAACGTTTACTCCTTTTGATTTAATCTCTTTAATTTCATCCAGTAAAGCCCAAGGATCAACAACAACACCATTGCCGATTATTGAAATTTTATTTTTTCTAACAATACCAGATGGCAACAATCTTAATTTGTAAGTAATCCCGTCTATAACCAAAGTATGTCCGGCATTGTGACCACCTTGAAAACGAACTACAACATCTGCTTCGCTCGAAAGCCAATCAACAATTTTGCCTTTTCCCTCATCACCCCACTGCGAACCTACTACAACTACGTTTTTCATTAATTGAACATCCTGTTTATTTTAATAGAGCTCAAATGATTAATTGGGCCATGGCCTTTTCCAAATTTAAGATTAGACCTAATAGAGTGATTAACATATTTAATTCCAAGCTCACAGGATTTATTTAAGTTTTTTCCACATGCAAAAAAAGTTGTGATTGCACTTGATAAAGTACATCCGGTTCCATGTGTATTTTTAGTTTTAATTTTTTTATTTTTAAATATTTTTAATTCTTTGCTGTTCAAAAATACGTCTTGCATAATTTTTGTATTTATATGACCACCTTTTATTAAAATATTTCTAACTCCAGATTCGAGCAAAATATTGGCAGCATAGATCATATCTTCGAGGCTGTTAATTTTCGTTTTTGTTAGAACTTCAGCCTCCGGAATATTAGGTGTAATTAAGTGAACTTTTTTAATTAGTTTATCTTTTAGGGTTTTTATAGCCCTATCATTTATTAATTTAAATCCGCCTTTAGCAACCATAACAGGGTCTAAAATTATCTTTTTAGTTCTAACTTTTCTTAATGCTCTTATAACCGCATAAATTACTTCTGGAGAATGCAACATACCGATCTTAATTGCATCGGGTTTTATATCTTTGGATGTAAATAAAATTTGTTTTTCAATTTCTTTTGGATGTAAAGGAACTACGGAACTCACCCCTGTTGTGTTTTGAGCGGTAATTGCAGTAATGGCTGTCATCGCATAACCGCCTAATGCTGTTACTGTTTTAATATCTGCTTGAATACCCGCTCCTCCAGAGGAGTCTGATCCTGCAATTATTAAGATTTTTGATTTAGGTTTCAATTTTTTATTTAATAGATTGTTTGATTATTTTTATACATTTTAAAATTAAACTTTTATCATACGATTCGGCCATTACCCTAATTTTTGGTTCGGTCCCAGATTTTCTAACCAAAATTCTACCCTTGTTACCCATAAACTTATTTGCTTTTTTTATTGCATTTCTACATTTCGGTTTATCAACTATATTTTTATTGTTTACTTCTAAATTCTCTAAAATTTGAGGTAGTGGTTTAAAAACTTTTAAGAGTTGACTAGCCTTTTTGCCCTTTCTGAGAGAAAACAAAACTTCTAATGCCACCAACAAACCATCGCCGGTTGTTGCAAATTTTCCTAAAATAATATGTCCTGACTGCTCACCTCCTAAATTATAATTTAACTTTTTCATTTTTTCTTTAACATATCTGTCTCCAACTTTAGATCTAAAAAATTTTATTTTTTCATTATTTAAAAATTTTTCTAAACCATAATTAGACATTAGGGTTCCAATCACACCACCCTTTAGAATTTTTTTTGATTTCCAACGACGAGCTAACATTGCGATAATTTGATCGCCATCTATTATTTTCCCTTTTTCATCACACATAATAACCCTGTCAGCATCTCCATCGAATGCTATTCCAATATTGGCTTTGTGCTTTTTAACTGCTGTCTTTATTTTTAAGGGATAGGTTGACCCACATTTCTCATTTATGTTTAATCCATTTGGTTTAACTCCCATAGAAATAACTTTTGCTCCTAGCTCCTTGAGTAATTTAGGTGCTGCTTTGTAGCAGGCACCATTTGCACAATCTAAAACTATTTTTGTTCCTTTGAGGTAAAAATTACTTGGAAAATTATTTTTTAATATTCTTATGTATTTGTCATTCCCATCTTCTAATCGTTTAACCCGACCTAAAAACTTTGGATTTGTTAATTGTTTTGTATTTTTAGCATCTATTAATTTTTCGATCTTGTTTTCAATTTTATCAGATAGCTTCATTCCGTCAGGACCAAATAGTTTCAAACCATTATCATAATAAGGGTTGTGAGAAGCTGTAATCATAATACCCATATTAGCTTTCATTGATTTAGTTAACATAGCAAGTCCGTTTGTAGGTAAAGGACCTAAAGTAAAAACGTGCATCCCGCCAGATACAAGGCCAGATACTAAGGCGGGCTCTAAAGTATACCCTGACAATCTTGTATCTTTTGCTATTATTGCAATCTGTTTAGATTTTTTTTGATTTTTAAAATAAGTACCAGATGCCAACCCAAACTTAAAAAATTTTTCACCGGTTATGTTCCCCTGGTTTACAGTCCCTCTTATTCCATCAGTGCCAAAGTATTTATTTTTCATTCATTTGATAATATTTTTTTAAAAACCAAAATTCCTTGTTTCACTTCATGTACATTGTGCACTCTAAAAATTTGAATACCTTGTGACAACAAAAAAAGAATGGAAGCTAATGTTCCACCAGTTCTATCTTTGCTATCATAGTTTCCTGATATTTGGCTTATAAATCTCTTTCTTGACGTTCCAACCAATATAGGGAAACCAAGACTATGAAACAAAGATATTTTAGAAATTAAAGTCAAATTATGTTTCAAAGTTTTACCAAAACCAATTCCAGGATCTAAAATAATTTTTTCATCTTTTAATTCATTTGTAAGTTTTCTCTCAAAAAAATCATATATATCTAACAAAACATTTTTATATTTGGGGTTTTTTTGCATAGTATTTGGCGTTCCCTGCATATGATGCAAGATTTTTGAAACATTATAATTTTGCAATTTTGATAAAGCGTTTAAATCATATTCAAAGCCCGACACATCATTTATTAGATCTACTCCACATTTAATACTATTGATCATTAAACTAGATTTTCTTGTATCAATCGACAAGCAAGTTTTTTTATGTTTTTTTTTGAAATTCTTTAAAACATGCTCTACTCTTTTCCATTCAATTTGTGGATCAATAGTTTTTGATCCTGGTCGTGTTGACTCCCCTCCAACATCAATAATGTTTGCTCCTGATCGAATCATATTTGATATATGTTTAAAAGATTTATTTTTTGTATTAAATTTTCCACCATCAGAAAAACTATCAGGAGTCAAATTAATTACTCCCATAATAGAAGTTTCTGAAAAATTTATATTTTTTAAAAAATTTTTTCTTCTAGAAACAATTTTCTTTAGATCTTTTTTGACTACTTTTTTAATATTTTTTTTTAATTTTTTTATATCTTTGATGTGAATAAGATTATTAATTATCTTTTCTTTACTTCTTATAAAAATTTCAACTTTATCAAAGGCTATATCTTTTTTACCATTTAAAGGAAAAGCTTTTTTTAATTTAATGAGACTTTTCGCGGCTCTTCCATGATAAAAATTACACGCCCTAGTGTAATACTTTCTCATGATTTTATTATATTATAGTGCTGGTTTTGGTTTTAAACCAATAGAATCTATAGCTGAGGATGTTTTTTCCTCATCTTGCTCTTCTTTTTTTGACAATTTAGCAGGCTGTATATTTTTTAATATTAAATCTCTAATTTCATCGCCAGTTAAAGTTTCATATACCAGTAATGCTTTAGCAATTTTGTGAAGATCATCGATTTTATCAGTTAAAACTTTTTTTGCTCTTTCATAACTAGTATCAATAATTTTTTTAACTTCAAAATCTACTTTCTTCGCGGTGTCTTCTGACATGTTTTGTTGTCTTGTTATTGATCTGCCAAGAAATACTTCGTCTTCGTTTTCTCCATATGCTACAGTACCAAGATCTTTACTCATTCCATACCTTGTTACCATATTTTTTGCCATTTTAGTTGCCATATCTATATCGGAAGAAGCTCCCGAAGTTATCTTTTCATATCCAAAGATTAATTCTTCAGCAATTCTTCCTCCCATTGCAACAGCGATATCTGAGTACATTTTTTCTCTTGTAACTGACAATTGATCTCTCTCTGGCAACCTCATAACCATTCCTAGAGCTCTACCTCTTGGTATAATAGTTGCTTTATGAATTGGGTCTGATACTTTTTCGTTTAAAGCAACTATTGCATGACCACCTTCGTGGTAAGCCGTTAATTTTTTCTCTTCCTCAGTCATTACCATAGATCTTCTTTCGGCTCCCATCATTACTTTGTCTTTTGCTTCCTCTACATCAGACATTGTAACAACTCTCTTATTTTTTCTAGCCGCAAGTAAAGCTGATTCATTTATTAAATTTGCTAAATCTGCTCCTGAAAAACCTGGCGTGCCTCTCGCAATTGTTCTAAGTTTTACATCTGGACCTGTACTAATTTTTTTAACATGAACTTTTAGGATAGCTTCTCTTCCTAGAATATCTGGATTGGGAACTACTACTTGTCTATCAAATCTTCCTGGCCTCAAAAGAGCAGGATCTAGAACGTCTGGTCTATTAGTTGCTGCTATTAAAATGATACCTTCGTTAGTATCAAATCCATCCATCTCAACTAATAGCTGATTTAAAGTTTGTTCTCTTTCGTCATTTCCTCCGCCTAAACCTGCGCCCCTGCTTCTGCCTACTGCATCAATCTCATCTATAAATATTATACACGGTGCATGTTTCTTTCCCTGTTCAAACATATCTCTTACTCTTGATGCGCCAACTCCTACAAACATTTCAACGAAATCTGAACCTGAAATAGTGAAAAATGGCACATTGGCTTCGCCAGCTATTGCTTTAGCTAAAAGTGTTTTACCAGTTCCTGGTGGGCCAATAAGAAGTGCCCCTTTTGGTATTTTTCCTCCAAGTCTTCTGAATTTTCTTGGATCTTTTAAAAACTCAACAATCTCTTCGACTTCTTCTTTTGCTTCTTCAATTCCTGCAACATCATTGAATGTAACTTTTCCTTGAGCTTCTGTGAGCAATTTTGCTTTTGATCTTCCAAAACCCATTGCTCCACCTCTTCCTCCCTGCATCTGTCTCATAAAAAAAATCCAAACACCAATTAACAATAACATTGGAAACCAAGATAATAATACACCTAGAAGAGAAGGCATTTTATCTTCGACTGGTGAAGCGACGATACTTACATTTTTTTCAGTGAGCTTTTCGACTAAACCTGGATAATTCGGCGAGTAAGTTTTAAATTTTGAACCATCAGCCATCACTCCTTGGATATTACTTCCTTGAATTTTAACTTCTACAACCCTTCCCGAATCTACTTCCTCAAGAAATTTTGAAAAAGGGATATTGTTTGAAACCGTATTTGTTTTATTTGGGTTTTGAAAAAGATTAAACAGTCCGACTGAGAGAAGGACTATTAAACCCCACATTATGATGTTTCTAAAATTCATACTTTATAAATAGGTATTTTTTTAATATAAACAAGTTATAATAGTTTTAAAATACCTCTTAAATGTGACAAATTTTACTAATTTTTAAGTAAATTAGGTTAAATTTAACAAAATACTAAAATTCTTTTGAAACATAGAGAAAACTCTTTTTTCTTTCAAAAATACATCCTCCTAAAGTACATTTTTTTAATTGGTTTCTTTGAAAGTTGTTAATTAATTTAATTACCTTTTCAGACCTTGGAGGGTAGTATGAAGCAGCCCTTTTCTTTACAATGCTGTTTATAATTCTGAATTTAATCTCCTCAGGCTGTTTTCTAAACTGAGTGAAATTTAAAATAGTTTCTTTTTTTTTAAATTTTACAAATTTTTTTAAGAATATATTCACATAAAAGTTTATGGCTTCCTTACTTGAGGATATATTTTTTATAGAACGGATGATTTTTTCAAAATTTACACCTTTTGATTGCAACATTTTTTTTAAATCTCTTATATTTGTTCTTAAAAATTTCTTATTACTATTGCTTGGATCTTTAAATGTTTTTCTAAAAACTTTTTTTGAGATACGATTTAGCTCATTTTTATTAAAATCTAAAAAAGGTCGAATTAAATGGATTTTGTTTTTTAGAATAGTTACTACGTTCATAGATGAAAGGCCTTCCACTCCACTACCTCTTGATAGCCTTATAAGAAAAGTTTCTACTTGATCATCTTGGTGATGCGCTACTAGTAGTGACTTGGCCCTGTTTTTTTTACAAAACGCTGTCAAAAGATTATATCTAACATCTCTGGCATTTTTCTGAATATTTTTATCTATTTTTTTAAAATTTTTTAATATTTTAAGATTAATATTAACTGTTTTTAATAACTTTTTTACTTTTAAGGCCTCTTGGTAAGAATCTTTTCTTATTGAATGGTCTACCAAAACAAAGAGGAATTTATATTGTTTTTCAAAACTTAAAAGTTTAGCCAAACAAGATAATGCCATACTGTCAGGGCCTCCAGAAACAGCGACCACGAAAGAATTATTTTTTTTATGTTTAGATATTAAAAATTTAAACTTTGAATATATTTGGTTAATTCTTTTGTCTTTTTCTAATAGAAGTTTAAGCTTTAGAACATTTGAACTTTTTCTTTTCATACTCTGCTTTTTGTAACACAGACTTACTAGCTTTTGGGTATTGTTTTTTGACTCCAATAATCATCAGACAACCTTGGTCTTTCTCACCAAGTTGCACAAGGGTTGTGCCTAGTTTTAATAAATTTATTGGTGCTTTTTTACTTTTTGGATAATTCTGATAACCATCTAAATAAGCTGCAGCAGCGTCTTGGTATAATTGTCTTATTCTAAATGTTTCACCATACCAATATTGAGCGCTACCTGCTAATTGATTATCTTTATTTTTATCTATAAATTCTCTTAGAGCAAATTCGGCTGTCTCGTAATCACCAACTTTTAAAAAACTCACTGCAAAACTATATTGTTCTTGTGGAGACTTATTGGGCAACAATGACTCTGCTCTAGATGCTTTTTCGGTTACAACAAGTCCGGCTGACTCCACTGATTGAGTTTTTTGAACTTGTTTTGTCATAGTCTCGTCTTCATTAGATATTCTTCCAAATTCTTTTGGTTTATCCGTGCCAGGTAAGTTTTTTTTCTTTGCTGATTTATTTTTAAAATCAGGACTCTCTTTTGAGGCATTTGTTTCTAAATCATTAAATCTCATTTGGTTGTCACTTTGCATTTTAGTAATCCTATTTGACAATTTGTCCAATTTAAAATTTATTTCCTCATATTTGTTTGTGACTTCTCTGAACTGTTCTTCAATCTCATTTAATTTTAAAAGATGCCTTGTTAAAATATCTTCATTTAAACCTGATGACGAAATGCTTGAAGATTTTATTTCAGCATTTTTATAAACAGCTTTTTCGAGAGTTTTTAAATCCTTGCTAATTCTTTCTATTTCGTTTGAAATTAACTTTGTTTCTTCCTCTTCTGCTTTTATGTTATTTGCAAACAATAAAAGTAATGTAGACAGTAAAAATACAATATTTATAAATCTTTTTGTAAGAATCATTTCTATTTTTTATTTTTATAAGATGGCAAAAAAAAGACCCTACTATATTAAATAATAGGGTCTTTTAATCCTTAAAATGATTAATTTGCTTTTACGCTAACAGATCTTCTGTTTTGTGACCAAGCCAGAGGTGTGCTAGTGGGATTTACAGGTCTTTCTTTACCATAACTAATTACAGAAATTCTTTTACCTGAAATTCCATAAGTCATTAAATAGTCCTTAGCTGCGTTAGCTCTTCTTTCGCCTAATGCTAAGTTATATTCTCTAGTTCCTCTTTCGTCGGCATGCCCTTCAACCGTTATGTTAATATCTTTGTTTTTTCTTAACCAAGTTGCTTGTTTTCTTAATGTATCTCTAGCAGCTGTAGTAAGTTTAGATTTATTAGTTGCAAAAAATACTCTGTCAGGAACACCTTTTGCTAAATACTCAATTGTCTCTGTTCCAGTATAAACGTCATCCACCGTCTGCACTGATGCTTTTTTTTGAGTTGCACAAGCAGAAAGTACTAACGTACTAAGTAATACTATAAAAAAGTTTCGAAACGCTATATTAAACCTCATTTTTATCTCCTAAATATATTTAAGGTATAACCAATATTTCAAATTTATATGCATGTTGCAAGCATAAATTGTACTTTAAAATCAGCAGTTTTCCTACTTAGATAATAATGAAGACCAAGATGGGTCTGAGGCATCTGTTTCGGTTTTAATTTGTCTCTCATTGTACCCCGTAATGTCAATAGACCAAAGTTTTGCTGAATGACCTTTTCCCTTACTGTCAGACTTTGTCTCTCTATAAAAAATTAAAACTCTTCCGTTAGGTGACCATGATGGAGCTTCTTGATAATAATTTTCTGTCAATAATCTTTCTCCGGATCCATCGGTTCGCATCACACCAATGTAAAATCTTCCTTTTCTTACCTTGGTGAATGCAATCAAATCTCCTCTTGGAGACCAAACTGGCGTACCATAAATACCTTTTCCAAAAGTTATCCTTTTTACCTGTGTACCGTCACTTCTCATAACGTAAAGTTGTTGAAGACCACTTCTATCAGAGTTGAAACAAATAAACTTTCCATCAGGAGAGTAAGATGGCGATGTATCTATTGATGGGTGATCTGTTATTTTTTCAACTACACGAGTTTCCATGTCCATTGAATAAATATCTGAATTTCCATCCTCTGCATAACTCATTATAATTTTTTTTCCATCAGGTGAAAATCTTGGTGCGAAAGTCATTCCTGGAAAACTTCCTACTACTTCTTGAACCCCTGTTTCAATATCTAACAAATATACTCGAGGCATATTTTTAAAGTAAGACATATAAGTAACAAGCTGATTTGTAGGATTAAATCTAGGCGTTAAAACTAATTCATTTCCTAATGTTAAATATTTTGTATTGTAGCCATCTTGATCCATTAGTGCTAATTTTTTAATACGTTGTCCTTTTGGACCTGTCTCAGAAACATATATGACTCTTGTATCAAAGTAACCACTCTCACCTGTTAGTCTTTCATATACTTTGTCAGAAATAATATGAGCTACTCTTCTCCAATTTTCGGGGGTAGTAGTAAATGATAAAGCAAGCATTTCTTGTGCGGCAGTTGTGTCCCAAAGTCTAAATTCTACTTTTAATTTTTTATCTTTAATCAAGAGTTTTCCTGTAATTAATGCTTGAGCTTTTATGAGTCTCCAGTCTTCAAATCTTGGCTTCAAATGTGCTATATCAGGTTTTTGAACGAATGCATCTTTTTTGAGAGGGTTAAATAGACCTGTACTACGAAAGTTATTTTCAATAACCTTGGAAACATTTTTTCCTAAATCATCAACCTCTAATGAAGATAGTTTTTCAGATTTAGTATCAACGTATAATGGCGAAACTGCAATTGGTAATGGGTCTAGATTACCCCTTGTGATATCGACCTTAACTAAACTGTGTGCGCTTTTAGAAGAAAATATGCAAATTAATATAAAAGTTATTATTTTTTTCATTTATTTAACCTTTTAGCATCTCAGTTGGATCAAAATTTAATTGAATGTCTTTCCATCTATCGTAACCAGTGGGTGGAACCTTTAATGGTTGACAAATTCGAACAGCTCTTAAAGCGCTCTCTGCCAATACTTTATAAAAGCTTTGCCCAGGAATATTCATTCTCTCATGATCTAAAATTTCTGATTTCAAAATAGTACCATCTTTCTTCAATTTAAGTTTAACTCGAACAAGCAAATTTTTATCATAAGGTAACCCTAGTGGAACGCTCCAGCAGCTAAAAATTTGAGCCTTCAATGCATCTTCTTCCGACAGAGATAACCCTTCCGCAAAAGAATTTTTAACATTACTTTGTGTCAATTTGTTGCTCTTTCTCTCAGTTTCAGCCTGTTCCTCTTTTGCTTTATCTATAAGTGCTGCAATTTGGTTTGGATCAAATAATTCCTTTTTTTCAAATTCTGAAGCTTGTCTTATTTGAGGTTTAATTTCCTCGGGATTTTGCTTTTTCTTTTTTATTTCTCTTTTTTCCTTTTTTTCATCTGGTAATGGAATTCTATCTGGCTTCTCTTTAGCTTTTGCTGCAGGTGGTGCTTGTTCAGAAACAACTCTTTCTTTCTCTTTCTTTACTTTTTCAATTATTTTTCTAGCCTTAGGTGCGTAGGGAATATTGGTTTTATCAGTGATTTGAATGAATTCTACAGATATTATTGGAGGTAAATCTACAGGTTTTCTCATCATAAAAGGCAGAGTCAAAATTGTTAAGGCAATTATCACTCCGTGAAAAATAAATGAGAATAATAGACCTCGTGTCATAAGTCTTAATTTTTGTAAGGCTCTGATATTAGAGCAACTTTTGAGAAACCAGCTCCTGACAATCTTCCCATCACTTCAAGAACTCTTCCGTAGTTTATAGTTTTATCACCTCTTACATAAATTCGTGTATCGGTTCTATTTTTTGAAATTGCCAATAATTTAGGAACTACATTTTTAAAGTTTACCTGATGTTCTTGGATAAAAATTTCTCCTTTAGAATTAATACTTACTGTTAAAGGCTCTTGATCATCGGGCAAAGAGTCTGCTGCTGACTCTGGTAAATCAACCTGCACACCAACAGTTAATAATGGTGCTGTAACCATAAAAATTATCAAAAGCACAAGCATTACGTCGACGAAAGGCGTAACATTTATTTCGCTCATCGGTTCTTTTTTTTTTGAGCGATTAATTATAAAAGCCATAACAAATCAAATTATTGATAAAAATCTTTTACAGAAATTATCTACTCTAGAAAAATATCTTTGTGAGTCACTGTTAAATTTATTATAAGCTATCACTGCTGGAATGGCAGCTAAAAGTCCAAGCGCTGTTGCAAATAATGCTTCTGCAATACCTGGGGCTACGATTGCTAAACTGGTGTTTCTTGAAATGGCTATTGATTGAAAAGAATTCATTATTCCCCAAACTGTTCCAAACAATCCTATAAATGGAGCAGTTGAGCCTATGGTTGCTAAATAAGTAAAATTTTTTTCAACTGTCCTTGACTGTTTGTCAATTGATGTTTCTACAACTCTTGTAACCCTTGTAATTTGAATAGCTGATGTTTTTGATTTTGTCTTTATTAATTCTAACATAGCAGATTGAAAAATTGATGTAAGAGGATCATCTGTTTTTCCAGGTAAAGATTTATAAAATGCCTCAGCAGACTTTGATTTCCAAAACTTATTTTCAAACAATTCTGTACTTTTGTCTATTCTTCTAAATAATCTATACTTATCAAATATTAATGCCCAAGAAAAAATTGAGCTTGCTAAAAGAATTATTATAACACTTTTAACTACCCAATCGGCTCTTAAGAAAAGTTGCCATAATGAAAAGTCACTAGCTCCTCCTAAGCCAACAACTTGTGTTGCAATTTCTTGTTCCATTGTTGTTAATTACGTATAGAATGTGTCATCAATTTGGCACTTACGTTTAATATTATTGAAGATTCTTAGTCGTTAAACTTAGATTTGCTATCATTAAAATACCTAGCAATTAAAATAGCGTCTGCTTTGTTAACATCTTTCTTCTTTGCTAATTGATCTGAAATTAATGGATACATTTCTATAGCTTTAGTTCGACTAGCATCTTTTGATGAATTTATAAGATCAAAGTGTTTTTTCCATTTTGCGGGTCGAACAAAAAATATTGGTAATCCAATCGCAGCGCAGATCCCTTTTATTGCTCCAAATGTTTGACCAAAATTAAACATACTTGTAACTCCTTGTCCTGGCATTGCATTCACATGTTCAACGACCACTATAGTTTCTTCAGATTTAGATATATTGTCTTTTATAATTTTAACCATTTGAGCGCTATTGAGTTGCCTTTTGTTCTTTTTGCCCTCTGTCATTACTGGAACTTCAAAAATATTTTTTACTTTATTATCTTGTAGGACAGCTATCGCTCCACTTAAACCAGGGTCTATTCCAATAATAATCAATTTAGTTCCTAGTATTTTTTGAATTATCTATTGCTCTTTGAATTTTGTCTTTAGGCATATTCGCGTCTTTTGCTGATTGAATGGCTGATCTTAGCCTTGAATTCATACTTGGGTCTGACATACCTGACTGTGCGGCAATCGTAATATTTCTGCTTAATTTGGAAAAAAGTTTTCCCTTTCTGTCGTCAGCCTTGCCCTTTTTATGTTTAACTTTTTTCCACTTTGAATGTCCAGCCATATGTCAAATTCTTTCTTGTAAAGAACCTCCTAAAATAATTGACTCAACGCTTTTTGCTAAACCAGTTTTGTCATCCGCTTGAACTACTAGACCAGAAATTGTTGCCTCCCCAAGGGCAGGATAATGTTTTTTTGCACTTTGATTTTTCATAAATTTCATTAAAGAATTATCTTTGTTCATACCAATCACAGAATCATAATCTCCACACATACCAAGATCAGTTTGATAGGCGGTACCTCCTTTAAAAATATGAGCATCTGAAGTGGGTACATGCGTATGTGTTCCAATAACTCCGGTTACCTTGCCATCAAAAAAATGTCCAAGTGCCATTTTTTCACTTGTTATTTCGCCATGCACATCAACAATAATAAAATCTGCATCTTTTTTTAATTTTATAGAATTTTTAATTTTTACAGCAGCTTCAAAAATATCATCGCATTTTTTCATAAAAACATTTCCCATAAGATTAACAACTGCAACTTTAAATTTTTTGTCTTTTGTAAGGAATATTCCAGTTCCTTGACCGGGAGAGCCTTCAAATAAATTTTGAGGTCTTAAAAGTCTTGGCTCGTTCTTTATAAAACTCATCGTTTCTTTTTGATCCCAGACATGATTTCCAGTAGTAATTACATCAACGCCTAATTCAAAAAAATTATTTGTATTTTCTTTGGTAATTCCAACACCACTATCATCTGAATTTTCACCATTTATTATCGTAAAATTTATGTTTTTTTTCTTAATTATACTTGATAAGTTTTTATTTAAAGCGTCTCTTCCAGAAGGACCTACAATATCGCCTAGTATAAGTATATTCATAAAACCCTAAAAAATTCCTCTTTCTGTTAAAATATAATCTAACTTTACATCTAGCTTTGAAGTTGGAAGTTTCTTATATTTTTGAAAAGAAAAAGCAAGTCCAATAGTTAAAATGTTTTTTTTATTTTTAACATATTTTGATAAAAACTTATCGTAATATCCTTTGCCATAGCCTAATCTGTTATGGTCTTTATCAAAAACTAATGTCGGCACTATCATAAGATCAGGTATTTCACTTTTGCTGTTTATTTTTGGCTCTAAAAAACCAAATTTATTAACTTCCAAAGGGTCTAAAAATTTATATTTTACAAGTTTCATCTCTTCATTTTTTAATATTTTGGGAAGTAAGATGGATAAATTTTTTTTACTAGAAATTATACTAAAAAGACCTAAAGTGTTCACTTCGTGATTTGATGGGTAGTATAAAGAAATTTTTTTTATCTTTTTTTTCTTTATTATTGAAAATAAAGGCTTAAAAAAAACATTTTTTACATTAAAATATTTTTTTTTTCTAATTAAAAAATATTTTTTTCTAACTTGTTCTTTAGATAGCATTTACTGAATCTTCGAGTCAGTTTCAGTGTTTTTAATTATCTCCTCTAGAGATTTTGTGGTCTTATCCAACATAGTCTCATAAATACCTTTGCTTTCTTCAACCATTGTTTTAAGGCGCTCTAATTCATGGCTTAGTTTGGATATCTCTGTTTCTTTATCTTCCTTGTAATCAATAGCTAGAGACTTCATCTCTTTAAATTTATCAGATAATTTTTCAAAATTTTCTTTCTGAGACAAAACTTTTTTCTTTAAATCAAAATATTCGTCAATAACTTGAATTGTGGTTATGAGTAATAACTTGTTTTCTCCAATGTTCCCAAGTTTTTCTCGGAGATCAGAGTATTTTTTATCTAGAAATTTTGTAAGTCTCTTTAAGTCCTCTTCCTGCCCATCGTCACATGATAGCAGGTAATCCTTGTTATTAAACTTAATATTTACATTTGCCATTTTTCTATTTCCTCCACTAACGACTCGGTTTCTTCGCCTAATTCGTCTATGTCCTGATTAAATTGTTCCTGAATCTGTTTCTTTCTCATATGTTCAGTTTCTAGTTTTTTGAGTCTTTCCTTTAAATTGTTATATTCAACGAGCAACTCCTTATATTTGCTATCAATTTCATTTTTTTCGCTTTGTAATTGATTTTTTTCTAAGTAAAGTTCGTCTACACGATCGGCATAAACTTTGGGTGTTCTGCTTAAGTTTGCTAATTTTTCTAAAACTATCTCTAGTTTTTTTTCTTTGTTGTATAAATTTTCCATCTTAGCTTTTTTTATTATATCATATTATTGATATCATTAATTGAAGTCTATATAGGTAATTTATAAGTGGATCCAAAAATAAAAGATTTATCAAATGCATTGAGATTTTTATCAGTTGACGCTGTGCAAAAGGCTAATTCCGGTCACCCCGGGATGCCAATGGGAATGTCCGATGTGGCAACGGTCTTGTATAAATACTACCTCCGGTTTAATCCCAAAAATCCAAATTGGATTAATAGAGATAGATTTATTTTATCAGCAGGACACGGTTCAATGCTTTTATACTCTCTGCTCTACTTGACTGGTTATGAGAGAATAAAATTAGAAGATATAAAAAATTTTAGACAATTAAACTCTATTTGTGCTGGTCACCCAGAATATGAAAATGGCTCAGGTATTGAGACTACAACCGGACCTTTGGGTCAAGGTTTGGCTAATTCTGTTGGTATGGCAATTGCACAGGAAGTTTTAAAAAAAAGATTTGGCTCAGATTTAATTAACAATAAAACTTATGTAATAGCTAGTGATGGCGATCTGATGGAGGGAATTAGTCATGAAGCAATGAGTTTAGCGGGGCATTTAAATTTAAAAAATTTAATAGTTTTCTTTGATAATAATAAAATTTCTATAGACGGTCCAACTTCTTTGAGTGTATCTGACAATTATAAAAAAAGGTTTGAAAGTTATGGCTGGTCTTTTCAAGAAATTAATGGGCACAGTTTAAATCAAATTTCTAATGCTATAAAAAAAACATTTAAATCAAAAAAACCTTCTATAATTTCTTGTAAAACTATAATAGGTTTTGGTTCGCCAAATAAATCTGGAAAAGCTTCGTCACATGGAGCGCCCCTAGGAGATAATGAAATAAAATTAGTAAGAAAAAGACTTAAATGGAAACATGAGCCATTTAACATTCCTGATAATATAATGGATGCTTGGAGAGAAATCGGAAGCAAGGGAGAAGACTTAGAGCAGGAATGGAATAAAATTTTAAAAAAAAAAAATAATAAAATAAAAGAAGAATACGAAAGATTAATTAAAGGTGAACTACCAGTAACATTAGATAAAATATTTGGAGATGAAAAACTGAAGTTTTTTCAAACAAAGCCAAAAATGGCTACAAGACAATGTTCATCTTCAGTTATTAAAAGTATATCAATTACGCTACCAGAACTTATTGGAGGCTCCGCAGACCTTAGTGGATCGAATAATACCATGACTGAAAACTCAAAAATCATTACTGCAAAAAATTTTTCTGGAAATTATATTCATTATGGAGTTAGAGAGCATGCAATGGCAGGCATCATGAATGGTCTTGCTTTATACGGAGGATTGATACCATTCGGTGGGACTTTTCTTATTTTCTCCGATTACCTAAAACCATCTATGAGATTATCTGCTCTAATGAAACTGCGTGTAATTTATGTTTTTTCACATGACTCGATTGGCCTTGGAGAAGATGGACCTACCCATCAACCAATTGAACACTTAGAGCATTTAAGGGCAATACCAAATTTAAATGTATTTAGACCAGCAGATATTAATGAGACACTTGAATGTTGGGAAATATCATTAAAAAGTAAAAACAACCCAAGTGCAATAGTTTTGTCTAGACAAAAACTACCTTATGTAAGTGAACATAAATCTGGAGAAAACAAATGTCTAAAAGGAGCTTATATACTCAAGCAAACTTCAGATAATCCCGATGCATCATTAATTGCATCAGGATCCGAAGTTGAAATTGCTTTAGACGCGCAAGAAAAACTTCTAGCCTTAAATATACAATCTAAAGTTATTTCTGTTCCTTGTCTTGATATATTCCAAAATCAAACAGAGGAATACAAAAATGAAATTATTGGAGAAAATATTTTAAAAGTTTCAATTGAAGCTTCAAGCCAATCTGGTTGGAAAAGTATAGTTGGAAAGAATGGTGTTGCGCTCGGAATGTCCACATTTGGAAAAAGTGCTCCTTACAAAGAAATTTATAATTTGTTTAATCTCACAAGTGACGAGATAGTTAAGATAATTAAAACAAAGGTTAAGAAATAATTAGACAAATGTCTGATTTAAAAATTTTCAATAGTAATAATTCAATCCATGGCAAACGTATAATTGTAAGACTAGACTTGAATGTGCCGATTAAAAACTCAAAAGTAGAAGACAACACTAGAATTAAGATTGTTGAACCTTTTTTAAACGAACTAATAAAAAATAAAGCTAAAGTTATACTACTTTCGCATCTAGGGAGACCGAAGGGAAAAGTTGTTTTAGATTTATCACTTAAGCCAGTATTTGAATATTTAGAAAAAAATTTAAATGGCAAAGTATATTTTTATAAAAAAAATATTGATAAACAGGCTATTGATGCCACTAAAAATTTAAATCCTGGTGATGTTATTCTATTTGAAAATACTCGTTTTTTTCCTGAGGAAGAAAAAGACGACGAAATTTTTGCCTTAAATCTCTCAAAACTAGGAGATATTTATATAAACGAAGCATTTTCTTGTTCACACAGAAAACAAGCATCAATAAATAAAATAACAAAATTTATTGACAGTTATGGAGGTCCAACACTAGAAAAAGAAATTGAGTCAATAAACCTAATTACTAAAAATAAAAAAAAACCTGTCAGTTGTATAATTGGTGGTTCAAAAGTATCGACTAAAATAGAAATTTTGTTAAGTTTGTCTGAAAAAGTAGAAAATCTTATCGTTGTAGGTGCAATGGCAAATAACTTTATTAAATTCAAAGGAATGAATGTTGGTTCGTCGTTAATTGAGGGAGGCTCTGATAAAACTGTTAAAAAAATAATAGAATTTGCTGAAAAAAATCAATGTAAAATTATAATTCCTTTGGATTGTGTAACCTCCACAAAAACAAATGGTGAGCCAACATATAAGTCTTTAAAAGAGGTAGGTTCAAAAGATATGATCTTGGATATTGGAAAAAAAACAATAGATTTAATAAATAAAACTATAGATAATTCAAATACAGTATTTTGGAATGGTCCAGCTGGTTATTACGAAAATAAAAATTTTTCAACTGGTTCATTGTCAATTGCAAAAAAAATTGCTGAAAATACAAAATCTAAGTCATTAATATCAATCGTTGGTGGTGGAGATACCATTGCTGCAATTAAAAATACTGGGCTAGAAAAGCTTTTTACACATTTATCAACAGCTGGAGGTGCATTTCTTGAATCTCTTGAAGGTAAAGAGCTCCCTGGTATAAAAGTATTAAAAAAGAATTAAATTCACATGAATATAGAAGATATAGCAAAACAAATGGTAGCCAAAGGCAAAGGAATACTTGCAGCTGATGAAAGCACCGGAACAATGGAAAAAAGATTAAAAAGTGTAAATGTAGAATGCACTGAAAAAAATAGGCTTCATTTTAGAGAAACACTTTTTTCCTCTAATTCAATGAAGACTTCAATCAGTGGGGTAATACTTTTCGATGAAACACTTAGACAAAATTCAAGTAAAGGTATTCCCATACCGGAATTAATTAAAAAAAGTGGATCAATTCCAGGTATTAAAGTTGATAAAGGAGCAAAACTTCTAGCTGGATCTAACAAAGAAAAAATAACGGAAGGTTTGGATGGTTTAAGAGGAAGAATGGAAGAATATTATAAGTTGGGCGCAAGATTTGCAAAATGGCGTGCTGTGTATTCTATTTCTTCAAAAGATCCAAGTGAACAATGCATCAAATCTAACGCGCATGCTTTAGCTAGATACGCAGCAATAGTTCAAGAAGCTAAAATGGTCCCGATAGTGGAGCCAGAAGTTTTAATGGATGGTGATCATACAATTGATAAGTGCTACGACGTTACTAGTATGGTTCTTGCAGAATGTTATAGGGAGCTTTCAATTCATAAAATTAATCTTAAAGGTACGGTTCTTAAACCCAACATGATACTTCCAGGAGTAAACTGCAAACAAAAAGCAACTAGCGAAGAAATAGCAAAAAAAACATTAGAGTGTCTTAAAAGAAATATGCCTAGAGAGGTTCCTGGAGTAGCATTTCTTTCGGGTGGTCAAAGCGAGGTAGAAGCAACCAAAAATCTAAATGAAATAAATAAAATTAACGATACCTCTTTCAAGTTTACATTCTCTTATGGGCGGGCGTTACAACAGTCTGCTCTAAAAACATGGGCAAAATCGATGGGCGATATAAGTAAAATTCAGAAAGTTTTTGATCACAGGGCTAAGATGAATGGTGCTTCTACAGAAGCAAAATGGAATGAAAAGCTTGAGCAAAGTTTTGCAGCTTAAAAATTGAGAAAATTTTTATATCTTATTTCGCCAAAAGTAATAAATATAAACTTCTATGAAGATTTGGAAGATGTTCTTTCTTCAGGCAAAGTCAAATATTTTCAATTAAGACTTAAAAAATACGAAAGTTCAAAATTAATTAAAATCGCTAAGAAAATTAAAAAAATTACAAAAAAATTTAAAGTAAAATTTATAATTAACGATTATGCCCAAGTCGCAAAGAAAGTTAATGCTGACGGGTGTCATCTTGGGCAATCAGATGGATCGATAAAAAATGCGAGAAAGTTATTAAAAAAAAATAAAGTTATAGGCATTACTTGTCATGGATCAAAAAGATTAATTATAAATGCGATTAAGCAAAAACCAAACTATATTGCAATAGGATCTTTCTTTAAATCAAAACTAAAACCCAATGCAAAGAAAGCTCAAAAAAGTTTAGTTAAATGGACAAAACAAAAAACTAGTTTGCCAATCGTTGGAATTGGAGGTGTTGATAATAGGAATTATAAAAGTTTAAGAAAATTAGGAGTAAATTATCTTGCAATATCAAGTTATATTTGGAATAACCCACGATTAAAACCAAGAAAAGCAATTAAAAAATTTAATTAAATGAAAATACAAGGAAATGAAATTAAGCCTGGAATGATAATAGAGTTTAATAAAGACTATTGGACTGTTCTGAAAGCTCAACATGTTAAACCTGGAAAAGGAGGAGCCTTTAATCAATTAGAATTAAAAAGTATCACTAAAGGTACAAAGCTAAACCAAAGATTTAGGTCAAGTGAAAGTGTTGAGAGAGCTCAGCTCGAAGAAAAAGAATTTAGTTTTTTATATTCTGATGACTCTGGATGTTTTTTTATGGATCCAGAAAGTTTTGAGCAGATTTCTCTAAAAAAAGAGATATTAGGAGATAAATTAAAACTTTTAAGTGAAAATTTAAAAGTCACAATATCTTTCCTTGAGGAAAAGCCTCTTTTCGTTGATTTGCCAACAAATATAGAGTGTGAAATTGAAAGCACAGAAGGAACGGTTAAGGGTCAAACTGCAGCCTCATCTTATAAGCCTGCAAAACTCAAAAATGGATTAGATATAATGGTTCCTCCTTTTGTAGAAGAGGGTAATAAAATAATACTAGATACAAGAACTCTTGAATATGTGAAAAAAATAAACTAATGAAAATAAATTCTTCACAATTTAATTTGATGTATAATGCTTGTCGGAAAGCATCAAAAAGTCTTATAAGGGATTTTGGAGAGATTGAAAAATTACAGGTTTCAGAAAAAGCTCCTGGAGACTTCGTTACAGCTTCTGACAAGCGTGTTGAAAAAATAATTATTGGCGAACTTGAAAAATCTGAATATTCATTTTTAACTGAAGAATCAGGCATAATAAAAGGTAAAGTTGAGAATAAAAGATGGATAATTGATCCTATTGATGGCACTTTTAATTTCCTTAATGGCCTACCTCACTTTGCTATATCTATTGCTTATGAAGAAAATGACGAGATAATATCTGGTATAATATATGATCCCATTAAAAATGAAATGTTTTCAGCGCAAAAAGGTTCTGGGGCATATTTAAATAATTCAAGGTTAAGAGTTTCAAATAAGTCAAATCTTCAAACCGCATGTCTCGTGACCGGTGGACCAAAATCTACAAGTAAAAATAAAGAGGTAATACTTGAGGAATACAAAAAAATATCTATGAAAACTAACTCACATATTAGAAAATCTGGTAGTGCAGCATTAGATCTCGCATATGTTGCTGCAGGTCGATATGATGGTTACTGGCAAAAAGAGCTGAACTACTGGGACATAGCAGCTGGTATAATTCTAGTGAAGGAGTCGGGGGGGTTTATAGAAAACATTAAAGAAGAAGGATTTAATAAAGATAAGCTTGATATTGTAGCTACTAATTCAAAAATTCATAAAGAATTATATAATTTAATGTAAAATTTTATTGAGCTATTAATAATATTATTATAAAAGTTTTTAAATGAAGAAAAAAATTCACCCAAATTATCACAAAATTAAAGTGGTTATGACGGACGGTACGAACTTTGAAACCATGTCTACATGGGGTAAAGAAGGCGATACATTAAAGCTTGATATCGATCCAAAATCACACTCTGCTTGGACAGGTGGAACTCAAAAAATTTTAGATAAAGGGCGAGTAAGTAAGTACAACAAAAAATTTAGCAACTTAAGAGCAAAGAAAAATTAAATTATGTCAAACGGTCCATTTATGCCAAAAGCCACGGCTGTTTGGTTAGTAGAAAATACGACTTTGAGCTTTAAGCAAATAGCAAATTTCTGCAAACTTCACGAACTTGAAGTAAAAGGAATTGCCGATGGAGATGTGGCAAAAGGAATAAAAGCTTATAATCCTATTCTTGCTGGTCAATTAACACGTGAAGAAATTGATCTTTGTTCAAAAGATAATTCAAGATTTTTAAAACTAATTAAAAATAATGAAGATGTTGTAGTTTCTAAAGAAAGAAAAAAAGTAAAATACACACCGATATCAAAACGAAAGGACAGGCCTGACTCTGTTCTGTGGTTAATCAAAAATTTTTCTAAACTTTCCGATGGTCAAATTGCAAAATTAGTTGGAAGCACTAAAGGAACTGTTTCTTTAGTTAGGAATAGAACATTTTGGAATTTGTCAAATTTGACACCAAGGGACCCTGTGATTCTTGGATTGTGTAGTCAATTACAATTCGAAAAAGCGTTGGAGAAAGCCGATAGAAGAATTAAAAGAGAAAAAAAATTAAAAGAGAAAGAAGAAAAAAAAGAGGAAAAAAAAGAAGAGAATAAGGTGGAGGCTTCTAATGAAGGTCAATAAAGAACCAACAGTTGGAATAATTATGGGTAGTAAATCTGATTGGAAAGGTGTTATGGAACACTGTAGTGAAATGTTGAAAGAATTTGGAATTAATGATGATGTAAGAGTAATATCTGCTCACAGAACTCCAAAAAGACTAGAGAGATTTATAGCTGAGGCAGAAAAAAAAGATTACGAAGTAATTATTGCAGCAGCTGGAGGGGCGGCACATTTGGCAGGTGTCACAGCTGCTTTAACAACTATACCTGTTCTAGGCGTGCCAATGCCGAGTGTAACAAATGGCGTGGACAGTCTTTATTCGACTGTACAGATGCCAGCTGGTGTACCAGTTGCAACATTGGCTATTGGAAAAGCCGGAGCTAAGAATTCAGCTTTGTTTGCTGTCGCCATTTTAAGTCGTAAATATCCAAAAATTAAAGAAAAACTAAAAAAATATAGATCTGAATTTGAAAGCAATATTCCGAAAAGACCTTATTAAATCACATATAGACAATATCAATTCATCGTGATAACTACTCTCTGAAATTTAGGAGGATTTATTAAAATAGACGTTAAAGATAATAATGTAGAGCAAGCTATAAGAGTTCTTAAGAGAAAACTTCAAAAAGAAGGTTTTTTTAAAATAATAAAGATGAAAAGTAATTACGAAAAGCCTTCAGAAAAAAAGAAAAGAATAAAACTTGAAAATCTTAAAAGAGTTAAAAAGTTTCAACGTCTAAGAAATAGATTGTAATCCCTATTTAATTTATAAGGAGAAATTTTATGCCTTCAGGAAAGGTTAAGTGGTTTAATGCAAAAAAAGGGTATGGATTTATAACGCAAGAAGATACACAAAAAGATATTTTTTTACATGTTTCTGCACTTGAAAAATCAAAGCTTAGAACTTTAAAAGAAAACCAAAAAATACAATTTGAAATACAAGAAGAAAAAGGTAAATTAAAAGCGATAAACTTAAAGAGATCATAAATTATTTATCGCGGGGTGGAGCAGTCTGGTAGCTCGTCAGGCTCATAACCTGAAGGTCGTAGGTTCAAATCCTACCCCCGCAACCAACTAATTAATAAGATTAAATTTTATTGGCTAGTTCTTTATAAATATTATTCACTCTAAATACTTCTCTGGAAATATTAAAATAACCTTCATACTGAATTTCTTCTGGGGTAACATCAAAATGGTAATGGCCTGCATCTTTATCATGATTATATGAATGAAAATGAGTATGTTCGCCTGAATCCCTCAAATTTAAAGTTCCTCCTGATGGGTCTCCGGTCCATAAAACTGAATAGCATTGTAGTTCAGATCCAACTGGTTGATAAAACTGTAAAAAATCTTTTGTACATTTCATTAATTTTGTATCGTAGTAGTCAATTTTTATATCTTTATAATCAGGTTGAACGTGACTTTTAATCTTCCCATTTAAAATTCTAAACACTCCGCCCAAAGCTACATGTTTGTTTTGAGTAATATTTAAATGTTTACTTAAAGCTGATCTCATTGATTGAGTCAAAGAGCCCTGTTTGCCAGTCCTTATATTAATTTTAATCATAATTACTTTACCTTTTTTACCATCGGAAAAATAAATATTTGAGAGACCTCCGTGTTTTCTAGCTGAATATTTTTTAACTATACATTTTTTATTTATATCAACGCTGGCAACAATAGATTTGGAATCATTAGTCATTAAATTTTCATTAATGGTAAGTTCACCACAATGTCCATCCATACATGACATTGCACTTGAGCCGGCTCCTAGAGCATATGATTTTTCCGCACCAATTTTTTTTGAGATTTCTTCATAATCAAATTCAGTGCCTATAAATTTTGGATCGTGCATGTAGGGTTCTCCGCCAACATCAATGATTTTCTCATTTCCAGAAATACCCTCTGCTGGACAACCCCAGTTTTTTAAGTTTGGACAGTCAATAACTTTTACATTTACGTCTTTATAATTTTCTTTTAGGCCAATATTAAGTGCTTCAGCAATTTTTTGCAAAGGAGGTATGTCAAATTTTTCGCTTTCAAATTTTAGCTTCATGTGATTACTTATAGGGTATGAGTACATTAGCAGAAAAATTAGCAGATGCATGGATAAAAAGGGATTTAATTCAACTTAAATCAGAAGAACTTCCAAAAAACAGAGGAGATTCCCACGCAATTCAAAAACAATTCCACGCTGTCTTAAAGAAAAAAACAGTTGGCTGGAAAATTGGATTGGTATCTAAGAATTTGCAAGATGGTGCAAAGGTTGAAGGTCCTATGATTGGAAAGATTATAGATGAAACGGTTTTAATGAACCCATCAAAAATTGAATATAGTAAAGTACCTGATTGTATTCTTGAATGTGAATTTTGTTTAAAATTTTTAGAGGATACAAAAATGGTACCCGGTGCTGAAAATAAAATAGGAAACTACGAAGCCTACATAGCTTTAGAGCTAGTATCTACAAGAGTTCACTCTGAGTCTAAAAAAGGTTTAGGTCCAGTAGAAATGATGAATTTAAATATTGCAGATAACGGTGGAGCTGGAGCAATAGTTGTTGGGGACAAAATACAAAATCTCGATAAAATTGACTTAGATTCTATTCAAGTTGAAATCAATTTAAATGGAAAAGTAACAGAACCTTTCTTCAAAGGAGAAAAGCGAGCAGGTCCTAAACTAGCAATTAAATGTATAATTGATGAGTTTAAAGGTGATCCTGTAACTTTTAAAAAGGGTGATTGGTTTATGACTGGTTCGGTTATACAGCCCTTTAAAGTAAATAAAGGTGATAAACTTAAAGTTGACTTTAGATCATTAGGAAAAATAAATTTAGATTTTATTTAATTTTAACTTTTTTCCCTGTTTTTGCACTTTTAATAATTGCTGCAAATATTTTAAGTGATAATAGTCCATCTTCCCCAGTAATTTTAGGTTTTGCTTTTTTATTAACAACATCACATAAATGATTAATCTGGTTTGTAAGCGTATACCTACTTTCTCTTGTGCTTTCATCTTTATGTAATATTGGCTTCCACCAACTTCTCTCTTTTTTATTGTACCACTCTTTATAATTTGGAAATTGTATCGAGCTTTTTGTACCGCCAATATAGTAGGCAGATTGATTAGTAATTGGATAAGCGGGATTTTCGCCTGCTGTTAATTCATAACTCCAAGGTGAAACTATTGTGTCAGAAACACTCAGAGTGCCTAATGCTCCCGATTTAAAAACAAAATTTACTACCGCTGTATCTTCAACGTCATATTTTCTAATTTTATTAGAAGATGATGCCTGCACATATTCGATAGGCCCTACCAAATAACAAATTAAATCGATATCATGAACAAGATTTATACCCAGAGGGCCCCCGCCCTTTTTTACTCTCCATTTCTCCTTAAACCATTCTTTATTTTTATATAACCAGCACATCACGCTGACTGATACGATTTTTCCTAATTTACCTTTAGAAATTTTATTCTTAACTTTTGTTGAAATTACATTGTGTCTTCTATGATAACCAATAAGCAAATGTGTTTTATTTTTTCTTGAGGATGAAATAATTTTTTTTGCTTTTTGAATGTTACTAGAGATTGGTTTCTCCAATAGAACCGGAATTTTAGCATTTAAAAAACTAATAGTATGCTTTTCATGAAATTGATTAGGTGTTGCAACAATTACAGCATCAGGTTTGTTATTTTTAATTAATGCTGACGAATTTTTATAAAATGGGACTTTAAATTTTTTGGCGTGTGCTCTTGATCTTTGATTAATATCTACAATTGAATGCAAATTAGCTTTCTTGGAATTTTTAATTGCTATTAGATGTTGACTGCCCATCAACCCAATTCCAACTACTGCTATTTTGATTTTTCTTTCCATTAAAATATTTTGTTTGAAATCTCAATTTGTCCAGGATGGATGCATGCTTTTCCACCAAAACCTATGCTCTTAGCTAAATTGCATGATTTCTCGAAACCTATAAGATCTTTAAAATTTAAATATGAAGTATCAATAGGATTTTTAGAGTGTGAGACTATAAGTTTCCTATAATTGAGAATCTCATTTTCATCATCAGATACTTTAAGATTAATTGACTTAGCTAAATCATGTGATCCAAAAGAGATGACTTTTATCCGTTCTTTAAACTCACAAATTTCCTTAAGGTTTTCAATTCCCTTTTCACTTTCTATAATTGGAATTATATCTGTTTTAAGCTTTTCATTTGATTTTAAAATTTTATCAATATTTAAAAGCTGTTCTCTACTTTCAGTAAAAGGAAGAAAAATACCAATAAATTCCTCATTGGTAACAAAATCTAAATCATTATTATTGTTGATTCTAATGTATGTTTTTTGTTTATTAACTTTGCAATCTTGAATAATTTTTTTTGCATTTTCTTTTTGGTCTTCAGGCACGGTTGACTCTATATCAATAACCACAACATCAGCGTTTAATGTATAGGCTTTTTTTATTTTTTTTTCTTCGTGTCCAGGAACAAATAAAACCGATCTATATTTCATACTTGCTTAACCTTTTATAATCTAGATCTATACCCAAACCAGGTCCTTTAGGTAAATTATATTTTCCATTCAAAGCTTTTTTAAAATTTGGATAAAACTCCTCGTCGATATCTAAATAAAATCTTTCGATATACGTTTCTTTTTTCATTAACGCCGCTAATTGTAAGGTCGCTAAAAATCCAGGTCCAAAATAAGCAGTATGAGGCATTACTGAAATATTTTTATCTTCTGCAATATTGATTATCTTGAACATTTCATAGATACCTCCAACCTTAATTACAGACGGCTGAACAAATGAAACAGCTTTGTGATCTATCATCGATTTAAATTCATATTCAGTACAAGCGTTTTCTCCACACGCCAAAGGTATTCCAAGTTCTTTATTTAATTTTGCTAGAGTTTGATAATCTTCTGGCGGATAAATTGGTTCTTCAAGCCAAGTTAAATTCATGCTTTTAAGAAAATCTTTTTTTGCTAAGGTTTGTTCGTAAGTCCAAGGACAATTTGTATCTAACATCATTGGAAGATCTCCAGTTCCTTTTCTGCCAGATTCGATACAATTATTTTCTATTTCGTGCAATTTAATAGCTCTATAACCATCATCTAAAGATTGTTTGCATTTTTGCTCTATAATTTTTGGGTCTCCGTATCTAAAAAGACTTGAATAAGCTTTAAAGATATCATTATTTTTTTTTCCTAATAACTCATGAACAGGTTTATTTTTTTCTTTACCAAACGCATCCCATAAAGCTATCTCAACACCTGATATGGCGAACATTGTTATTCCATATCGACCAAAAAGGTGTAAAGATTTTTGTAGATTTAATAAAAGTTCTGGAATGTTGCTCATATCTTTGCCGATTATCATTGGAGCAACCATTTCCTCTATTGCTACTCTAACAGCTTTCCAACTTGAGAAACCAAAAGCCTCACCCCACCCTACTATTCCTTTATCAGTTTCTAATCTTATTAAATTAAATTCTAAACTTTTCCATTCTTTTCCATGAAAAATAACTTTTTTCCCGCCGTGGCTGAACGGCATACTCAAAGTGATTGCTTTGATTGATTTTACTTTCATTAACGAAATTTTTTAAAATTTGGTTTTCTTTTCTCTAAAAAAGCTTTAGCACCCTCAGACTGTTCGCCGGTTTTGAAAAAATCAGGAGCAACTTCATCAACCATACTTTTTTGGGTTATTTTTAAAATTTCGTTAAATTGTTTTCTAAAACTAGCTTTTAAAATTTTCAAACATGTTGGGGCAGCTTTTAACATTTCATCCCCATATTTTTTTACTTCCTCATCTAATTTTTCTTTTTTTACAACAGAGTTGACTAATCCCCAATTCATCATCTCTTTTGCAGAATACCTTTTGCACGTCATCCACATTTCTCTTGCTCTTTTATGTCCAAGAATATTTGCAGAATGAGCGACGATTGCTCCACCAGCTGGTGAACCAACTCTTGGGCCGTTTTGTCCAAAAATAGAATTCTCACTTGCAATTGTTAAGTCACAGAAATACGCCATGTGGTTTCCTCCCCCGATTGCATATCCATCTACTTTTGCAATAATCGGTTTACTACATTTTGTTAAATGGATATGAAATTCATATTCATGGTCTTGAAATTCTTTTGAACTTTCCCAGTTCATATCTCCACCTGCACAAAAAGCTCTATCCCCGGCACCAGATAAAACAATTACGCCAACATTTTTATCTTTTTCAGCACTATCTAAAGCAGTTTTCAATTCTTGAAGAGTAACGGGTGTGAACGCGTTTAATACTTTTGGTCTATTTATAGTGACATGAGCATAATCACTTTTAACTTCATATATTATATCTTTAAATTGCATGTTGTTTTATTTCCTCTACTGAATCTGGATTTAATAAAGTTGAAATATCTCCAGGGTCCTCATTCGTTAAACACGATTTTATTACTCTCCTCATTATTTTCATATTTCTTGTTTTAGGTAAATCCCTAACAAATATTACTTTATCAGGCTTAAATGATTTTCCTAAATCTTTTATAATTAAATCAATAAACAAGTTTTCTTTAAGGTTTTTTTCACTTTCTAGGGGGACTATAGATAAAATTATCTTAGATCCTTTTCCTTCATCTGGAATCCCAACAGCCGCAACCTCTTTAACTTTACCGCTTTTCACAATTACACTTTCTAATTCTGATGGACCAATTCTTTTACCCGAAATTTTAATTGTATCATCTGACCTGCCGTGAAGATACCAGTGGCCGTCTTTATCCTTACTAGCTAAATCACCATGAACCCATAAGTCATTTTTTATAACTTTCCAATAATTCTGTATGTATCTTTCATCATCATTCCATAAACTTTTAGTCAATCCTATTGATGATTTTCTCATTACTAATTCTCCCATTTGATCAGCAGATACTTTCTCACCTTTTGAGTCTACAATATCTGCGCTCATTCCAGGAATGGGTGCATTAAAAGAACCAACCTTAAAAGGTCTATGCAAGCAACAATGTAGTATAGATCCAGATACTTCAGTTCCGCCAGCTGAATTCATTATAGGAACTTTTGATTTACCAATAAATTCAAATAACCACTTCCAAGGTTTTTCTGTCCATGGTTCACCACCTGTACAAATAATCCTTAGTGAACTTAAATCCAAATTTTCAAAAAGTTTTTTATCTTTTGTCATTTGATTTCTTATTAGTGCGGGGGACAATTCAGTCCAAGTTACTTTATACTTTTCAATTAATTTCCAAAATCTCAATTCATCTGGAAAGTCTGGAACACCTTCTGCAATAATCATTTTTGCACCATGAGAAGATGCAATTGTTGCTGATTTTGAACCAACCATCCAGCCCATATCTGCCATACATAAGTGCATATCTGTTTGTTTAAAGTCAGCTAGTATCCCTTCATCAAAAGCCATTTTAGTTACAAGTCCTATGTGGGTATAAACACATCCTTTTGGTTTTCCTGTTGTACCTGAAGTAAAATGAATAATAGCTGGATCCTCGGTGTTCATCTCTTCAGTTTTTAATTTATCTGATACATTGTCAAAGTTTTCCCAATTAAATATTTTTTTACCTTTATCATTTCCTAGAAGAAATATTTTTTCTAATGACTTAACTTGATCAAGATCTCCTTTGATTTGATCAAACATTCTAATTTCCTTAGCTTTTCTAAAAGTTTTTTCTACGGTGAAAATACCTTTAGCTTTAGCAATATTTAATCTTTCAATTACAGCTTTTGAACCATAGCCAGAGAAAAGGGGTAATACGATACAGCCTATTTTTAAAATAGAAAAATAAGCAATATAGGTTTCAATAAATTGAGGCATATAAAGTGCGATTACATCACCTTTTTTAAAACCATTATTTTTTAGTGTATTTCCTACTTTCGAAATTCTTTTATTAAATTCTTCATAAGTAATTGAAGTTTCTGTTCCATCCTCCCGTTCTGAAAAAATAAAAGTCTCCTTAAAAAAATCTTTATCTTTATGACGATCAATACAATTAAGCACTATATTGGTCTTTCCATCTACGCACCATCTTGTCCAAGGGATACCTTTGCTTTCATCTATAATTTTTGAATAGGGTTTAAAAAACTTTAAATCAGAAAATTTGATAACGCTATCCCAAAGCCAACCAGGGTCTGTCAGGCTTTTTTTTTCAAGCTCATTATAATCTTGAATTTTAGAAAAGTTTAAAAACTTGGTTAGTTTTGAATTTTCAACTAGATCTTTTGATGGTTTCCAAATTATTTCTTTAGACACGGATCTAGATATACATTCCCTCTTTGATTTTAATAATATTATACATGAGATCGTTTAAAGGAGTTTTAACCCCATGTTTTTTTCCAATTTTTGAAACAGCGCCACTTATAAAATCTATTTCTGTTTTTCTATTCTTCAATACATCAAACGCCATTGAAGATTTATTGGTTTGTCTTGAATCTACAATTCTATTGAACATTTCAAGACAGTCTTCCTTGCTGACATCTACCCCATCTGCTTTAGCAACTTCTCTTGTCTCTAAGATTATTTCTTTGCCTAGATTTCGTGACATATTTTGATTTTTGTTAGATATATAAAGATCAGTGTGGTGAAGATCAAATATTGCAGAAAGTGGTCCTATCGCTGTAAGTGCAAATAATTTCATCCATTTTCTTCTTTTAATATCTTCTTCCGCAATAGTTTCTAAACCGTGTAATGTAAATGTTTCTGCAAGATCTTTTACCCTTTGGCTGTGGCCACCATCATACTCTCCAATCCAGGATGGTAAACTTGCGTGATTTTGAATAATGCCAGGGCCTTGAATACTAGATGCTTGAGTTGTGGACCCACCCAAAACTTTATCTTTTCCTGCTATATTTTGCATTATTTCCTCATGTCCTATTCCATTTTGAAAAGACATGAGCATAGTTTTATCACCTATTATATTTTTTGAATTTGTAAGTGCTTTCTCTAACGCGGTTGCTTTACACATTATAATTATGGCATCAACTGGTTGTAAAGTTTTTGGATCAGTTGTTGCTTTGATTTTTACAATTCTATCGCCACCATGACCCATCATTTTGAGACCTTTATTATTTATCTCATCAACATGGTCTTTCCACACATCAATTAAAACTACACTTAATCCTTTTTCTGCGAGCAAACCTCCGAAGAGACAGCCCATGGCACCTGCGCCTAGTACAGCGACTTTGAGATTTTTATTAACCATTTATGCTTTCATTTTAACTTGCACACCAAAGAAACCAGTTGGTTTTATAAGTAAGACTACTATCATCAATAAAAATGCGTAAGCATCTTTATGACTTCCAGAAATAAAAAAAGCACATGATGTTTCAAAAAGACCTACGGTGAAACCACCAACGATTGCGCCTGGCAAACTTCCGAACCCCCCAACAACTGCAGATGCAAAAGCTTTTAGTAAAATTATATAACCCATATAAACTACTACTTGATATGTGGGTCCAACCAAAGTTCCTGCTAATCCTGCAAGAGCACAAGCTATTCCAAATATAATTGATATATAAAGAGGAACATTAATTCCAACTAGGTTAGAGATTACTTTTGAGTGGGCTACTGCTCGAACGCCTAGACCCATTTTAGTTTTGTTTAAAAAGAAGTATAAAGCTCCTGCTACAGTAAATCCTGTAACCAACATCCATAAATATGTCATTGGCAACGTCACACCACCTATATTAATTGGTAATCCTAAATCTGCATGGAACGGATGTGCTGTTGGATTCCAAATAATGTAAGCTAAATTTAGCAGTACTACTGATAAACCAAATCCACAAATTATGATCCCCATACCAGCTACTGTATAACCACCTCCTTTTTTTGTTAGAGGTCTTAAAAAAACTCTCTCTATTAAAACACCAAAAAGACCCATGATAACAAATGCAAAAAATAATCCAATTACATAACCTACCCATCCATAAGCATCTGGAAAAATTGCGTAAATTAATTCTCCATCAATTAAAAAATTATAAACTGTTAAACCAGTAAATGCTCCAAGCATGAAAAATTCTCCGTGTGAAAAATTAACTACATCTAGTCCTGTGTAAATTAGAGAAATTCCTACAGCTACTAGTCCGTAAATTATTCCCACAGTGATACCGATAATTAACACACCTTTAAGAGACTCTAGGTTCATATCTGGACTCATGCTGATGTATCCAAGGAATATAAAAGTGAAAATCAACATTAAAGTATTCTCAATTTTTCTTGTAAATTTAAAACCTTTAAACATTTGCTGTGGTTCCTCCTCCACCTAAATATGAGTCTTTCACAGACTCGTCGTACATTAATTTCTTGGACTCACCTTCTACATTAATAACTCCATCCTTAATTACATATCCGTAATCAGCAAGCAAAAGAGCCATTCGAACATTCTGCTCAACTACTAAAACTGTAAGACCATCTTTCCTGATTTTATTAATATTTTTAAAAATATCTAAAACAATTTGCGGAGCTAGGGCAGCACTTGGCTCATCAAGCATAATCATTTTTGGATTTGACATTAGTCCTCTACCAATGCATAGCATTTGCAGTTCTCCACCTGACAAAGTTGCAGCTAACTGGCTTTTTCTCTCGTTTAATCTTGGAAAATAATTAAAAACTTTTTCTATATTATCGTTTAAAATTTGCTTTGACTTAAGGGTAAAACCGCCTAACCTTAAATTTTCTAAAACTGTCATAGCCGGAAACACATCTTTTCCTTGAGTGACTTGAACTAAACCTTTTTCGACAATTTTATGAGGTGGTAAATTTTGAATGTCTTCACCATTAAAATTTATATTACCTTTCCAAGTTCTAATTATTCCCGAGCAAGCTTTTAATATTGTAGACTTTCCTGTTCCATTTCCGCCAAGTAATGCAACTATAGATTGATTATCTACTTTCATGTTAGCCCCATTCAATATTTGAACTGAGCCATAGCCTGAGACTAAACTTTTTATTTTGAGCATAGCTGTTGACTTGAAATTGTTTATTTTATCTAATGCATTTAATTAAATTAATGCTTTGGCGTCAATTAAAAACGCCGAAGGTACAAATTAAAAAAGGGGGAAACATGAAAAAAATAAATATAATTTTTTCAAGTTTATTACTCGCTGTTAGTTTACTGGTTACTTCAGTAGCACAAGCTAAAGACATCAAAATTGGTGTTTCATTTAGAATGCTATCTGACGTTGGCTATAAACATGGTGAGTTAATTCAAGATACTGTTGCGGAGTGGAATTCTTCTGGCGGTATTAACGGAAAAAAAGTTGATTTGATACTTTACAATGATGAATGTAAATCTGAGAAAGGTGTTGCAAATGCTACGAAGCTTGCATACCAAGATAACGTTCACGTTATAATCGGATCTAGCTGTAGTTCAGTTACTTTACCAATGGTACCAGTAATTTCTAAAGCTAAAGTTCCACAAATCATTCCGCACTCAACAAGTTCAAAAATCACATTAACAGGAAGTGAATGGATATTCAGAGTTCCTGTTTCATCTAGATTTTACAAAATAGTACAAGCTAAGTTCACAGCAGAAAATGCTGGTACGAAGATAGCTCATATCTATGTACCTGACCAAGCTAGTATGGACTTTTCTAAATCTATGATTGCTTACGTGAAAGATGAATACGGTGTTGATCCTGTTTATGAAGCGCAAGCTGGAGAAAAAGAAACTGACTTTAGATCTTACTTATTAAAAGCTAAAGCAACAAATCCAGACGCACTTGTATGTTCAGGTTTAGTAGATGAAACAGTTCGTTGCTTAGTTCAATCTTACGAAGTAGGAATACCTAAGAGCGTAGCTAGAGTTGCAAACTCTGTAGCATCAAAAGTAGAAGTACCAACTAACGCTGGTAAAGCAGCTGTTGGTGTATCTTATGCTGCTGCTTTCGCTGCTTCTGACACAAGACCAATCGCTAAAAAATTTGTTAAACATATTAAAAGTAGATATGGCGTAGTACCTGGCCATGACTTTTCTCAAATGGAGGACTTATTAACTATGTTAAAACCTGCTTTAGAAAAAGCAGAAAAACAGTTTAGCGGTGATCTTGCATCTGATAGAAAAGCTGTAAGAGACTCTATTGCTGGTATAACTAACTTTACTGGTTTAGCTTCAGGACCAATCAGCTTCTGTGCTGCTGGTACGCCTGAGTGTAGAGATGGTAACAGAACACCTGTTATGATCGAGTACACAAAAGGTGGTAAAAACTGGAAGACTAAAGTAGCTGGTACAGTTACGTTTAACGCTAGCGCTGGTCTTTAATAACTAAAATTTTTGAGCGGTAGTTTAATTACTACCGCTCATTTTTTTAATCTTAAGGCAATAAATCAATGGATAAATTTAAAGAAATTATAAGACAATATCCTTTCCTAGGTTTTATTATTGCTTTTATAATTTTAATGTTAGTCCCATCTGTTTTTTTTACAGATTTATATCAATCACATTTAGCAAGTTTAATTTGTATCAACATCATTGTTGCTGCAGGACTAAATATTGTTAAAGGGTTTTGCGGTCAGGTTACTGTAGGACATGTTGGGATATATGCAGTCGGTTCATACACCGCAGGATGTATGTTTTTATATTTAGGTTCTGGTTTGTGGTTAACTTTGCCTGCAGCCATATTAATAGCTGGTTTATTTGGTGTAGCTTTTGCAATTCCATCTTTTAGATTAGAAGGTCCATATTTAGCCTTAGCTACCCTTGGTGGTGGAGAAGCAATACGATTGTTTATTGAAAACGGAGATTTTTTTATGTCAACTTATGGAATTTCAAATATACCTCAGCCAATAATTTTTGGAGTACCTTTTGATACTCCTGATAAATATTACTACATCGCAATGCCTATAATGCTGATAGCAATATATTTTTCATTTAGTGTTTTAAGATCGTCAGTTGGAAGAGCTTTTATGGCTGTGAGAGAAGATCCAATTTCTGCAGCAGCATCAGGAATAAATGTAAAAAAACATAAAATGCTAGCTTTCGTTTTAAGCGCAATGTTTGCAGGAGGTGCAGGTGCAGTATACGCTCATTTACCTCCAGGATATATTCATCCAAATAATTATACTGTAATTGAAATGGTAACTTTCTTAGCCATGGTTGTTTTTGGTGGTTTGGGTCATATTTGGGGAGGAATAATTGGAGCGATTATTATTACGATTGTTTATGATTTAACAAGGCCACTTTATGAGTATCAATTATTTATTTTTGGATTAACAATTGTATTAACAATTCTATTTATGCCCAAAGGTATTGGTGGATTTATTGACAAATATTTTATTGATAGAAGATTTAAAACCAAAACAGGAGCAATGAGTAAATAATGTTATTAAAAACAAAAAAATTAATGAAAGCATTTGGTGGATTAAAAGCTATAAATAAAGTTGATTTTGAATTGCCAGCAAACGAAATTAGAGGAATTATCGGACCAAATGGTTCAGGAAAAAGTACTTTTTTTAATTTAGTATCTGGTGTTTATGAACCAGATCCAGGTAGCTACATTGAGTTTGATGGTAACGATATTACTAATGAGCCTCCACACAAAGTTGGAGAGCTTGGATTAGCTAGAACATTCCAATTACTGAGGTTGTATCAAGATATGTCGGTAATAAATAACGTAATGTCAGGCTATCATACTTTAGTGCCATATAGTTTTATTGATGCTGTTACTGGTAGAAAAAAAATATGGGATCAAGAGAAAACCATTAAAGAGGAAATGATGGAGCTTCTTTCTTTTGTTGGTTTAGCTGACTACGCAGAGTTAAATGCAAGTGAACTATCAGGAGGTCAAAGAAGACTTCTTGTTTTAGCTAGAGCTATTGCAGGAAAACCAAAATTATTAATGTTGGACGAACCTGCTGCAGGTCTATCACCAGTGAACGTTGATAATTTGATGAAGATATTAATGCGGTTAAAAGAAAAATACGGCTTAACACTAATTATAATTGAGCACATATTAAAAGTGGTTATGGACACCTGTAGTAAAGTTACAGTTCTTGATCATGGTGAAAAGATAGCAGAGGGTACCCCTTCTCAGATCAAGGATGATAATGCTGTAATTGAAGCTTATTTAGGTAAAAAAATGGATGACGAAGAAATGAGAAAAGCACTTGATGTTTAATCTGCAAGGTGTAATATTTTTGAAATAAATAAGATTCTAAAAGCGTGAAAAGTAAAATAAAAGAAGAACTGGAAGAAAAAGGTTACATAAGAGTAAGAAACGTTCTTAATTTTCAAAAAGATATCAAACCAGTACTTAATGATTTAGAAGCAAAAGCTGATAAACTAATAGAAAAGTACTTTACAACAAAGGAAGCGAAGAGATTATTTAAATTAAAGTTTCAGGATAAGTATTTTGCATTAACCAAAAAATCTGGGGTAACTTTTGAAAAAGTTTTTAATAATAGACCTCCGCAAAACTTTAAAAAACATGAAAATGTTGAGTACTTCAACCCTGAATCAATATTCAATCTAATTAAATCGGATAAAATTTTAAATATAGTTGAAAAAATTATTGGTAAAGAAATTTTTTCAAATCCAGTTCAAACTTTTAGGGTGAAAAAACCAAATATAAATTCAGGCAAAAATTTTATGGATGGTTTAATTGGTAGAACACCATGGCACCAAGATGAAGGAACTATAAATAAAAAAGCAAGATTCAAAACTGACTTGGTGACAGTCTGGATACCATTTACAAAAACTAATGCTAAGAACGGCTGTATGCTGGCTGTACCTAAAAGTAATAAACTAGGTTTGTTAAATCACCACCACGGATCAAAAGGTCAGGTGGAAATAAAAAATTCAGAACTTATCCATAAATATAGCAAAATGGTTCCACTTGAAGCTGATGTTGGCGATATAATTATTTTAGACAAAAGATTAATTCACTGTTCTCTTCCAAATGTTTCAAAAAATATTAGGATAAGTATGGACATTAGGTTTCATAAAGCTGGACAAAGTTCAGGTAGAGAGCCACTACCAAGTTTTTACGTAAGAAGTGCCAAAGAAGAAAATATCAAAGTTAAAACTTACCAGCAATGGGTCGCTCTTTGGAACAAAGCTTACATGAAATCATTAAACAAGGGATATACATTTAAATATTATTTACCTATTTATAATCATTCCAAGCAAGATTATTCTAAGAAACTAAATTAATTAATGAAATCAGTTACGGAAAGGGTCTACCTTACAGACTTTATTCTTGCATGTTTTGCTTATTTCCTGTTTGTAGGAAGTGATTCAATTGTTAAATATTTAGGTTCAGATTATTCAATTGTTCAAATTATTTTTGTAAATTCTTGGTTCGCTTTAATCCCAATAGTTTTATACACGCAAACTTTAAACGGTTGGAGAAAACTAAAAAAAGCTAACTTTACAGTTCACTTCTTTAGAGCTTTAACAATGGCTTTGGCATTATTTTTCGGTTACACAGGTTTTTATCGATTACCAATGGTTACGATGTACAGCATTGTATTTTTAATTCCTTTGTTAATCACTATTGGGTCAGTTTTATTTTTAGGTGAAGTGGTAAGATGGAAAAGGTTCACAGCAATATTGATTGGTTTTATTGGAGCAATAATTTCCATTAATCCTTTTGGCACAGAGTATGATAATTATATTTTTTTAGCGCTTTTCTGCCCAATATTTGCATCAGCAAGTTATTTAATAGTTAGAAAGTACGGCTTTAAAGAAAATTTATTTTCATTTTTGATTTATGGAAAAATATTAATGCTTGTTTTAACAGGAGTTTTTGCCTTATTTATTTTTAAGCCAGTCTCTTTAGACCACTTAATGTTAAATGGAGCGGCAGGGTTAATGAGGGGAATTGCAACAATTTTTGTAGTAAATGCAGCAAGACATTTACCTGGAGCTATTTTTGGCTCAATTCTTTATGTGCAAATATTTGGTGGAGTTTTAGTGGGTTATTTTGTTTTCTCTGAAATTCCAACATTAAATAATTATATCGGAAATATAATAATAATAGGCGCAGGTTTATATATTGTGTTTAGAGAAATGCAGCTTAAGAAAAATATTGTTACTTCAACAGCGAGACACCCAACTATCCCTATTAAAAAAGATTAAAGTTTCTTTTTAAAATTTTCTAGAATTTCTTCACTAACATTTACTGAATTTTCAGGCCCAGGAAATTTCCCCTCTAAACTATCTTTAATAAATGCTTTTAAAGCTTTAACTCTTTCGATTTCAATTTCATCTTTCATCTTTTTTAAATTTGTATAAGCTTTTGCATGTCTAGGGGACTTTTCTTGCTCACCACAGATATCATTCATGAAGAGATACATAACATCGGCTTTTTTTCCAGATCCAAGAGATACAGTAACAATACTTGTCCTTTTTGATATTTCCCCCATAATATTTTCAGGAATAACTTCACATTCGGCTGAAAAGGCCCCAGCATCTTCTAAACGTTTAAATTTTTTAAATAGTTCGTATGCTTCATCAGCAGTTTTGCCTACAGCTCTTAATCCACCAATCCATGTAGATTTTCTAGGAACTAAACCTAAATGACCCATAACTGGAACATCTTCTTTTGCAAGCATAGTAACAACATCCATACTTCTAGCGGTCATAACTGCATCAGCACCATTCTCTAAAGCTTTAAAGGCACCACGTAACACATCCTCGGCTGTAGGATAATTATGTAGTTCGAGTGCTGCTGTATAAAAAAGAGATTTAGATCCTTCCCGAACCTTCTTAACATTTGAAGCACTTCCTATTATCATGTCAAAACCTGCTTCCTCAGCTGCTTTTGCCTCTAATGAATTATTTGCAGTTACTTGTGTAAGAATTTTTTTTCCTTTAGCTTCTATAATATCACCTACAGTGAAAGTTCTTTTTGCAGGATTAGCCGCCCAAGTATAAATATTTTTCATATTTGTATTTAATCAAACTAATTAGTATTTTTCAATTCCTTGTAAATATTGTTATTTCAGTAGCGAGAAACCCAACAATTCCTATTAAGAAATAATGTAAATTTATTCCTCTAACATACTACTATCCAAATCAGAGTCTATTCCTTGAACGTTATCTAAACCATTTGATAAAAACTTTAAATTATCTTGTTCTGAGCCCCAACATGCAAATATAACCGGTTTTGTAAATTTTTTTGGAAAAACTTTTTCAAATAAATCTATTTCTTTTTTCCTAATTGCCCATAACAAATCAATATTATTATCTACTGACCACGACAATATAATTTGAAAAATTTCCTTTTCGTAAGATTGGTCAATAAAATAAGTAAAAAGTATATTAAGTCTATTAATACCTTTTTTTGAAAAAATATGGGCAATTAAAAAATTGTTTTTATATTCAAAAAAATATAGGTCTTTTTTATATGGACAATCTTTTATCCTCCAGTCTAACCATGTCTCATCCCTTAAAATTTGTGGAGAATTTTCAATATTTAAAATTTTTCTAATTTTAAATGAATCTTTAATAACATTATAATTATTGTCAATTTTTTTAAGATTAATTTTTGTACTTTTTAAATCTTTTTTTATAATTTTTCTAAGAATGTTGTCAGCAAATTGTAGTTTGATTTTTTTTACTATAGGCAAAAATTTTAAAGGATTGATTGGTTTAGCTAACCTGACTGTTGAAAAATTATCTTTCCAACCAAAATTTTCAACAATTTTTAATGTTTTCTCGTTACAAAAGGTTATTAGATTAGGACATGTTTCCATTAATTTCTTTGTTAAATTTTTTCCAATACCTTTTCCTCTTAATTCTGGATTAACAGAGAAGTCTAAAAACCATGATGCTAAAACTTTTTTTCCATTAATGCTTAGGTCAATTGGTTGGGTTCCTGCCTGCCCTAAGACTTTTTCACCCGAAGATATAATCAGTGGTTCAAATTTACTATAACCAATTCTATACCACCATTTCCAGTTATTAATTAAGCTTTTATGCCGATCAAAATAATTTTTTTTGTAAAAATCTGAAAGATGAGATTGCTCCACTTCTGATATTTTAGTAATTTTGTATTCAGACATTAAAAATTAATTTATTAATAACTTACTATGTTTAAAAGAATAAAAGAATATATATCAGAAAATACAGGAATTCTCATCAGACTTGATGATATCGCTGAAAATATGAATTGGGATTTAATGGAAAAATCCGAAGATCTTTTTGATAAATATAAAATTAAACCCGTGCTAGGAGTTATTCCAAATAATAAAGATAGTGAGCTTTTATCCTACCCAAAAAAAAATGATTTTTGGGACATAGTAAGAGGCTGGCAAAATAAGGGATGGAAGATTTCAATGCATGGTCTCACCCATGTGTATGATAAAGATACAAAAAGAAATGATTACTTTGGACATGGTGGTAGATCAGAGTTTTGTGGTCATACGCTGGATACACAGGTTGATAGAATAAAAGAAGGTTTAAATATATTTAAAAAAGAAAGGATTATAATAGAAACTTTTTTTGCTCCAAATCACACATATGACAAAAATACTTTTAACGCATTAAAAAAGTTTGGAATAAACGAAGTTATAGATGGTTATGGTCTAATGCCATATAAAGAAATGGAAATAAAATTTATACCTCAGCTTTTTTATAAAGTTTATGCGCTACCGTTTGGTATTCAAGCAACTCAGATACATTTAAACTATTGGAAAGACAAAGATTTTCAGGATTTTGAAAACTTTATTCGAAAGAACCAAAATAACTTTATTTGTTACGAGGATGCCTTAAAAAAAATTAATAATGGTATCCACTATAGATTTTTAAATGGATTGACCAAAACAATCCTCAAGTCAAAACGAGCTATTTTAAATTTTAAATCTTGATTTTTTACTATCAGATAAAAAGGCTTTGACAGTATCTTTGGTCAATTTCTCGAATGATTTACCAAAGTTAGAAACTTTATCAATTATTTTAGGTGGCATTGTGATGATTTGGCAACCTAATTGTTTGGCTTGAATATAGTTATATGGTTCTCTTACGCTTGCCCAAAGTATTTCAACCTTATTTTTTTTATTGGTCATTTGTACAGCTTTTTTAATTATAGGCACTGGATCTTTACCAACATCAGCCATACGACCAGAAAAAATTGAAATGATTGAATTAGTTTTGTTATCAAGACATCTATTGATTTTCTTAACTTGAGCAATTGTGTAAACAGCAGTTATATTAAGTTTAATTCTTCTTTTGTTTAATTTTCTTATTAATTGACCAGTAAATTTTCCTTTGCTGTTTACTACAGGGATTTTAACGTAAATATTTTTACCCCAAGAGTTAATTATCAAAGCTTGTTTTTCCATATCTTTAAAATTGTCTGCAAAAACCTCTAGAGAAATTGGTTTCTTTTTACAAATTTTTAGTAAAATTTTTGAATATTTTTCATAACTTTTGGCGCCAGCTTTTCTCATTAAGCTTGGATTAGTAGTAAAACCATTAACAATTGATTTTTTATTAAACTTATTTATTGCCTTACTGTCAGCAATATCACAAAAGATTTTTGTTTTTGGCATTTTTAAATATTTTTAACTATGTCTTCTGTCATTTTCTTAGCGTCAGCAAATAACATCATAGTATTTTCACGGTAGAAGAGTTCATTGTCAACACCTGCATACCCTGGGGATAAACTTCTTTTAACAAATAAAACTGACTTACATTTTTCAACATCTAATACAGGCATTCCGAAAATTGGGCTCTGTGGATCAGTTTTTGCGACAGGGTTAGTAACATCATTAGCACCTATAACAAAAGCAACATCTGTATTTGCAAAGTCATTATTAATGTCATCTAATTCAAATACCTCATCATATGGTACGTTTGCTTCTGCTAATAAAACATTCATATGTCCAGGCATTCTTCCAGCTACAGGGTGAACAGCATAAGAAACTTTAATATCGTTTTTCTTTAAAGTGTCTACCATCTCCCTTAATGCATGTTGAGCTTGTGCAACTGCCATACCATATCCTGGCACAATAATTACTGAAGATGCATTTTTTAAAAGAAATGCTGCGTCTTCTGCATTACCACTTTTAACTGGCTTTTGATCTTTTTTCTTATCTTTACTAACGCTTGCGTCTCCCCCAAATCCTCCAAGTATCACACTAAAAAATGATCTATTCATTCCTTTACACATTATGTATGAAAGAATTGCACCAGATGATCCTACAAGTGCTCCTGTGATAATTAATGCTGTATTTTCTAACGTAAAACCAATACCAGCTGCCGCCCAACCTGAATAAGAATTTAACATTGAAATTACTACAGGCATATCTGCTCCTCCAATTGGAATAATTAAAAGAACACCAATTAAAAAAGATATTGTAATCATGCTCCAAAAGAAACTTTCTGACTGTGAACTACATAAAAAATAAATTAATACAAAAATTGATATTCCAATTAATAAATTAACAATGTGTTGGCCAGTAAAAGTAATAGGAGATCCTGACATTATCCCTCTTAGTTTTAAAAATGCAATTATTGAACCAGAAAAAGTTATTGCACCTACTGCTGCACCAATTGACATCTCGATTAAGCTAGCTAGTTTTATATCTCCTGGAACACCCAAGTTAAAAGCTTGTGGGTTTTTAAATGCGGATATTGCTACAAAAACTGCAGCTAAACCAACAAGACTATGAAATCCAGCTACTAACTCTGGCATCGCAGTCATTGGAATTTTAAAAGCAATAAATGCTCCGATCGCTCCACCAATAAGTAAAAATATAAACACATAAATTGTTGATGTGGAAAAATTACCTACTGTTAGAAATGTAACAGTTATTGCAATTATCATTCCTAAAATTCCGAAAAGATTTCCTTGTCTAGATGTTTCAGGTGAAGAAAGACCTCTGAGCGCAAGAATAAAAAGTATTCCAGAAATTAAATAAAATATTGCTGATAAGTTTGCTGATATCATTATTTATTTTTCTTCTTTTTCTTGTACATTTGAAGCATTCTTTGAGTTACTAAAAATCCACCAAATATATTTACTGCGGCTAAAACTATGGCTAAAAATCCAAATATATTTGATATTTCAAAAATGTTTTCTGATGAGCCTGCTAAAGCAGCTATAATTGCTCCAACAATAATTACTGATGAAATTGCATTAGTTACAGACATTAAAGGAGTATGAAGGGAAGGCGTAACACTCCAAACAACATAATAACCTACGAAAATTGCTAAAATAAAAATACTAAATCTAAATATAAACGGATCTATTTCCATAATAATTCTACTCCTTTAACAAAGTGTTTTTAATAATTTCATCTTCAAGATTAATAACAAATTGTTTTTTTTCTCTACTATAAAGATTTCTAACAAAACTAAATAAATTTTTTGCATATAAATTTGACGCTGTTAAAGGTAATTTGTTCATTACATTGGATATTCCAATTATTTTTGTTCCATTTTTTTTAACAATTTTATCTACTTCAGAGTAAGCTGCATTCCCACCTTGGGCAACTGCTAGGTCAAAAATAACAGATCCAGATTTCATCTTTTCTATCATTTTTTCTGTTATAATTCTTGGTGCAGGTCTTCCAGGTATTAAAGCTGTACAAATAATAATATCACTTTTTGAAACTGCATTTTCTAACATTTCTGCTTGTTTCTTTTTAAAATCCTCGCTTGCTTCTTTAGCGTAACCACCTTTTGTCTCTAAATCTTCAGAACCTTCTACTGTTAAAAATTTTCCACCTAAACTTTCAACCTGTTCTTTAGCTGTAATCCTCACATCAGTAGCAGAAACTATAGCCCCTAACCTTTTAGCGGTCGCAATTGCCTGGAGTCCAGCTACCCCTGCTCCAACAATCAAAACCTTTGCAGCAGGGACTGTTCCGGCTGCTGTCATCATCATAGGTACAGCTTTTTGATATTCATAAATTGATTCTATCACAGCTCTATAACCAGCTAGATTTGCCTGAGAAGATAGGACATCCATTGATTGTGCTCTTGTGATCCTTGGAAGTAAATTCAATGCAAAAATCTTAGTTTTATTTTTTATAAATTTTTTTTCTTTTTCAGGATTATAATTTGACACAATTAAATATGAATTCTCATTCATCAAATTAAGTTCTTTTTCAGTTAGAAAATTAACTTTACAAATAAGGTTCGATTTAGCTAAAACTTCATCAGAACTGTTAAAAATTTCAGCTCCGGTATCTTTATAATCTTTGTCACTATAACCTAAACTTTCTCCATATCCTTTTTCTATGAATACATTTAATCCTAAATTTTTATAACTTTTAGATGTATCAGGAGTTATTGAAATTCTTTTTTCTGGATTAATCTCTTTTGTTGACCCTACGTTCATTAAAAAAACTCAGCCTTGTCTAGCTTTAAATTTTGGTTTCTTCTTATTGATGACGTAAACTTTGCCTCTTCTTCTAACTAACTTAGAATCAAGGTCTCTTTTTTTGAGCGATTTTAATGAACTAGCTATTTTCATAAATATTAGCCTGGCAACGTCCTACTCTCCCATATCTTAAGATAAAGTACCATCGGCGCTGAAGGGCTTGACTTCCGAGTTCGGAATGGGATCGGGTATGACCCCTTCGCAATAATCACCAGGCAAAAACTTATAATATTTTTAATTGGAATTGTAAATAGATGAAAAAATTTAATCTAGTGAGGGAATATTAGATAAAAACTAAAAAAAATGCTAAAAAAATGATCAAATAAATATTTATGAAAAAAAAAGCCCTGATAATTGGTGGTGCAGGATTTATTGGCCATCATTTGGCAAATTATTTAGCATATAAAAATTATAAAATCGGAATATTAGATAATTTATCAAATGGTGATAAAAATAATATTTCTAAAAAAAATACTTTTTATTTCGAAGATATTGTTCATGGAAAATCGTTAAATAAAATTATTCAAAAATACGATTCAATATTTCATTTAGCTGCTAAAATAGAGGTCCAAAGCTCAATGAATAATCCTACTAAAACTTTTGAAAATAACATTTTAGGAACTTCAAGAGTTGTTGAATCTTGTGTTAAATTTAAAAAAAAACTTCTATTTGCTTCTTCATGTGCGATTTACCCCTTGGATTCAAAAAATAAATTTAAAGAGGAAAGTAAAACTGTACCCAATTCTCCTTATTCAATTTCGAAAAAAATTGGGGAGGATATGATCAATTTTTATTTGGAAAGAAAAAAAATAAACGCAATAATTTTAAGATGTTTTAATGCTTATGGTCTAAGACAAAAAAGCAACAGTCAATATGCAGCTGTAGTTCCAAAGTTCATATCAAATGCAAAAAAAAACGGTTATCTAAAACTTAATAATGGGGGAAATCAATCTAGAGATTTTGTTTACATAGAAGATATTTGTAAAGCTTATTATATTTTAAATAAGCTAAAAAAAGTAGGTACTTTCAACATAGGAAGTGGAGTAACAACTAAAATAAAAGATTTAGCTAAAATTATTATTGAAATAATTGGAAAAGGTAAATCAATGAAAGGGAAAAAAAATAAAGGCGACGCAAATTATAGTTGTGCAGATATAAAGAAAATAAAAAAAATTGGTTTTGGTAATACTATCAAAATTAAAGAAGGATTAAAAAAAATTATTTAAAATTAAATTAATTTTAATAACAATGGTGGGCGTGATAAGAATCGAACTTATGGCCTCTACGATGTCAACGTAGCGTTCTACCATTGAACTACACGCCCAATAAGAATTTTTTTTTAAATAATTATTTGGTATAACATATTAACATAATGCAAAAAATACTTATTGTTTCCTGTAAAAATTTAGTTTCTGGAAGTTTTGATGGTGGAAAAAAGAGAATTTTAGATATTGCAAAATTTTTATCAAAAAAAAATAAAATTGATGTAGTGTGCATAGCAAAAAATGATTTTAAGAAAATCATAAAACTTAAATTTTTTAATAATATTAATACTTTTGAAATAAATTTTTTTCGTCGAATAGTTAATATTTTTGTAAGCATTATTAATTTAAAACCAATGCAAAATGGTTATTTTTTTTCAAAAGAAATGTTAAATTTTATAAATACTAATGAAAATAAGTATGATGCAATTATATTTCATCAAACTAGATCTGCTCAATATATGCCAAAATATTATCAAGGTAAAAAAATCTTGGAAATGACAGATTTAATATCATTAAATTATGATCAAACTATAAAAGAAATTTCTATTTTTAATCCTCTTAAATATTTATATTTTCTAGAAAAAAATCTTATCAAATATTATGAAAAGGAAATTTTGGATTTATTCGATAAAATAATTTTAATTTCAAAAAAAGAGGTTGAAGAAGCAAAAAAAAATCTTAGTAATAAAAAAATATCATTAATTCAAAATTCTACAAATCAAGAAAAGAAATTATTTAAGTTTAAAAAAAGCAATTATAAGATTTTATTTGTAGGAAATATAAACTATTTACCAAACAAATTAGCTTGTTATGATTTTTGTAAGAATATATTGCCTATAATTAATAAAAAATATCCTCAAATCGAGTTTAACATAGTAGGTGAAATTAATCCTCTCGATAAACTCTATTTAAGCTTAAAAAAAAACGTAAGAGTTCATGGTCCTGTAAAAAAACTAGATAATCTTATCAAAAAAAGTATTTGTGGAATTTCAAATTTAAAAACTGCAACAGGTATCCAAACAAAAGTTTTCACCTATATTAGTTTTGGTCTTCCCTGTGTTGCAAGCTTGAAATCATGTCCTGAAAATTTAGTCAAAGGTAAAGAGGTACTTACTTATAAAAATGATAAAGAGATCTTGTCAAAAATATATAAGTTAATTGAAAATAAAAAAGTATCAAATACTATTTCAAATAATAGTTTTAAAGTTTTAAAAAATAGATTTAATTTCAATAAAATTTATGGTAACTATCTAAAGTAACCTTCTCCAGATGAAATCAATATACTTGGAAAACTATCAAAAACATTTGCTAAACTTTTTGATTTATTTATTTCCCGCTACCTTTGTAATGGGAAACGCAGCAATTAATATTAATATATTTTTAATTTGTATAATTGGAGTTTTATTTTACAAAAAAGATATTTTTAAAGTTGAAAAAAATATTTATTTAATTTCTATTTTGCTTTTTTTCTTTTTTATTATTTTTTCAACACTGCTTGATTTTTTTCAATATAAAGAAAATACAAATATTACTAGATCAATTTTATATTTAAGGTACTTGATCTTAGTTCTTGTTTTAAGCTGTATGATTAAAAAGAATGACATCAATATAAAATTTTTTATTTTTTCTTGTCTAATATTTTCTATATTAGTCAGCATTACAGTTTTAAGTGATGAAGTATTTAACAAAAATATATTTGGTATTGATCTTCCAAGATATCATAACCCTGGATTATTTGGGGAAGAGCTAATTGCGGGAGGATATATACAAAGATTTGCATGTTTAGGCATTTTTTCTATACCCTTTTTTTTAAGAAGTAATAAAAAAATATTATTTTATTTTTCTTTAGCTTTTTTACTATTTTCATTGTCTGTGATATTTTCTGGAAACAGAAGTCCTTTGATTATTTTTGCAATTTTCTTACTATTAGGATCTATTCTAGCTAAAGGAGTTAGATTACACTTTTTATCCGGCCTAATTATATTTTGCTTAGTTTTTTTAACCGTTATAAATTTCAATAAAATTTATAAAGAATATTGGTTAAGTTTTTATGATAATCTTTCAAGTTCTTTAATTCCTGGATCAAAATATTTTTTTTTAGATGAAGTAAATAAAGATTATTCAAGCATCTTTAAAAAAATGGACCAAGACAACCTTACCCAAGGTACAGGTGAGGGAGAAAAATTTAATTATAGTTTTTGGAAAAAGAAAAATTTTAAAGGTATGGAAGTGCCACTTCCACTTGGAAGCGGGCATAGAGCTATTTGGACAACAGCTGTGGAGACTTGGTTAGATAAACCATTTACTGGCCATGGTATAAAATCATTTAGAATTAAGTGTAGGGAAAAGGCTAAAATTCCTGGTAGGGTTTGCGAGAGTCATACTCATAATTATTATTTAGAGCTACTTAATGACGGGGGATTAATAGGAACTTTATTAATAATTGTTTCGGTATTTTTTATTTTATTAATTAAAATTAAGGAAATTTTCAATATTAAAAATAAGAAAGTTATAGGTAATTTAATTTTTTATTCAATTTTTTTTAGTTTACTTTTAGAATTTTTTCCATTCAAGAGTACGGGCAACTTTTTTTCAACATATAATTCGGCATATATATTTATGTTGATTGGTTTAATAATTAATTTAAAAACTAATTATAAAATTAAGAATTAATCAATTTGCTTAGTTGCAAAGCAAAATCTTCTCTTGTGGGTAGTTTATTTTTTTCTAATTCAAATTTAATAGAATTATAATTTTTAAAAATATATTCAACAGCTTCGGTAAAACTTTTTTCATTTCTCTTGCATACATAGACTCCATAAAAATCTTTTTTTACATGAGATATTTCATCAAATATAAGCACTGGTCTTCTTCTAGACAGGCTTTCTAAAATTACCCTTGGATAACCTTCGGTAAAAGATGGTAAAATTAATAAATTATGGTGGTCATAAATATTTATTAAATCATTCTTATTTGCGGTAGGCTCAAGTAAATTGATTTCAGGTGGAAGATTCAATATTTTATCCCCATGGCCGATCATAGTTAACGTTGAATTAGATTTATTTTTAACAAATTTTGAAAATATATTTATTAATGAATAAATGCCTTTTTCTATTTTAAGCCTTCCAACATATAGTAGTGTTATTTTATTTAAATTTGGATTTGTAACATTATTAGTCCAGCTTTTATCTAAAGACGATGGTTGAACAATAGAAAAATTTCTATTTTTCACTATCTCATTGTTTACTACAATTAACTTCGAACCTTTGATCATAAGAAATTGCATTAAATTATAAATAAATAAAAATTTTTTACCAAAAATGTGCTTTGTTTCTTTTTGACCATCACTTCTTAAATATAAATAAATTTTTTTTCTAAATAGAAAGAGAATTAGAAATGATAAAAATGTGTAAGGAGTAATTGAAATTAATAAAAATTTAGTATTTCTTTTTAAAGTGTAAATTAAAATATTGTATAAGAAAGAGCCGATGTTCGAAGCAATTTTTATGTTATCTTGGTTTAATTGATGTACAGGCTTTACTTTAGAATTTCTAAGAATAAATCTAAGATCAAAATATTTTTTTAAATCCTCTGATAAAAGTTTTATTTCAATATTTTGACAATATAATTTATTATTAATCCGAAAACATTTTTCATTATTTACTATAACTAAATCTTGTTTCATATGTCTACCAATTAAAGAAAGTCTGAGTTTTTCTTTTGGGAACGAAAAAAATTAATAAAAACTTTAATTTTTTTATTGTAAGAGGAAATTTAAATATTTCAATTAGACCTCTATATTTATTTCCGTCAAGAAAACATTTTTTAATTTTAAGAGATTGTAAATTAATAAAAACACCATTTAACGAATAATTATTTTTTAAATATATGTCTTTGTTTTGATCCAACCAATACTCTAACTCTTTAATTTGTAGATCTAATTTTTTTAATGAAGTATTTTCTCCATGTAATCGATATGTTGCCAAAGGTTCTTGTACGCAACCAAAATAAGTAAAATTGCTAACATTTAAAAAAAAATCGAAATCTCCAATTATTTCATAATTATTTTCAAAAATTTTTTTCTTGAATAAGTCACGCCTACATAAAGCTGTCAATATTCCTCCAATATTATAATGCTTCAATAATTGTTGGGTGATTTTTCCAGTAGGCATTTTTTTGTTAATAACTTTTTTTATTTTACTTTTATTAAAATAATAATAATAGTTTGAGTAAACTATTCCTAAATTTCTATTATGATTAAAGACCTTTAATTGTTTCTCTAATTTTTTTTCAAACCAAAAATCATCAGTATCTAAAAAAGAAATAAAATCTCCTGAAGCTTTTCTTAGAGCTAGGTTTCTTGCAGTATAAAGAGATGTGAACTTGTCTGCATGAAAATATTTAAATCTTTTTTCATTATATTGCATAAAAATTTCTTTACTTGAATCTTTAGAAAAATTGTCCCAAAAAATTAACTCCCATTTTTTATATGTTTGGTTAACTACGCTATCCAAACATTCTTTAAGAAACTTTTCACCATTATGGCAATTTACTATTACACTTACTAGCGGTTCTGTTAGGTAAGATTTATTTTTCATAATATTTAATAGTTTTTATCAAACCACTATTAAATGAAATTTTCGGCTTCCAATTTAGTTTTGTTTTGATTTTAGAAATATCAGGATAAAGTTTTATAATTTCGTCCTTTCTTAATTTAATTTTTCCATAGTTCGGTATTCCAGAATTAATTATTTTAACGATTTTTTTTATAATATTTTTAATTTTTTGAGGTTTTCCACTTCCCAAATTAAATATTTGTCCTTTAGCTTTTTTGCTTAAAAGACATTTGATAATTGCACTTATTACATCATCTACATGTAGAAAATCACGAAATTGTATTCCATTAGAACAGGGAAATTTTTTACCTCTCAAACATGAATTAATTATTATTGGTATAAAACGATTAATGTCCTGTTTAGGACCATAAGACAAATATAATCTTAATATTGTGGCAGGGAAATTATTTTTTTTATATTTTTGAATTAAAAATTCAGACGAATTTAATTTAGCTTTACCATAAATAGATTTTAAAGATGAAACTTTTGTTTTAATTTTTTCTGTTTGTGGTGATTTTGCATATCCATATTCAACACTACTACCCATTTGAACAAAGCTTTTTAATGGTCTATTTAAAAAAATCTCTGTTAGGTTTTTACATCCAATATAGTGACTTTGGTATGTTTTTTTCTTCTTCGAGTGATCAACATAACCACCTAAATTAACTACATAGTCAAAATTATTTTTAATTTTTCTTTTTAAAATACCTTTTTTTGATATATCGCAAAAAATATATTTTACTTTTTTTAAATATCTCTTTTTTTTTGGAGTTTTCGTAGAGATGCTTGTAACTTCCCAATTTTTTTCAAGGGATTTTTTTGCGAGATGGTAACCAATAAAGCCTGTTCCACCAACTATGAGTATTTTTTTTCTTTTCAACTTAATTTGAATTTATTTCTTTTATAAATTGACTCTAAAACATCTTTATCTCGTTTTGTATCCATGCACTTCCAAAAACCTTTATGTTTAAATGCGTATAATTGTTTTTTTTGAGTAACGCTCTCAAGAGGCTGCTTTTCCAAAATTGTAGCATTACCTTTTATGAGTTTAAAGAAATCGTATTTACTAACAAAAAAACCACCGTTGATCCAACTTTGTGAAACCTGAGGTTTTTCTTTAAAAAACATAACTTTATTTTTTTTAAGAGAGATCTCTCCAAATCTTGCAGGTGGTCTCACTGCTGTAACTGTAACCATTTTATTATGTTTTTTGTGAAATTTCACTAGTTGTGAAATATTAACTGAAGAAATTCCATCTCCGTAAGTAAACATAAAATTTTCATTCTTATTTACAAATTTTTTCATTTTTTTAAGCCTACCACCAGTTAATGTTTTTTTCCCAGTATATGACAAAGTTATTAAACAAGATTTACCTTTGATTTTATATTTAAAACTTTGATCATACTTTTGAAAATTTTTAAAATATTTTTTTACTATTTCGCTTTTATAACCTAAAGCAACATAGAAATTTTTATGACCATATCTTAAATATAAATTCATTATATGGATTAGAATTGGTATCCCGCCAATCCTAACCATCGGTTTTGGCATAACCTCAGTATATTCTGGCAATCTAGTTCCCATTCCACCAGCTAATATTATGACTTTCATAAAATTTAATTTAAATGGTAAACCTAAAAAATTTATAAAGATATGGATTAATCTTGTATCTAAACTGCCCTAAAAGGTAACTTCTTTTCTCTATTTTGTATACTTCCTTTATTCTATTTGTCATTAAATTATAAACTAATGCTAACCTATTTGACTTTCCATCTCCTTTGTAAGAATGCCATGTTTCCTTTTCACTTCTTGAAAAAAATACACCTCTATTTATTCTCCATTCAGTTATATTTTTACCCTCCCCTTTTTTATTTTTATAAAATATTGTTCCAACATTTGTTTCTGGTTTTAAATAAATAACACCACTTAAAAGTTTATTAGGGGTGTCATCGTGAATTGGAAATTGATAATTAGCACCAGTTTCAATTATATGAAATTCAGAATAATCATATAGTCCTACTTTATTAGGGTTTAGCTCTTCAAGTAAGTCTAGTGCTTTAGAATGATAATTTTTGTTTAACCTATTTAAAAATTCAGGAGTTAAACACTCTACTTTAGTTTTATTATTTTTATCGATACTGTTGTGATAGACTTTAACTTTATTACTATCAACTTTTTTTAATTTAATTGATGATATTTCAATTAAATCTTTTTGATCTAAAAAATTATCTATTATTTTAATATTCATTTTCTCTCAAATAAATAGTTAAATATTTTATTATATTTTTCTTCTTTAAAAAAAGTTCCAGTAGGTTTTTTAGACTTAATTTCAAATTTTGCATTTGACATAATTTTTAAAACATTATCAAACTGTTCTTTAAAATTCTCATTTATTTCAATTAACACACCTTTTATCCTTATATTGTGCATATATTTATTTGCTCCTTTTAAAATCTGATGCTCAATACCATCAACATCAATTTTTATATAATCTGGCATATTTAATATTTTATTATCTAGTAAAAAATTCACTGAGGTCCCAAAAATTTTATATTTTTGTTTGGGGTTTAATGTTTTACCTTCAAAATCGTGTTTGTAAGCGAAAGAACCCATCGACCATCCCTCTATAAATTCACTTTCATTCATTATTGCATGTTCATTAACTCTGTCGCTTAGAGGAAATTGATTAATTTTAATTTTTTCTTCTAAATTATTAATAGAAATATTTCTACTCAAAATTCTTAGATTGTTTGTTGATGGCTCAAAACTAATTACCTCAATATTTTTGTGTCTGAGAGCTGCATAAATTGAATAAAGACCAATGTTTGCTCCGATATCCCAAAAAACAATTTTATTATTATCTTTAAAACTATCTATCCAGGTCAGAGTATCAGGTTCCTTTTCAAAAAAAGTGTCTACTCTCCACAATACAGTTTTATTTGGAATAAAAAATTCTACATCATCATTATGAATTTTTATTTTTTTATAAGATTTTTTTTCTAAAATTTCCTTAAAATGTGTCAAAAAACTTATATTAAAAATTTTCTTTAAAAAAGTGTCAAAAAGATTTAAAAAACTAAATATTACTTTGGCTAGATTTTCCATATTTTTCAATTAAAAAAATTTTTCAAATTAACTTTTTTTTTTCCTAATTTAATTAAATTTCCTTTTTTCCTTATCTTATAAATATAAATATTATGTCTTATTTTTTTAGATAATATGCTAGGCCAAATTTTATTTGAATAAATATCGTTTAATGGAAATTCACAAATTTGTATTACACTCGCTCCTCTTTCTAAAGCTTCTATTATTGCGCCAGAACTACCAATAAAAACTAGTGGGTTTTTTTTAGATTTAAATTTTGATCTTTCGGATGTTTTTACAAAATTTGAAACAGATAGCATGAGTTTCAAATTATTTTTTGAATTTCCAGCTAAAGGATGATTTTTACATTTATATTTTTTAATATTTATATAATTGTGTTTATGTAAAAATTTCAAGCTGTCAATGACGTGCTCAGGTTTTTTAATACCCAGAGGCAAAAAAATCGTATTTTTTTGCTTTTGTTTTCCTTTTATAAATCTAAAAGATGGCATTATTCTAATTGAACTTTTTTTCCAACCTAAAATCTTAGTAAAGCAATATAATTGGTCTTTTCCATTTAAAATAATTTGATCGGGACTATCATTTTTTCGAATAAAATTTGAAGGAACAGCTAAAGGTGGAGAATGTATATATCCCAATATTTTAATATCTAAAAAATTATTTTTTAAAAAACCGATAAAACTATTTTGAAAAGGCTGTCCTTCATAAGGTATTAGAACTTTTTTAATATTATGATTTAAAAAAGGTTCAATTTGCTTCAAAAAAATCTGTGCGAAGTAATTATGATTTGAAATTAGTGATAAAAAATATTTGGTATTTTTAAATAAAAATAAAATATTTTTGCATATAGTCTTAAATATAATAAAAATATTTAAACTTTTACTTTTTTTGGGTTTGAGAAGAATTATATTATCACTTATACATCTTGGTTTTTCTTCACTCATATAAATTACAAACCATAAAGTTTTTTTTAAACTTTTAGAATTTATATTAAAATATCTATCATCTAGCGATCCATCTTTATTAAAATTATTTTGTAACCCCCAAGTGACTACAATCTTATCATATTCATAATTTTTAGTTGGATTGATTATTTCAAAATTTGAATAATTTAGACTATAAAATACATCCTTAAAAATTATCCAAAAATTCTTAAATATTGTTTGGTTTTTAATATTTGACAATGAATTTAGAATATATGAGCCAATAAAATTTGAAGTTGTTACAAAATAAAAAATGGAGTCTTTTTGAGGGGCATAACTTTCATTGTTGAAGGATGACATAAATTTTTTTGCCCTTTTAATTAATTGAACCTGTTCTTTTTCCATTAATTAATAATTTTAAATAGTATCTCTGAATTAGTCATTAATTGAAGTAATTTTTTAAGTTTTATAAAACTTAAAATATCTATCTCTAGAAATCTGGTTTTGTGCTTTTTTATAATCTTCAAATATATCTATTGAAAAACTATCGCCTTTTAAATTAATAGTTTTTATCTTTAATCCGATATCGATTGCCCTTAAGAGTTCAATGTCTTCTATTTTTTCTATTTCACTAATTTTAGATTTACTAAATGCAATAAGAGATTTGGGTTTAAAAGAAATAACAGATAAATGTTTTTTGAAGTATTTTGCTTTATTTTTAAATTCATAAGGAATGTTGGCTCTAGATATATACATTACCTGATTTTTTTTATTAGTAACAAGCTTCACAATATTAGTATTATTTGTTGATTTAACTTTTAAGTTTGGAAGAATAATATCTGCATCCATATTTTTAAGATGGTGTTCAACAACTTTACTTATATGGTTTGGGCTAATCAAAGGCTCATCACCCTGAACATCAACTACTAACTTATATTTTTCGTTATTTTTTATTTTCTTAAATGCTTCACAAATTCTATCTGTTCCATTTTTGTGACTTTTTGAAGTCATAATAACTTTGGCTCCAAATTTTTTTACAGCATTAAAAATTTTTTTATCATCACAACAAATATAAACATCATTAATTTTTTTAGATAATGTTGTTCTCTTATAAACATGCATTACTAATGGCATATTATTTATTGGCAGCAGAGCTTTTGCTGGTAATCTTCTAGAATTTAACCGAGTTGGTATTAAAGCTAAAATTTTTGCACTCATGATGGTGTTACTTTCCGTTTATCATAAAATTTAATAAAATAACATATTCTTTATAACTTTTTTATTCAGCATTAAATATTCATTTAAATTTTGATTCTCAGGATTTGTTAATGTAATTGACTGTCTAGAGTTAATTGCTGGAAACCTATGAACAAAAAATTTAATTTTATTTTTTTTACAAAATTTAATCACTTTCTTTTCACCTAACGTTTTAATTTTTGAGTATGGATAGCTTTTGTTAAAATTAATGAAAGTTGTAGATGGATAAAAGAAATTAAAATCTTTTTTTTTAACTTTGGATAATATTTTTAATGGAATTGATACATAATAATTTTTATAATCTTTAATTTTCTGACTATGTATAGTTTTGTTAAATAAAATTTTAGGAGTAGCAAAATAATATATATTTAATGGGGTATAATCTAAAATAATTTTTTGAATTTTACTTATATCTTTCAAAATATTGATTTTTTTAGCTACAACATTCTTGCTTTTAATTTTTATTTTATTTCTAAAGTATGTTGCTATTTTAATTATTTTTTTATTATATTTAAATAAATTAAAAAGATCTCTACCTATACCTTGACTAGCTCCAATTATTAAAACATTGCGTTTGCATCTTTTGATTTTACTAATTAAAAAATTATTTGGTTTATTTTTTTTCGATTTTAAATATGGTCTTTCTATAGATCTGAAGTTAACCTTGTAATGTCTATAATCCATAGAATTATTAATAATAGGTAATCTACTATCGAGTTTTTTAGAGAGTACTTTAAATTTTCTACCAAATTGTTTTTTTTGAAACTTAAGAATATTAATATTTTGTAATAGAGAATTTTCCCCAGGATATATCATGCCAGTATACCAGCTAATTTTTTTTAAAACTCTTAAAAAATTTTTTTCTAAAAAAATATTTGTTTTTATTTTTTTTTTTACTTTTATTTTTTCAATATTAATATCGACAGAAGGTTGATTATTTTGGATTAGCAAAAAATTTGCTTTATTTTTATCAGCAGAAGTTTGTTTTATATAGATTATTTCATTATAATTTAAAGGATTTAAAAAATTTATATTTATTCTAGAAAAGTCAATTTTCTCATTTAATTGAATATTTTTAAAAAAAAATATAATACTCAAAACGCCATGAACTATGTTTTGACCATAAATAGAATTATAACCATAATTTTTATTAATATGTATTTTATTGAAATCTTTACTAATTTTAGAAAATTTAATTCCATCAGAAAGTTTCAATATAAACTTTTTCTTCTTTATCTTTACCTGCATAAAATGGCCTGATCTTAATAGTTTAAAAATCTCTATTTATTTTAAATAATCTAGAGTCTTCTGAGGAAGGTTTGTGATTTCTTGATGATTCTCTTTTTTAAATCTACTACTCTTCATTAGTCTACCTTTTTTTTAAACATATAGTTTTCAATAATCAACGCATCAAGATTAGAATTATTGAATGTATAGAATGCATCAGCAATATCTCTTACCACGGGAAGGCCATGAAGATTTAAACTTGTATTTAATAAGGCTCCAACTCCGCTGAGTTTTTTAAATTCCGATATGATATTATGGTATTCAGGATTATCTTTTTTTTCTAAAAATTGAGGTCTAGCGGTATAGTCCGAAGGATGTAAAGCTGCTTGTAAGTTTTTTTGTCCAGACAAAGTTGTTTCGAAAGCCATTGCCATAAATTTAGATGTTATTTTTCTTGGATTGAAAATAAATTTATCAAAATCTTCCTTAATAATAGTTGGGGTAAAAGGCATCCAAAAGTCTCTTTTTTTAATTTTCAAATTAATTTTTCTAATATTAGATGAAAATCTTGGATCACATAAAATTGATCTATTTCCCAAAGATCTCAAACCAAATTCCATATTTCCTACACATCTTCCGATTATTTTACCTTTAAAAATTTCTTTAGCTATCTCTTTAGCCTGTATGTTTTCATATACGTGAAATTTATTTTTAATTTTTTCTTTTAATATATAATTTTTAATATCATTTTTTTTAATTTTGTAACCCAAATACATATTGTCAATCGGCTTTATATATTTTTTTGATGATATTTTATTTCTTTCACAGAAAACTGAATTTGCTTTAAAACAGGCTCCGATGGAAAGCGAGGTATCACCAGCTGCGGGTGGTACAAAAATTCTTTTGAACTTACTGTTGTTTGATAGTTTCATTACAGCTTTTATATTTTGAGCGACACCGCCAGAAAAATATATACTTTTTTGATTTAATTCTTTTACACAGGATAAAAACCATTCTTCCAGTTTATTTTCAGTGAATTTCTGTAATGCTCCTGCGATACCATCAAATCTGCAATCCTTAAATTTTTCTTTAAAATGAAAATAAAGGTCTTTCGGTTTTTTATTAAATACAACGTTTAATTTTTTTATTTTAAGTATTTCATCAAAAGTATTGTAGCATTTTTGAATTTCGTACTTTGATGAATAGGCAGCTAATCCCATAACTTTATATTCATGGTTCATTGGTTTCATTCCTAAAAGTAAAGTTATGTACTGGTAAATATGCCCTATGTGATTTTCTGTATTAAATGCCTTTAATTTAAAAAGTGAATTTTTAATTGTTGATACAGATCCATTAGAATAATCTCCAAGTCCTTCGGCAGTAATAGCTATACCGTTGTCTCTTTCGGGAAAAAAATAATATGAATAATATTTGTGACAATCTTCATGTAAATAAGTTCTAATCTTGTCTTTTCCAATTTTCAATATTTTGGAAATACCCTCAACTCTTCTTTTGTGAAAAAGAGATAGTTCTTTTTTAGACATATAGGTTTTTAAAATAGAATTATAATTATAAAAATTATCTTTTTTATATTTTTTGTTATTTTTGAATAATTTCCAATAGCTAATATTTCTATTTTTAAATATTTTTGGTTTCCAATATAATTCTTGTTCTCTTACCCAATCAGATACTGCAAATTGTGCGTTTCGCTTAATTCGCATTAAAACGGGATTTGTGAATCTTGATGCTAATGCAACTTCGTCAATATCTTTTAAACTTATTCCAGTGGTTTTAAGGCAATCATTTACTGAATTTTTTGGAAATCCATATTCTCCTTTCAAATTAGTGAACCTTTCCTCCTGTGATGCGTAAACTATCTTCCCATCAACAGAGAGTGCAGCTGAACTATCATGTCCATCGTGAATACCAAGTATTATCATAATCTTAATTATTAGTTAAAAATTTTTGATCTTTTTTTAATTTTTTAATTGTTGTATTAAATAGCAATTTAGAAGCTATTGCGTTCATTTTATATCTTCCAAAATCTATTTCTTTAATTAATTTATTTTTTTGTAAATATTTATATAATCGATCTAAATTAAGCGAGGATTTTTTATTAAGATTTCTCACAAAAAAATTAACTTTAACTAAATATTTTTTTTTTTTATTTTTTATTGACCCCCTAAAAATTTTAAAATATCTATAATTCACACCGTATGTTTCTTCCACATGGTGAATAAAAGTCACTCTATTAAAACTACAACCGAGACATATTATTTTACCATTTACTTTTTTGAAAAAATCAAAAATAGAGTCTTTCCCAAAGCAAGTATCGATTTTTGCACTCTTAAAGAAATCTTTTTTTTTTCCACAAATTGAAAAACTGAATATAGGATGCAAAGTTCTTGAGACATCAGATCTTTTTCTAAATGACTCACTAAACAAACCTAAATCAGAAGGAGATTTATTTATATCAAAAGTTTTTTTGTTACATGCACTATAACTATACGAAGGTATTAATATAGTTCCCTCTTTTCCAACAAATTTTTTTATTTGATTAAAAAGCATATTAATTTTGTTTCTTTTACTCGTTTGCAGCATAGCCGCTACTCCTGCGTCTCCATGAATCATTATTGTATCACCTTTTTTAATACCGACCTTTTGTAGTTTTTGGCTAACTTCTTTTAACTGCATTATTTTAAAGCTTTTTTTTTAATTCCTTTATAGACTTAACTTCGTTGAATATTTTCGATTCAAATCTACAATTAAATACTCTTTCAATTTCAAGCAGAAAATTAAAATTGCCTAACGAGTCCCATTCTTTTATATCTCCAATTTTAAGATTACTAATCTTATTTGGAATCTTAGACTTATTAAAAGTTTTTTTTAAAGCTTGGTGAATTTTCTTGTCTACTTTACTCATAAATTTTTAGATTTTTAAGTTTTTCACTAGTTTTCAAAATATAAAATTTTGATTTTTTATTTGAAAAATAGTTCTTATGCTTTTTAAATAGTTCTTGAATTTTATATCTCTCTATTTCTTTACTTTTACTTGATTTTAAAAACTTTTCTACAATTTGATTTCTTTTACTTGGGATATACTCGATAATTATATTTTTGAATCTTTTATTTAATGCTATTTTCTTTATTTCACCAAGTATCCAAGACTCTAAATACCTGCCTAAAACTCTACAACTCATCAAAAAAGTATCTATAAATAAGCTATCCTTATTAATTTTTTCAAGAATTATCAAAGCAATAATTCCATGATCGCCGTAAATATCTTTTAAATTCACTAAGAAACAAATCTTATTTTTTTTTATTTTTGCGAAGTCATTACTATTATATCTGATAGATCTTAAATTAAACTGATTGGTTTTTTGGGATAGCTGAATGGCTCTACTTAAATTACTATCATTTATATTAATTTTTTTTGGTTTTAAATTTATGCTCTTGAGATAGTCAAATTCATTACGGCTTTTTGACTTATCACTAATAAATTTACCTCTAATTTTATATTGTTTTGATTTTAATTTATCGCTACCAGTTACAACAAATTTTGAAAAGCCCTCATATTCTAGCAGTTGTCTTGTCCAATTAGATACGTCTTTGTCTGGCTCAATTACTGTCACATTCTTCAAATTTCTTCTAACTTTTTCTCTTTCGATAGGATTGTCATCCCAAAAAACAAAGCTATCCAAACCTAAATCAAGTTCTTTAGATAGCTTAATAATATTGTCTGTTTTTTCATTCCAGTTAACTTTAAAATTCGTTATATCTTCCTCTTTTAAGAACATAGATTTATGTTTTTTAAAAACACTTAAAACATCCATTTCATTATTTTTACTAACAATGACTAAAATTACTCCGTCTTCTTTAATTTTTTTTATAGCTCTTTGAAAATCAAAAAAAGCAAAGCCTTCACCGTCTTCTTTTATTTGAATTTTATTAATACCATCTTCTGCAACAATTCCTCCCCACAAAGTATTATCTGCGTCCAGTATAAGAACTTTTTTATTTGTGAAATAAATTCTATTTAATATCTTTCTAAGATTCTTTGCCAAAATTTCAATTCCTTGAATAGATAGTCTGCATCCACAAAGATAATAGTTCCTTTGATCAAAACAGTTATTTAAACCATCTTTTGAGAAAATATTATCAATATCAACAATGTATAAATTTTTAAATTTTTTAGCTAAATCATATAAATCATTAATTAAATAATTTTTAATTTGTTTGGAGTTTTGAGGAGCTTGTGAGAAGTTAATTGTATTTGAATATAAAAAATCTGAAATACATATAACAATTCTATTATTATTTTTTATAATTTTCGATTTTATTAAAAGTATAAGATTATCAATTTTTTTTTTTTCTAAGTTTTTATCTTGTTTGGTGTCAAAGTAATCTAACAAGTCAGGCAAAAAAATCATAAAAAATTCAATATCGTATTTTTTTGCCTTTTTTAATTTTGACATGTTTGAGAAAATATCTCCATATTCTGAAAAGCTAATATCTTTTAAATTTGATAGATGCTCCCAACTTTTGTTTTTTGGAAGAAGAAATGAAGTTGAACTAAGTTTAATTTTCATTATCTATTCTAATAAATTAATTTTTTGCTTTTCAGAAGTTTGTAAATTTGAAATGATTTTTTGTAACTTATTCCTACTAATTTTGATATTTTTTTCAAATCGTTTTTTCCATCAGAGAATTGCATAAAGCTAAGTAGAATTTTGTTTTGATTGCGTTTGTAATTCAATTTAAATGATAGTGTGGAATACAATCCTTTTTTTGACATTTGAGGTTCACAAATAGTTTGAGTTTTAGGTATTATTTTTTTTGACAAAATTTCTATAGCTTTTTTTGCAACTTTATATCCACCCGATATTCCTTTCTTTGTAACTAAATTAAAATTGTCTAAAGATGTATGGTATTCAGGATATTCATAAAATTTAGTTCTAAAAATTGAAGCTATCGGTAAGTCAACACCAGGAAAATTATATTGTCTTTCGTCCCCTCCTCTTTGCAAAAAGGAATATTTCTTAAACTTAATTCTCAATTTTTTATATGACTCAATAAGCGCTGAATCTGCAGGTGTGTTTCCATATTTAGATAACAAGCAAGAGTGCTGTCTCTCGTCTCCAATACAGCTTAAATTATAACCGCCAATAACATTCTTTTTTAAATATTTTAAATTTTTACTTAGATAAGTAATTGATCCTATAGTTTCAGGAATAAATATAAATCTTAATGTTTTATTTAATTTTTTATATTTTTTAAAAAAATCAATTAAAAGTAAGGAGACGATTGGTCCCGATAATTCATTATTTGCCATCGAAGGATGACATATATAAGTAGAAATTAAAATTTCTTGCTTAGATTTTCCGGGTAATATGAGTTCACCATAAGTTAGCTTTCCTTTTTTTTTAAAATTTGAATTAATAACAACTTTAAATTTATCTTCTGTCTTATAAGATTTATGAAAAAATTTTTTTTGATCATCAGAAATACAAAAACCCCATTTTTTTTTATAATACGAGGTAGCATAAGGGATTGCATTTGGCTGAGAAGGGATTGAATACAAATTTTTAAATAGAACACTTTTACTCAAAGTTTTATTTACCGGTATTGAATAACCAATTAAATGTAAGTTATTATTTTTAAAATCTATTATTTTGTTTTTATATTTATCTAATACATAAGCATCTGTGACGTTCCATTCAGGAGGGATTTTCCAATCAAAAACCTTCGTGCCAGAAGAAACTTCAACTATTTTAAGATTTTTAAAATTATTTTTTATTATCTTTAAAGTTTTTCTTACACCATCACCGGTAATACTTCTGCAAATGCCAAAAAGTTTGTTTTTACCTAAATTATAAAATTTTGTAACTGACATATTGGTTTATTGATTTATCTATGAAATTTAAATTATTTTAATTACAGCCTGACAACCATCTTTAGAAAATGCTAAAAATTTGTATTCATTTTCGTTAAAAATTTCAGTCAGAGCTTTATATTCGCCAACTTCCCAACCAGGAAAATTATAAATTTCGTCAAATAATATTATTGTCCCTTTTTCTAGATAAGGTTTAATTTTATCTAAAACAAATTTTGTACTTTCATAAGTATCTAGATCTAGATGCATGAAGTTTACCTTGGGTTTTTTATCGTTAAGAAAATTTTCAAGCGTGTCTTGTACAAATCCCTTAATTAAAATGACATTTCTTTCAACGCTTGGTTTTTTCCCTTTTAAATCAAAAAATCCTTTGGGATATTCTGAACCTGCCCAATCCTCCTTAAGTCCTTCGAATGAGTCAAAACCATATATTTTACCATTTAGAAATTTTGAGAAGAAGTTAATTGACTTACCCTGAAATACACCAAATTCTAAATAAAACTTTTTTTCTTCTTTATCATTTTGTATTGCTTGTTTAATAGAATATTCTTTAATTTGACCTTCGTTGAGAAAAATCGAGTTTTTAAAATATTTTTTAAAGTTTTCATAATTTTTTAATTCTTCGTCTTTTACGTGATAATTAAATGCAGAAGTGTATGACCTTAAAGGTGGTTTCGAATAATTTGGAGAGCCATGTTTCACAAAAACATTAAGCACTTTTCTTATTAAGTGTAAAATAGGTAGAACTATAAATTTTATTAGTTTAATTAACATTCAGTTACAATCTATTGTAAAATTTTTTTTAAATCACCTAAAATATTCAAATTTTCTTTAGCAAATATTTTACAAAATCTTTTAATTGCAAATTGAGTTGCTTTGTTACTCCACCAAGTATCAATATGATTGCTCCAAATCGAATTTACAAAAATCGCTGCTTTAACAGAGTCATCAAATATTAATTTATTATCATAAAGATTTTCGATCTCATTTTTGGCAAAATCTCTGATAGGATTCAATTTTTTTTTCATTATTAGTATCGAAGGTATGTTTGCAGACAATGTTTCTATAAAAGAAGTTGAGTTAATTGTATGTATTGTCAGTTTTGATTGATTGTATGCGTCTTGCACAGAATTTTTGCTAAAAAAATCGAATGTTTTTCCTAAATTAGAATAGAAATCCACATTTTTTACATCATCAGAATTGTGAGGTAACCTAAGAATGGTTTTGGACTTTATATTTTTGTTTAGTTTAAAGAGAAATTTTGAACAATATTTTATATGTTCACTATATTGTTCCGTACCTCCAGATGAGTCCATCGAATAGAAATATCTTTGTCTACTTTTTAACATAAATAATAAATTTCTTTTTTCAGATTTTTTTCTATTAATTTTTAATTTTTTAAATATTCCAATATTTATAATTTTAGGATCATTATTTTCGTTCCATCCCCAAGATAAAAAATTATCTGAAATTTCTCTCTCGTGTTTTTCGGGCCATAAAATTTTTGAGATTCCATAAGTTCCACCATGCTGTCCGTATAATAATTTGGTTTTTTTTTCCTTTAACTTTGCTATATGGTATGTAACTTTAGTATCGAACCAAGCGGTATTAGATGTAAAAATTATTTTTGGATTCTGAGGTATATTACTTAATTTTGAAAACTGTTCTAAATCAGAAAAATTTTCAACAAAGATCAATGGTAACTGCAAACCTAATATTCCGTTCAGGCTTTTCTCAAAATTATCTTTGGGTTTGAAATTACTTAATAGATCTTTTCTAAAATTTTCATGAATTATTTTATTGTTTTTTTTGATTTCTTTAAATGAAAAAATGGGCATTTGATTTAACTTAATAGATAATTTTAACTCTTGTTTAAAACCTAAATATGTTTGATAAATAAAATATTTATAATTTCTTTTATTAAAATTGTCAAAGGTACTAAATAAAAATTTTGAAAACTTGGATTTTTTTGGTTTATAACTTAATTGCATCTTTTTTATCTCTTTTTTTTGTAAAGATAAGCTATATTTTTTATTAATTATTTTTTTTTTTATAAAATAATTACAAATATATTGGTAGATAAATTGATTCCATAAATCATTAAACGAATAAAAACAGAACTCTTGATCATCATATGGCGTGAATAAATCATTATTTAAATTTAAAAAAATACAATTGTCTATTTTGTTATTTTTACAGGTTGTTTCAATATTTTTCCATCTTTCATAATATATATGCAAAAAAGTAGACAACCATGGTCCAATTAGTATACGCCAAAAAAGTAGACTATAATTTATTGAGTGCAGTGAGTTTAGTTTGTTTGCTAAATCTACAAGTAATTTTTCATAAAGTGAGTCTATATATTCATAATCTTCAAAAAGTTTTTTTTTATTTTTCCATCTAAATTCTGTAATAATATGATTTTTATATTTATTTTGAGGACCATTTGCATTTAATATTGCAGATTCTGAGCTAAAAACTAAAGTATTTTTTTTTGGTTTAGGCCAAGTTGATATTATCGGTGTTGCTATTAAAAAATTTTGGTTCAAAGAATTTAATTTTTAATTTGATTTATCTAACCATTTAATAACTTTTATTTTTTCTACTTTGCAATAACTTTTAAAATTTTTTATTTTTTTTTTATCAATTAACATAACAAAAAACTTATTAAATGAATTTTTAGTTAAAGCTGTCAAAAAACCCTCTTTTTTAAGCCTACTGTTAATTGAAGAAGTGGCATAAAGACCCCAATTCATTGCACAAATTTCATTTTTTTTATTTAAAACATTTATAGTTAAATGCTCATTTGTCCCTAATGAAATTTCTCCTACATTTGAGATAATTAAATTAGTTTTTTTATTAGCTACAAATTTTCTTTTTATCTTTCTTTTCTTTACTCTCATTTAAAAAATCTCATCTATTTTAGTTAAATTAAAATTTTTATTAGTTTTCCAGATTTTTTTATTTGTAAATTTTTTCAAAGTTTTAAAAAAATCTTTTCTTGTAATTCCAATAAATTTTATAAAATCATTAATGAAATAGTTAGAAATTTTTTTTCTATCAAATTTTTTTACCAATAAAATTGCTTTCTTTCTTGTTATTACATTATTTCGAATATCTTCGCATGCATGGTCTGTAGCTCTTCCATAGCCAAATTTAAGTAATTTTAGATATTGATGAACCCTATTTATTTTTTCATCAATACCAACGTAATTCCTATAAGTCCCCTCAGATGACTTGCTTAGTGTTTTAAAATTATATTTTTTTGCAATTTTTAAATTATTTTCAGAATTCCACTTAAAAAAATAACTGCAAAAAACCGGAATTGTTTTTTTTAATTCGTTTGAGGCAGGTAAATCGTAATTTTTAAGTTTTTTATAAGGTATTTTGTGTATTTTTGAAAATTTTTTAGGAGTCATTCCAGCATTTGATGCATAATATTTAAACCATTTTGTACTTAATAATTTATCATTAAAAGAACTAGATCCACTGTATTCGAGTGCAGCATTTTCACCCAGCAAAACCATTGGTATTTTTAAATTTAATGCAACTCTTATTGGGTATGCATGAAGTAAGCAGTGGCTCATCAAATCAGGATCTCCATATTTTAAAAAAGACATTCTTAAAATTTTTTTATGGAGTGTTAGTTCGGGTCTGTAAGTAATTAAATTAGCGCCCATATTTGTTACACAAGATAAATTGTGGTAACCAATTTTTGTTTTAATTCCATAATCAACATTAACGCACAATATTCTTAACCCTTTTTTTAATAGGTGACTAACTTGAGTTATGCTATCCTTTCCCCCACTTACAGGAACGCAAACATCATAGAAAGGAGCTTTTGAATTTTTTATTTTAACTATTAATTTATCAAATTCTTTTTTTCTTTTTTTCCAATTAATTGCATTTTTCAATCTTTTATTTTTTATCATATGGAAATGACATGCTTTGCATACTCCATATTTATCAAATTTTATGTAGGGTTTTGTACTTGGGAGAATACAACTTTTGCAATATTGTGTCATACAATTATTTTTTAGTTATTATTAAAGAGTAAAATTCAAAAACAATATTAGCACTATTCAAAATAAATTTTTTATTATTTTTGGTTGTTATTGTATATGATCTAATGGGGTCATTTCTTTTCGTGATCTTATTAGGTAAATTAAACTTTTTATAGACTAATTTCATTTTTTTACTATTAACATAATTTGAAATTGTTTTTATAGAAAATGAATTAAAACCGCTTTCCCATTTTGAGCTGATACTCATATTACGATGTCTAATAATTTTATCTACTCCGGAAGAATTGAAATCTCCAAATAGTAAAATTTTTCCAGATTTTTTTTTATTTGTAAGTCTCATTATTTTACTCAATGGGTGGCTGAAATTTTCAAAGTAACATAAAAAACCAGCTCCAATAATAAGATCAAATTTTTTTGTTGTTTGAAATTTTAAAAAATCTTTATTTATAAATCTTATATTTTTAAAATCTTTAGCTCTTTTTTTTGCAAAATTAATACTATCTTTGGAAATATCTAGACCAATAAAATTTACTTTAGGATAAAAATTTTTTAAGTGAAAAATTAA